>NZ_QQAT01000032.1:0-51647 GCF_003350365.1 Rhodococcus sp. AG1013
CCTGGCTCGAGTACTACAACACTCGACGACGCCACAGCGCACTCGGAGGACTCCCACCGATCAGCCGACTGCAACCAACCTGATGGCCAGGTACAGCTAGCGCCAGTCCCCGACCTCGGTGAGCCGCCCGGTGGCGACGTCGAACACGAAGCCGCGCAACGACTCGGTGAGCGTGACGAACGGGCTGCTCGCGACGCGGCGCAACGACTGCCGGACGTCTTCCTCCACGTCCGGGAACGCCTCGGCGGACCAGTTCGGCTTGATGCCGGTCTCGTCCTGAATGGCGCGCTTGAACGCGTCGTCGGTGACGACGCCGCCCGCATTGCGGATCACGTGCGCCTCGCCGTCACCGAGCCCGAGGATCCGGTATACGTCCAGTCGCGCGTCCATGCAGGCGACCACCGCGACGTGCCTGCTCGGCGGCAGCGGCAGCGGGCCGGAAAAGGTCTCGGCGTAGCGCTTGTTGTTCTCGAGGTATTCGTCGGTGACCGTCATCGATGTCTCCCGGGTTCCTGGGGGTCGCATGGGTCGAGTACCCGCACACGAGTTCCATGATCGTCGTGGTCACCGGTCTGCGGAACCCTTCCGCTCCCCGCGAGCGGAATAAATGGGTTGCGCGAGCGTTGAACCGCCCATAACGTGTTCGACGTCGATGTTCCCGTTCGATCGGAGAGAGCCCTTGCTCCTGTAGAGGTGACCCCGCGCCAGAGCGCGGCGTGTGCTGCGGCACACGCCTGCGCACCGCACGCAACCTCTCGGAGTATTCATGGCACATCCTTCCTCGTCCGTCGCCCTGTCCGACCTCACGTTCTCGTGGCCCGACGGCACCCCCGTCCTCGACGGACTCGACGCCGTGTTCGGCTCGGGCCGAACCGGCCTCGTCGGTCTCAACGGTTCCGGCAAGTCGACGCTCCTGAAACTGATCGGCGGACGGTTGCGACCGGACCGTGGTTCCGTCACCGCGCACGGCACCGTCGCGTATCTGGCGCAGGACCTGACACTCGACCCGACTGTTCGGGTGGACGTCGTGCTCGGCATCGCCGACATTCGACAGGCGCTGTCGCGCATCGAATCCGGGGCGGGCACCGAATCCGATTTCGCCACGGTCGGCGACTCGTGGGACATCGAGGAACGCGCCGTGTCGACGCTGCACCGCCTCGGACTGCAGCGCATCGTCACCGGCGTCGGCGATCTCGACCGCACGGTGGGCGAGTTGTCCGGCGGCGAGACCACACTGCTCGGGCTCACCGCGCAACTACTGCTCCAACCGGACGTCCTGCTGCTGGACGAGCCCACCAACAACCTCGACGTGGACAGCCGCGACCTTCTCACCGCCGCGGTCCTCCAGTTCCCCGGCACCGTGCTGACCGTCAGCCACGACCGCGGCCTGCTCGAGACGATGGACTCGATCGCCGAACTGCGGGACGGTCGAATTCGCTTGTTCGGCGGCAACTTCAGCGACTACCAGACGGCCGTCGAGGCCGAGCAGGAAGCCGCCCGCGCTGCACTGCGCGACGCCCGCAGCGACGTCCGGAAGCAGGGACGCGAACTCGTCGAGGCGCAGATCAAGCTCGACCGTCGAGCGCGGTACGGCAAGAAGATGTCCGAGAACAAGAGGGAACCGAAGATCGTGATGGGCCTGCGCAAGCGCGCAGCGCAGGAGTCGGCCGGCAAGCTGCGGGGCAATCACATCGAGAAGCTCGACGACGCCAAACGGATTCTCGCCGATGCGCAGGACCGGGTGCGGGACGATCGCGAGATCCGCGTCGATCTGCCCGACACCGAGGTGTTTCCGGGACAGCAGGTGATCGAGCTGACCGGCACGCGCCTGCGTTCCGGTCAGTCAGTCGACCTCACCGTCACCGGTCCCGAGCGGATCGCGTTGACCGGACCGAACGGGATCGGCAAGACCACGGCGCTGCAGGAGATCGCGCGGAGCGGCACGAAGGTTCCGTTCGCGCTACTCCCCCAGCGTCTCGACATCTTCGACGACGAGAAGTCGGTGGCCGCGAATGTTGCCGCCGCCGCCCCACACGCGTCGGCCGAACAAGTCCGCGGCAGTCTGGCGCGATTCCTGTTCCGGGGAGCCGAATCCGACGCGGCGGTCGCGACGCTGTCGGGCGGCGAGCGGTTGCGCGCCGCGCTCGCGATGCTCCTCGCGGCCGATCCCCCGCCGCGGTTGCTGATCCTCGACGAGCCCACCAACAATCTGGACCTGCCGAGCCTTGCCCACCTGGTGCAGGCGATCAACGGGTTCCGCGGGGCGCTGATCGTCGTCAGCCACGATCGGCAGTTCCTCGACGACATCGGTATCACGCGCCGGCTCGAACTGGACGATTCAGGCCTACGGGAAATCGACTGACCCACGAATTGCACGCTGAGCCGGGAGTGACAATTCTCTCCATCTGCGGGCCGATTTCGCCGGCGCTGCCACGAGCGGCCAAGGCGTACCAGTGCCGAAAGACCCCAATGGACTCGGCCGCGTCGAGTCCTGAGAAGAACAGACCATTTTCGTTGAATTCACTGTCGTCAACGAATACGAAAGCGGGTCGGTGGGCCACCCGAATTCCATTAGCATCGAATCCGGCGCAGCGCGACAAAACCCCTTCCAACCAGCACGATCCCATCGAACACGACGAAGTAGTGCGAAAGCCCCAATGAACAGTCTCGATCACCTCGACCCGCAACTCGACCTGATCGATTCGCGGTCCGACGAAACCGATATTCGACGGCCCGCCCGCCCCTCCAGGCGGATCCCGCTGATTCTCTGCGCGGTCCTCTTCACGATCGGCCCGACCGTCCTCGCCCTTGCCATCGGAGTGAGAGTGGCCGAGTCCCTCAGAATCCTGGTCCTGACCGCGACAACGTTGGGATGCGCATACGTCCTCCTGCGCCCCCGATAGATCGTTGGCAGACACCGGAACCGGACGATTCCGGAAAGCCTGTTCAACTGTTCAGATGACTCGATAGACTGCGGGTACCGATCCCCGGCCCCAGGAGGGCACCGTGGTCATCGAATACTCCGCAATGCACATGAGCGACGGCATCCTCGACGCTCCCACGTCGGCCCTGTTCTGGGCTGTCGCGGCCGTGGGTGTCGGCATCGCGATCTGGCGCGCGCGAACCGAATTGGACGAGCGGACCGCCCCGATGGCGGGACTGGTCGCGGCATTCATCTTCGCGGTGCAGATGATCAATTTCCCGATCCTGCCGGGAGTCAGCGGCCACCTGCTGGGGGGCGGTCTCGCGGCGATCCTGGTGGGGCCGTACACCGGCGCGCTGTGCATCACGATCGTGCTGACCGTGCAGGCGCTCCTGTTCGCCGACGGCGGTCTCACCGCACTCGGCGCGAACATCACGAACATGGCGCTCGTCGGGACGGCGGTCGGGTACACCGTGGCCGTCGCGTTGCGGCCCTTGCTGGTTCGAGGCGGCGATGCCGGGATCGGCATCCTCGCGTTCTTCTCGGCCTGGTGTGCAACGGTTCTCGCAGCATCGATGTTCGTGGTGGAGTACGCGATCGGCGGCGCCGCCGTGACGTCGCTGCACACCGTCGCCGCGTACATGTTCGGCACCCACGCGCTGATCGGGGTCGGCGAGGGGATCATCACCGCGTTCACGGTCGTTGCGGTCGCCCGCGCCCGCCCGGACCTGGTGTACCTGCTGCGCGCGCGGCCGGTGCGGGCGGCGGTGACGCCATGACCAGGACCGTCCGCACCCGCTCGTGGTTCCTGGTCGGCTTCGCGGTCGCAGCACTGCTGATCGCGGGCGTGCTCTCGTACTTCGCCAGTTCCAGCCCCGACGGCCTGGACGCGACCACGCAGCGCGGGTGCGAGGTGGTCGAGACCGATGGCGCCGAGCAGTTGGTGGGCGACTGCATCGCGCAGAACGCCACCGATCACCACCTGTCCTCGTCGCCGCTGGCCGACTACTCGATCCGCGGCAACTCCGCGCTCACCGGCGTGGCCGGGATACTCGGGGTGGTGGCCGTGTTCGTGGCGGCCGGATTGCTGTTCCGCGTCCTCGCCCGCCGCCGGGGGCCGTGACGTGTCGGGTTCGCACACCCACCCGCTCTATCTCGAGGGCGCATCCCCGGTACACCGACTGCCCGCCGAGGTGAAGATTCTCGCCGCGTTCGTCGGGGTGTTCGCGATCGTCGCCACACCACGCGAGGCGGTGTGGGCGTTCGCGCTGTACCTCGCGATCCTCGTGGTGGTCTGGTGCATCGCGGGCATCGGATTGCGTTGGCTGGCACCCCGGATGCTCATCGAACTGCCGTTCGTCGTCCTCGCGGTGCTCCTGCCGTTCGCCGAGTCCGGTGACCGGATCACCGCCGTCGGGCTGTCTCTGTCGGTCCCGGGGCTTCTCGCGGCGTGGAACATTCTGGTCAAGGGCACCCTCGGCGTGCTGGTGTCGCTGACGCTGGCCGCCACGACCCCCGTCCGCGCACTGCCGGCCGGGCTGTCCCGGCTGCACGTGCCCGGCATCATCGTCACGGTCGTGACGCTGATGCTGCGCTACGTCAATATCCTTGCCGGGGAGATCGATCGGATGCGGACCGCGCGGATCGCCCGCGGTGACGACCCCCGCACGCTGCATCAGGTGGGAGCCACCGCCCGTGGCGTCGGCGGAGTCTTCCTGCGCGCCTACGAGCGAGGAGAACGCGTGCACCTGGCGATGGCGTCCCGGGGTTTCACCGGCACGGTGCCGCTGTCGAGCGCACCCGCCGGCCGGGTGGACTGGTGTGTGGGCCTGGCGCCGACCGTATGCGCGGTGGCGATCGCGACGACAGCATGGATGGTGTGAGATGGCTGCTCCGACAGCGATAGACGTCCGGCAGCTCACCTTCGAGTATCCGGACCGGCGCCGCGCGCTGGACGGCATCGATCTCACGGTCACCGAGGGCGAACGGGTCGCGGTGCTGGGACCGAACGGCGCCGGCAAGACCACCCTGATGCTCCAGCTCAACGGCGTCCTCACCCCCACCGCCGGCAGCGTGCGGATCGGCGGGCTCGAACTGGGCCGCGATACCGTCCGCGAGATCCGACGCCGGGTGGGTGTCGTCTTCCAGGATCCCGACGACCAACTGTTCATGCCCACCGTCGCCGAGGACGTCGCGTTCGGCCCCGCCAACTTCGGGGTCCGCGGCAGCGACCTCGAACACCGGGTGGCCGACGCCCTCGAACAGGTGGGGATGACCGAGCACGCGCAGCGCAGCGCCGGACACCTCTCCGCCGGGCAGCGCCGCCGGGTCGCCCTCGCGACGGTGCTGGCGTGTCGGCCGGAGGTCCTGGTGCTCGACGAGCCGTCGAGCAATCTCGATCCCGTGGCCCGACGCGAGCTCGCCGAGGTCCTGGGCGGGCTGGACACCACGCTGCTGCTCGTCACGCACGACCTGCCCTACGCGGCGCAGCTGTGCGGGCGGGCCGTCGTACTGGACGACGGGCGCGTGGTCGCCGACGACCGGATCGAGCGGGTCCTCGCCGACGACGCCCTGCTCGCGGCGCACCGCCTCGAACTACCGTGGGGCTTCGTGCTTCCGGCGGCTACACCGGGTCCTGGGACGGGGCACTGACGGCCTCGCTCGCGAGCCGCTCGTTGGTCCGCCCCAGCTGCCAGTCGGTCCAGTGTTCCAGGGACGCCGCCTCGTCGGTGTCGAGCCGGTCGCACACCAGGTCCCAGTGCACCGCCACCCGGTCGCCCATCCGCAGGTCCGGTACGAACGAGCCGGCCGGGACGCGTCGGCGCACCGCCCGGTCCTCGAGCGGGCCCAGCATCAGCTTCGTCCCGTCGAACTGCAGTCCCCGCGAACGCACGATGGCGGTGTCCGGCCGCAACTCCAGGACGACGCCGTTGCGGATCCGGCACGAGTCCAGCACGTGCAGCGGCTGCGGCATCCTGGTGCCGAGCAGTCGGGTCCACGGGTACACCCCGAACACGTGGAAGGCGTGGGTGGGCGCGGCCTCGGGCAACAGGTCGTCGGTGAGGTAGTTCCAGTAGTGTCCGGCCCGCTCCCCCAACCGGACCAGCAACTCCCGGCCGAACCGTTCCCGGTCCACGGCGGCGGTCAGTTCGTTGCCGGTCCAGTAGCCGCGCACCACCCTCTCGTCGAGCGGGTCGTCCATCCCCGCCAGCTCGGCGAGCAACTGCTGGTACGGCCACGCACCACTGAACTGCCGGGCCGCGGCACCGACGTCGACGCCCGATCCGGTCCCGCACGCCACCGCCTCGAGGCCCGCGGCGCCGGGCGGACCGCAGTAGCCCAGCGCGTTCGGCGCATAGGCGTACCGCGCGAACAGGATCCGTCCGGAATCGATGCCGGTGGTCACTCCGGTCTCCGCCCCACCAGCAGCGCCGTCTCGCGGTGCAGCCTGCCGAAGTTGTAGTACGCCGCACACGCGCCCTCCGGCGACACCATGCACGTGCCGATCGGGGTCTCCGGTGTGCACGCGGTACCGAACACCTTGCACTCCCACGGCTTGATGACACCCTTGAGGACCTCTCCGCACTGGCAGGCCTTGGGATCGGCCACCCGCACGCCCGGCATCGAGAACCGTTCCTCCGCATCGAATTCGGCGTAGTCGGGGTGGATCTTCAGGGCGCTCTGCGAGATGAATCCCAGCCCCCGCCACTCGAAGTGCGGTCGCAGCGCGAACGTCTCGCTCATCAGCTTCAGCGCCTGTGTGTTCCCCTCCGGGCGCACCACACGGATGTACTGGTTCTCCACCTCGCAGCGACCGTCCCGGATCTGCTGCAGCAGCATGCAGACCGACGCCAGGATGTCGAGGGGTTCGAACCCGGCCACCACCATCGGCTTGCCGTACACCTCGGGGACGAACCGGTAGGGCCGCAGGCCCACCACCGTCGACACGTGTCCCGGGCCGAGGAACCCGGACAGTCGCAGATCCGGCGACTCGAGGATCGCCTTGATCGGAGGCACGATCGTCACGTGGTTGCAGAAGATGCTGAAGTTGGTCACCCCCATCTGCCGGGCCCGCACCAGGGTCACCGCGGTGGACGGTGCGGTGGTCTCGAATCCGACCGCGAAGAACACCACCTGCTTGTCCGGGTTGTCGACGGCGATCTTGAGGGCGTCGAGCGGTGAGTACACGAACCGCACGTCGGCACCGCGGGCCTTGGCCTCGATCAGGTTGCCGTGCGATCCCGGCACCCGCATCATGTCGCCGAAGGTCGTGAAGATGACGTCCGGCTGCTCCGCGAGGTACATCGCGTCGTCGACGCGGCCCATCGGGATCACGCACACCGGGCAGCCGGGTCCGTGCACCAGTTCCACGGACTGCGGGAGCAGGTGCTCGATGCCGTGCCGGTAGATGGTGTGGGTGTGGCCGCCGCACACCTCCATGAACTTGAACTCGTCGTCGCCGGCGAGTTCGGTGATGGACCGGACCAGCGCGCGAGCAGCCGCCGGGTCGCGGAATTCGTCCACGAATTTCATGCTGCAACCTCCTCGTACCGGTGCCGCTTCAGTTGATGCGCGACGAGTTGAAGGCGTCGATCTCGTTGACGTAGTCGGCGCCCATCTTCTGGACCTGGTCGAGCGTGAGCGCGGCCTCGGCCTCGTCGATCTTCGCCATCGCGAAACCCACGTGGACCAGCACCCAGTCGCCCACCACCAGTCCGTCGTCGGCCAGCAGTCGCACACTGATCGTCCGTTGGACACCGCTGACATCGACCTTCGCGAGGTGTTGCTCGGTGTCCACCATCTGCACCACCTGGCCCGGGATACCCAGACACATGATCGTTTCCTCCTCTCGAACCGCTCGTCCGCTCAACAGATGCGGGGCAACGGATCTCCCACCAGCATGTCCACGATCCGACTGCCGCCGAACGCCGTCCGCAGCGCGACGATGCCCTCGGGCTCGGCGAGCACCTCCCCGACGACGGCGGCGTTCTCGCCACCCGGACAACTGCGCAGCGCCGTGACCGCTGCCTCCGTCTCGGCTTCCGCGACCACCGCCACGAACTTGCCCTCGTTCGCGACGTACAGCGGATCGATGCCGAGCAGGTCGCACGCGCCCAGGACCTGCGGCTGCACCGGCAGCGCCTCCTCGTCGAGGACGACGGCGAACCCGGTGGACTGGGCCAGCTCGTTGCACACCGTGCCGACGCCGCCACGCGTCGCGTCGCGCATCCATCGGGTCGACGGGGCCGCCTCGAGCAGCGCGTGCACCAGACCGTTGACCGGGGCGGTGTCGGAACGGATGTCGGCCTCGATCGCGAGTTCGCCGCGGGCCAGCATCACCGCCATGCCGTGCTCGCCCATGGTGCCGGAGATCAGCAACCGGTCCCCGGGACGGACGTACTCCGGCCCCAGCTTCCGGTCGACGGGCAGTGAGCCGACGCCGGCGGTACAGATGTAAACGCCGTCCGCCGCACCCTTGCCGACCACCTTGGTGTCCCCGGTGACCACGTGGACACCGGCCTGCGCCGCCGAATCGGCGATGTCCCGGACGATCTCGCGCAGCAGCGCGATGGGGAAGCCCTCCTCGATGACGAACGCCGCCGACAGCCACAGCGGCCGGGCACCCGAGACCGCGAGGTCGTTGACGGTGCCGTGGACGGCGAGGTTGCCGATCGATCCTCCCGGGAACTGCAACGGCTGCACCACGAACGAGTCCGTGGAGAACGCGATCCGCTCCCCCGCGGGAAGGGTGAGGGCGGCCGCGTCCCCCAACTGCTCGAGCTGGGGATTGCGCAGCGCCTCGACGAACACCGAGTCCACCAGCGCGGCGGACGATTTCCCGCCCGCTCCGTGCGCCAGGGTCACCACCTCCTCGAGCAGCCGGGGCCGGCGCTTACGGAAGGATGCGATGCGGTCCAGCACCCGGTCCTCACGCTCGGCGGCCGTCGTGGGTTCTGTTGCCATGGCTAACCCTCCTGTCCCGTTGTCGCGGTCGAATGTTCGTGTGACGTGTGTTGCCGTGACATGTGTTCCTGGGCCGCCGACCACAGCCGGTAGCCGACGAGGGCGTGGCTCTCCTGGATGCGGTGGATGCTCTGCGACCGGATGGTGAAGCAGTAGTCCAGGTCGTCGCTGACGGCCATCCGGCCGCCGTCGTGCCCGGCGAAACCGATCGTGAGGAGCCCGCGCCGCCGCGCCTCCGCGAGGGCGATCATCAGGTCGTCCGAGTTGCCGGACGTCGACAACGCGATCGCCATGTCCTGCGAGCGGGCGTGCGCGATGATCTGCCGCGAGAAGATCAGATCGAACCCGACATCGTTGCCGAGCGCGGTGACCACCGCCTGGTCCGCGGCCAGCGACCACGCCGCGACGGGCCGCCCCAGGGCCGGTCGGCTGAAGAGCGACGCGAGCGTGGCGGCGTCCGTGGAACTCCCGCCGTTGCCGAAGGTGTAGAGCCGACCGCCGTCGGCGAACCGCTCGGCCATCCGGGCACCGGCCTCCCGGATCTGCTCGCCCCATTCGGAGATCGAGTCCCGCTGCAGCCGGGCACTTTCCGCGGCCTTGCCCCGGGCCGATGCGGCGAGGTCGTCCAGTAGCGCGTCGGCGCCCTCCTCGTGGGCGTCGATGAAGGGGTACAGGAAGTCCGTGCCCTGCGAGCCGGATTCCGGTGTCGTGCCGGTCATGACCGCGCCTCCTCGTCGGGATGTACCCGGGTGATCGCCGCGCCGCCGTGGATCAGCAGCAGATCCCGTTCGGCGACGTCACCGATCAACGTTGCGTCCACCCGCTCCTCCCCCGCCGCGGTGCGAACGAGTACCTCGTCGAACGAATTCACCGGTACCATCACCACTTCCGCGAGCCTGCCCTCGTCGCTGCACGTGACGCACACGTCGTCGGCACAGTCGGAGGCGTCGGTGCCGTCGGAGGCACGGAGCAGTCCCGGATGCTCGAAGCACACGTGAGTGAGCTCCCACAGCAGGTGGTACATCAGCACGAACCGTCCGGTAGCGGGAACCATCGGGTCGTCGGAGTCCACCCACAGGATGTGGGTGGCCGCGCCTGCGTCGGGTCGTGGTCCCGAGCCGATCCAGATCGTGTCGGTGCCCCACGCCGGAGCGCGGCGCATGATGTCGCGGACCTGCGGCTGGTCCGCGGACGCCACCGCGAGGATCACGTCACCGGGCCGAGCCGCGACGCGGCACTGCGCCACCGGATCCGGTTCCACGAGTGATACCGACGGCAGCGCACGTTTACCCATGATCACCGGGTGCACGAACTCGACCGCCACGTGGTGTGCGTGCGGTTCCCACTGCGGCGAGACCACCCACAACGTCGCGCCGTTCTGGAACCTGCGGGCCAGCGACAGCGCCGCCGACGCCAGATCCGCGGACAGTTCGCGGTCGATCAGTTCGACCCCGGTGTCGCTCGTCGTCATGGTTGCACCCCATCGATCGCTTCGGTCCTTGTCCGGCGCTCCGCCCCGAGTACCGCGAGCCCCAGCACCGCCTGCCCCAGCGAGAGTCCGCCGTCGTTGGGCGGCACCACGTGGTGGGTCAGCACCGTCAGGCCCGCCAGCTCCAACCGGCGCCGCAGCAGCGACGTCAGCAGCCGGTTCTGGAACACTCCGCCCGTCAGTCCCACCGTGTCCATTCCTGCCTCCCCTACGAGGGCGACGGCGAGCCCGGCGGTGGCCTCGGCCAGTGCGCGGTGGAATCCGAGCGCCAACTCCGGAACCGGCACTCCTGCACGGAAACCCGTCACGAGCCCGTCGATCAGGTCCCCGAGGAGCAACTGCCCGTCGGCGACCCGCATCTCGATCGGCGCCGCGATGCGGGCGGTGCGGGCCAGCGCCTCGAGTTCGATCGCGGCCTGCGCCTCGTAGCTGACCCGGTGCCGGACCCCGAGCAACGACGCGACGCCGTCGAACAGCCGACCGACGCTCGTGGTCCGGACGCACCCCCGTCCGGACGCCAATTGGGCGGTGACCACGGCTCGTTCGTTCGCCTGCAGCGCGCGTACGCACGGCAGATCACCCGTGTCCGTCGTGTCGGTGATGTCGATACCGACCTCGTGCAGCAGCGCCAGCGCCACCCGGGCCGGGTTGCGGACCGCGACGTCGCCGCCCGGCAGCGAGAACGACTGCAGGTGCCCCACGCGGTCGGTGTCGAGGAGGTCGGCACCCACCCGGATCAGCTCACCGCCCCACACGGTGCGGTCGCAGCCGTAGCCGGTGCCGTCGAAGGCGATGCCCAGCAACGGCGATCCGATCAGCCGGTGCTCGGCCGCCAGCGCCGCGACGTGCGCGTGATGGTGCTGGACGGTGCACAGGTCCACGCCGGTCCGGGCACTGAAGTCCTCCGCCCAGCTCCGGGTCGAGTACCCGGGATGGTCGTCGGCCACCACCAGTGCGGGCCGGACGTCGTGCAGCGCCGACAGCAGCGTCACCGTCGCGTCGAAGGCGCGTCGGCTCTCCAGGCTGCCCATGTCGCCGAGATGCCCCGAGCAGAAGGCGAAGTCCTGCCGGGTGAGGCAGAAGGTGTTCTTCACCTCGGCGCCCACGGCCAGCACGGTCGGACCGGCCCGGTCCAGCAGCACCGGCAGCGGCGCGTAGCCGCGGGACCGCCGGATCGGCGCCGCGTCGCCGTCCACGACCGTCAGCACCGAGTCCTCGCACGGGACCGCGATGTCCCGGTCGTGCATGAGGAAGACGTCGGCGATGCCGCCGAGCCGGTGCCGCGCATCGTCGTTGTCGAAGCACAGCGGCTCGCCGCCGCGGTTGCCGGACGTCATCACCAGCAGCCGCGGCGGCCGGACGTCGCTGCCCGGCACCGGGGCGAACAGCAGGTGGTGCAGCGGCGCGTACGGCAGCAGGACGCCCAGCTCGTCCAGGCCCGGCGCCACCTCCGGGACTCCTGCGGTCCCGGCCGCCTTCCGCAGCAACACGATCGGCCGCGCCGGGCTCCGCAGAACCTCGCGCTCGGCGGTGCTCACGGTGCACACCTCCTGCGCCACCGACAGGTCCGCCGCCATCACCGCGAACGGCTTGGCGGGACGGTGCTTGCGCTGTCGCAGTCGGCGCACCGCCCCCGGAATGCCGGCATCGCACACCAGGTGGAAACCACCGATCCCCTTGACCGCGACGATGCCGCCCGCCGCGAGCTCCCGGTGCACCCGCTCGAGCACCGCGTCGTCGCCGTCGATCCGACCGCCGTCCGTCTCGAGGAAGATCCGCGGTCCGCAGTCCGGGCAGCAGATCGGTTGCGCGTGATACCGGCGGTCGGTGGGGTCGCGGTACTCGTGGGCGCACCGCGGGCACATCGGGAACACCGCCATCGTGGTTGCGGGCCGGTCGTACGGCAGGTCGGTGACGACGGTGAATCGGGGACCGCAGTTGGTGCAGTTCACGAACGGGTGCCGGTACCGACGGTCGGCGGGGTCGGCCATCTCGCGCGCACAGTCCACGCAGATCCCCACGTCGGGCGGGACGAGGGTGCGCGCACCGACGGTGTGCACGCTGGGCACGATCCGGAACTCCCGGGCACCGTCTCCGTGTGCCGGTATCTCCTCGACCGTCACGCCCAGCACCACGGCCAGCGGCGGCGCGTCACATCTGAGTCGCCGCGCGAACTCGGCCAGTGCACCGGACGGACCCTCGGCCTCGACGAACACGGACACCTCGTCGTTGCCGCAGTGCCCGGCGAGGCCGAGGTCCTCGGCGAGGCGCGCGACGAACGGGCGGAACCCCACCCCCTGCACCACCCCGCGCACGGTCAACCGGTGCCGCACCACGGCGGCCCGGCCCGCGACCACCGCAGTGTCGGCGGCCTCGGCCGTCACGGCGGACCGCCGCGGTCGCCCTGCGGTTCCCGGGGGCGCCCCATCAGTTCCAGACCCGCCATCGCCTGCTCGGCACCGGCCTGGTCGACGCGTTCCACCGCGAAACCCATGTGGATCACCACCCAGTCGCCGGGGGACAGGCTCGCATCGTCGAGCATGCCGATGTTGACCTTGCGTTCGCTGCCGTCCACGTCCACGAGTGCCAGTTGACCGCCGTAGCCCTCGAGCATGCGGACCACCCGCCCCGGGATTCCCAGACACATCGCTCAGCCCTCCACTCCGACACCGGCGCCGAGGTCGGCGAGGACCGCACGAACCACGTCCGCGGCGGCAGGCACTGCCCGCGCGACCGGTGCGGACAAGCCGATCCCCTCGTCGACGTCGCGCACCTGACACCCGACGACGACGGTCCGCGGCAAGGTGCCGCCCAGGGCCGCGAGGCTCGCGAACACCGATGCCGGGTCCATCCCGTGCGCGTCGAGTTGCGGTGCCGTGTCGGGATGTTCGCGGCCCACCTCGAACGCGCGGACCGCGCCGGGCGTACCCCGGTCCGGCACCGCGTCCACCAGGATCAGGCCGTCCCAGCCATCCAGCAGGTCGTACGCCAGGTGCATGCCCCGGATCCCGTAGTCCACCGCGCGCACACCGGCCGGGAGCGGGCCGCCCGCCACCGCCTTCAGCACCGCCGGCCCGAAACCGTCGTCGCCGAGGAAGATGTTGCCGATGCCCGCGAGAAGGACACGCGGCGGGGCGGACGTCATATCGTCACATCCGACGCATCCGCAGATACCGCTGCATGTCCGGGATCGAGCGCACGGCGATCCACGCACCCGCCGCCGCCACCGCCGCGAACAGCACGGTGGAGAACATTCCTACTGCCCTCATGACTCATTCTCCTCTCGCTCGTTCGCCGAAATGCCCTGCGAATCGAGTGGTTCCACTTCGTCCGGCGCGAAATACAGGTAGCGGCCGTACCAGTCGTGCAGTTCGGCCGCGGGATCGTCCACGAGCACCACCCCGACGTGCGTTCCGCCGTCCACATCCGCGTGCACGGTCGCCACCCGGGCCACCTGGCCCGCGAAGAACAGGTCCTGCGCGTCGGCGCGCCGCGACGGCCGCAGCCGCACCAGACTCCCCTTCGCGACCCGCACCCCGCCGACGAGGACACCGTCGACGCCGGGCCGAACGGTGGTGTCGGCGGCGGGATCCCACCACGGGACGTCGTCGGGCACGTCGGGAACGAGGCCACCGGGGGTGACGAACGTCGGGGGCTCGGCGAGCCCGGATCCGAAGGCGCGCGGATCGCGGAGCGCACCGTGCAACTGCTGCATCTCGGCGGGCGTCATGCTGTCGCACCGATCGATGATCTGCGCCGCCCGTGGATCGGTCGCGCGGGCCTGCGCCTTCTCCGCGTCGGTCATCGTCATGACGCGCAGCGTGAGGATCTCGTCGATCTCGGTGGCGTCGAACAGGTCTCCGCCGCTCTCCTGCGCCACCTCCGGGTGGTCGTACAGGATGATCGGCGACGCCAGGACAATGTCGCTGGTCCCCGGCGTGAACGGATCCTGACCGCCCGCGAGCACCGGGTAGCACCGGAACTGGCGGCAGCCGGCCACCGCGTCGGCGAACGTCGCGGGCGGGTCGAGCAGCGACACGAAACGCGCACCGCCGGCCGAGAGGACCAGGTGCGCGCCGATGAACGAGTGCCGGATCGCGGTGTCCTTGTCCGTCACCCCCGACCGCACCAGGTCGTCCAGCCGCCCGTCGTTCGTGACGTCGACGCCCAGCCGGACCGCGCCGTCCACGTCCACGTCCACCGCACGCAGATCGACCCTGCCCCGCAACGGGAACCGCTCGCGGACCAGACGTCCCGCGGCGCCGAGCTGTTCGGTGTCGGTCCCGCCCGGCACCCGGATCTCGCTGCCGGCACCGACGAGCAGTTCGGGCAGCGTGAACGCGCCGAGCGGGATCTCCACCTCCACGGCCTCGTCCCAGTTCACCCACGTCTGCCCGGCCGACACGAGTTCGGGAACGGGCGTGTAGCCGCCCCCCTCTGCCGCCTCTGCCGCCTCTGCCGCCTCTGCTGCCTCGGCCGTGCGGACCTGCAGCTGCAGGAACCGCAGCACCGGCTCGAGCACGACGTCGTCGGATGCTCGGTCCAGCACGCAGTCGACGTGCATCCACGAGTCCTCGCCGATGCCCCGCTCGCCGGCACCGACGGGACCCACGACACCGAACTGCCAGCGCGACTGGTTCTTTCCCGATGTGGACCGATAGGGGTAGAGCAGGTAGCCCTCGTAGAGGACGGCGTCGGCCACCGCCCGCAGCCGCGCCAGATCGCCGACCCCCGTCATGTCGCCACCTCCCCGGCACCGTCGAGCAGTTCGGTCACGGCCTGATCGATCCCGAGCAGGCCCCGGGCCGCCTTGAACCGCGCCAGCGCCGCGATCGTGTCGTGGTCCAGCCGCACCCATCCGTTCGACGGGAAGTTCTGCCGCACCACGTCGCGCCACACCTCGACCGGCATGTCGAACTGCGCCTCGCGATCCCACGGGACCTGCTCCACCGCGAACCCGCCGGCTCCCTTCGTGAAGACGGTGCCGCTGAACAGGAAACTGAGGGGGACCGTGTCACCCTCGAGTGCGTGCAGATACTTCGACGCGGTCACCTCGAAGTCGTACGTGCACGGCATCACCAGTTCGGTCACACATTCACCCGTGAACCCGGGCACCACCGCGGTGGTGTGCAGCCACGGGAAGGTCGACAGCGTCGACCCCCAGCGCTCCCGCGGCCCGAACAGGTCCAGCAGACCCGCCTCCTCGGCGTCCGAATAGCGACGGCGCCGCGGCTCGATCCGGATCTGGCAGCGCAGCACCAGCGCGTGCACGGTCGCGCCCGTGCTCTCGGCGATCCGCACCCGCGCAATCAGGTTGGGGGTCACCGAGAACGGCTCCGGCCCGATCGACAGCACCGAGAAATCCACCGACGTCACAGCGCACCTCCCTCGCCGGCGGCGGCACTGCGGCGTTCGATCCGCGCGAAGAAGTCGTCGAGTTCGCGGCGGGCGTCCTGCCCGCCGTCGAAGCCGCGCCAGCAGCGCCGCAGCCGGCCGACCAGTTCGTAGCACGCGTCGATCGGCAGCAGGTGGCACTCGGCGCCACCGGGTCCGGTGGTCGGGACCCGGATCAGCAACGCCTCCACGTCGGCGACCACGGTGCGGAGCGCGGGATTGGCCGCCACCACCGAATCCCAGGCGGCGATCGGCAGATCGGATTCCGTCGCACCGGCGGGTCCGGGGTAGAACGCGACCGTGCGATCCTGCTCGGAGTTGCGGAAGAAGAAGGCCAGGCCCACCGGGATCTCCAGCCCGTCCCATTCGCCCGGCCCAAGCCGGAAGTCCGGGAACGACAGGTACCGGTCGGGCACGGCCCGATACTTCAGCGCCGCATCGGGTTCGGTGAACAGCAGGTAGCATGGACGGCACACGCACATCAGCTGACGTCCGGCCATGTTCACGACGTGCGAGTGCTCGTCGGCGATCGGGGCCGCACACATCTCGCACCGCTCGCCCACCGGCGCGTCCGGTCTGGTCACCGCGATACGACGCAGCACCCCCAGGGCCGGTCCGGTGGGGGTGCCTGGGCCACGCGGCGCGGTCACCCGGTCACCGCCGTGGGCACGGCCACCGAGAGCACGCCGTCACGCACCAGGACCGGTAGCGGGTCGAGGTGATCGTCCGGCACCTCCACCCCGGCGCCGGCCCGGCGGACGTCGTAGTGAGCGCGACAGCTCGGGCACCGCAGGACCGCATCGTTCACCGGCCCACCGGCGCGGCGCGCCATCGTGGTGCCGGCCATCGAGTTCCCGCACGCGGGGCACCGGTCCCGGTACGCGAAGAGATCGTCGCCGACGCGACAGACGAGCATAGTGAGTCCCCCGACGGTGAACCCGCCGACCTCCCCCGGAGCGAGCTCGGCGAATTCCGGTACCGCCAGCCAGTTTCCGTTCTGCGGAGTGGTCTCACGCACGTGCGAGAGCAGCGAATCGGCAGTGAACACGCCCGGCGTGGGTGCGGTCTCGCGCTCGTCGGTCTCCACCTCGATCGTCGTGGTCTCCGGGGCCGCGGCCTGCACGGCGCCCTCCACCGCGAGCTGCAGCGTCACCGCCGACGACGGACAGCCGTGACAGCTGCCGAGCAGGCGCAGGCGCACGACGCCGTCCGACACGTCCACCAGTTCGACGTCGCCGCCGTGCGAACCCAGGTAGGGGCGGACGCTGTCGAGCGCCGTCCGCACCCGCGTCTCGACGTCGTGCGGATGCAGACCGCTCACCAGCAGCACACTCGACACCAACTCGTCCCGCGCCAGCTCGTCCACCAGCCCGGGGGTGCGGCCGGCGGCGGTCAGGATCCGGTCCAACGCCTCGCCGTACAGGTCCACCACCTCGCGGACGAGCTGCTCGGCCCGTTCACGCGCGACCGGACCTCCCACCGCGGAGGCGTCGAGCAGCGCCTCGATCCGATCGCCGGCTCCCCGCCAGCGATCGGATTCGTGCGCCTGGATCCGTGTCTCGTCGTCTACCGGCCCCATTCCTCACCTCATTCCCCGGTCATGGACTGCGTCGGAGAATGGAGCTTGTCGAGACTCTTCCCGTCGCCGAGGTACATGTGCACACCGCACGGCAGGCAGGGATCGAAGCTGCGCACGGTACGCATGATGTCGATGCCCTTGAAGTCGTCACGGCCGTTCTCCTCGTAGATCGGCAGATCCGTGACCGCGTCCTCGTACGGACCCGGGACCCCTTCGGCATCACGCGGACTCGCGTTCCAGGGCGTGGGCGGGTACGGGTGGTAGTTCGCGATCTTGCCGTCCCGGATCACCATGTGGTGCGACAGCACCCCGCGCACCGCCTCGGTGAAGCCGCAGCCGATGCCCTCGTCGGGCACCTCGAACGACTCCCACGTCTTGGTGCGGCCGGCGTTGATCTCGACGAGCGCCTTGCGCGCGAAGTGCAGGGCCATCGCGGCCGCGTACGCCTGGAAGTAGGTGCGCGCCCGGTTGCGCTCGATCGTGTTGCTCCACTGCGGGATCCGCCACTCGAAGCTGGCCGGGCCCTTCAGCGCCGTCTTCGGGAAGTCGATCTTGACGCTGTGCCCGGTGGCCATGACCTCGTCGGTCTCGACCATCCCGGCCAGCGCGGTGGACCACATCCGGGCCAGGGCACCGCCGCCGGTGTCGAGCGCGAGATTGCTCTTGCCGTCGAACCACCGCGGCGACATCACCCAGCTGTACTTGTCCTCGAGGTCGCGCTTCTGCGGCTTGGGATTGGTGTGCTGGTTCCACGGGTGGCGACGGTCCACGGGATTGCCCAGCGGATCGGTGCTGACGAACATCTCCTGGTCGGACCAGTCGTCGTAGTACGACGACCCCAGCATGATGCGGATGCCCAGGTTGATGTCGACGAGGTCCGTCGTCACCAGCTTGTTGTCCACGATCACGCCCGGGGTGACGAACATCTTCCGACCCCAGTCCGTCATGTCCTTGTACGCGAAATTGCACACCTCGGGATCCTGGAAGGCACCCCAGCACCCGAGCATCACCCGACGCTCGCCGACGTGCTCGTAGCCCGGCAGCGCCTCGTAGAAGAAGTCGAACAGGTCGTCGTGCATGGGCACGACCTTCTTCATGAACTCGATATAGCGCATCAGGCGCGTGGTGTAGTCGGTGATCAACTGCACCGTCGCGACCGTCCCCACTCCACCGGGATACAGCGTCGACGGGTGGACGTGCCGACCCTCCATGAGGCAGAACATCTCTCGGGTCAGTCGACTGACCTGGAGCGCCTCCCGGTAGAAGTCGCCGGTGAACGGGTTCAGTGCCCGCATGATGTCGGCGATGCTCCGGTAGCCGTGCTCGTCGGCGTGCGGCGCCGGGGTGTTCTCGGCCTGGGCGAGCACACCGGGATTGGTCTCGGACACCATCTTCTCGCAGTAGTCCACCGCGACCAGGTTCTCCTGGAAGATGTTGTGGTCGAACATATACTCCGCGGCCTCGCCGAGATTGGCGATCCACTCCCCCAGATGCGGCGGCTGGACCCCGTACGCCATGTTCTGGGCGTAACACGAGCAGGTCGCGTGATTGTCGCCGCAGATCCCGCAGATCCGGCTGGTGATGAAGTGCGCGTCGCGCGGATCCTTACCCTTCATGAACAGCGAGTAGCCGCGGAAGATCGACGACGTGCTGTGGCACTCGGCGACGGTCTTGTTCTTGAAGTCGACCTTGGTGTAGATCCCGAGACTGCCGACGATGCGGGTGATGGGATCCCAGGCCATCTCGACGAGGCCCTTGTCGTCGGTCGCCCCCTGTTTCGGCTCGGGCACGGTTGAAGTCATCGAGATGCCTCTTTTCCCTCGGCGATCGCGTGTGTTCGCGCTACCAGGTGCGGACGGCCCCCGTCCTGAGCAGGCGCCCTGGCGCGCGCCAATGCGGTTCCTTCTCGAGCGTCCTGCCGGTGACGTTCCGCAGCGTGCGGATCACCGATCCGTACACCTCGGACACCGAACTCGAGAGAATGCCGCCTGGGGGTTCGTCCATGAACGGCATGAACTTGTCCGGGAAGCCCGGCATCGTGCATCCGATGCAGATGCCGCCCACGTTGGGACAGCCACCGATGCCGGCCATCCAACCACGCTTGGGCACATTGCATTTCACGACCGGACCCCAGCATCCGAGCTTGACGATGCATTTGGGTGAGCCGTACTCGGTCGCGAAATCGCCTTGTTCGTAGTAGCCGGCGCGATCACAGCCCTCGTGCACCGTCTGCCCGAACAGCCACTGCGGCCGGAGCTGTTCGTCGAGCGGGATCATCGGTGCCTGCTCGGTCACCTGGTACAGCAGGTAGGTCAGGGTCTCGGACAGGTTGTCCGGCTGGATCGGGCAGCCCGGCACGCACACGATCGGCAGGCCCGCCTTGGACTTCCAGTCCCATCCGAGGTAGTCGGGTACGCCCATCGCCCCGGTCGGATTGCCGGCCATCGCATGGATACCGCCGTAGCAGGCGCACGTGCCGGCCGCGACGATCGCCGTCGCCTTCGGCGCGAGCCGGTCGAGCCACTCGCTCGTCGTGACGGGCTGCCCGGTCTCCGGGTTGTTGCCGAATCCGCACCAGTAGCCCTCGTCGTGCAGGTTCTCGTTCGGGATCGAACCCTCGACGACGAGCACGAACGGCTCCAACTCTCCGCGGTCGGCCTTCCAGAACCATTCCAGGAAGTCGTCGGCGCCGCCCTCGGGCCCGCACTCGAAGTCGATCAACGGCCAGTGCACGGCGATCTTGGGCAGTCCCGGCAGTGCGCCGAAGACGATCTCCTCGACGCTCGGCTGGGTGGCGGCGGTGAGCGCGACGGAGTCACCGTCGCAGCTGAGCCCCGCATTGATCCACAGGATGTGGATGAGCCCCTCGTCCGTCTCGTCGGCCTTGGCGTGCTCTGGCTTCTTCGCAGCTTTGGTCGGTGTCGACATGTCGGCCACTCCCCGGGGCTCACCCGCCCCTGCGTCACCGGAGTCGACCCTCGGCCCACTTGCGTGACGCCCACCACAATTAAGGCGCGGACCGGGAGATATGTCAACGGCAGATGATCATCCCAGCCGACGCTCGGCGATCCACCGGTACCACCGGTCCATCCCCTCGCCGCTGGTCGCGGACAGATTCACAACCTGCACACCGGGATTCACCGATCTTGCGTTCCGTTCGCACACCGCAGGGTCGAACGAGACATACGGGAGCAGGTCGGTCTTGTTGACGATCACGAGGTCGGCGACCGCGAAGATGTGCGGGTACTTCAACGGCTTGTCGTCGCCCTCCGTCACCGATATTAGGACAACCTTGCCTTGCTCGCCAAGGTCGAACAGGGCGGGGCACACCAGATTTCCGACATTCTCCACGAACACCAGCGACTCGTTCGCGGGACGCAGTGTGTCGAGCGCGCCGCGCATCATCTCGGCGTCGAGGTGGCATCCCGAGCCCGTATTCACCTGTACCACAGAACATCCCGTGGCCCGGATGCGTTCGGCGTCGAGCAGTGTCTCCTGATCGCCCTCGATCACCGAGACCGGACCGGTATCCGACAGGTCTCGCACTGTGCGCTCGAGCAGCGTGGTCTTTCCCGAGCCGGGCGAGCTCATCAGATTGAACGCGAGCACCCCGCGCTCGGTGAGCCACGCGCGGTTCTCCTCCGCGAGGACGTCGTTCTTGGCCAGGATCTTCTCTTCGAGCGTGATCGTCTCGGTCCCGGTCGGCTCGTGCGAGTGGCCGTGCCCGTGCGCATGGCCGTGACCGTGTTCGTGTTCGTGTTCGTGCGCATGCTCGCGAGGGTCCACGCCGGGGACACTGATCCGGGTTCCGGCCGTCCCGCCGGCCTCGTCGACCTTGCCGCAGCCACACGTTGCACACATGGTTCAACCCACTTCCATCGACATGATCCGCAGTTCACGGCCCGAGAGGACCTCGACGTCGGCGCTGCCGCACGGACACAGCAGAACCAGATCGCGCAGGGGGAAGTCCGTGTCACAGCCGCGGCAGTGCGCCAGTCCGGGAGGCTCCTCGATATCGAGGCGGGCGCCCTCGGCGACCGTCCCCTCCGTGACCAGTTCGAAGCAGAACTGCATCGCATCGGGCACCACCGCGCACAGGCAACCGACCTGCAGTCGGATGCTGCGCACGTCGCGGTCGCCGGCGCGCTCGCACACCGCGTCGACGACACTCTGGGTGATTGCCATCTCGTGCATCACGGGTCCCCTCCGGACGGAGGCTGTCCGAAGTCACGATAGGCCGCACCCGCGACCGGCAACAGGGGATTCGGTGAAGCGACGTCAGCTCGCGTCGTGCTCGTGGAAGTGGGTGGCCCCGATGGTGTGCAGCAGCTCGTGCACGGTGTCGTCGACCAGGCGGTAGCGGACGGTGCGGCCGGACCGCTCGGCCGACACCCAGCCCTGTTGCCGCAACAGACGCAGCGCGTGGGACACCGCGGTGCCCGTCATCCCAAGGGCCACCGCGAGATCGGTGACGCAGATGTCGGGGGCGTGGTGCAGGCACAGCAGCAGCCGCAGCCGGTTGGGGTCGGAGAGCAGCTCGAAGCGGTTGGCCCACGCTCCGATGTCCGGCGTCTCGAGCGCCAGCGCCGCGCGGCGGGCGTGATCCGGGTCGATAGCGGGAATCTCGGGCACGGCCTCAGTGTAGGTCTGCTGATCCCGATCGCGACCTAACGTAGGGGGGTGGTCATGCAGCAGGCAGTCAACCCCGTCGACGGTGTCGGGATCGCGTATCGGGTGATCGGCGACGGGCCACCGTTGGTGCTGGCGCACGGCACCGCGCTGTCCAGCGCGATCTGGCGCGCGTTCGGATACGTCAAGGCCCTGTGGGATCGGTACCAGCTGATCCTGCCGGACATGCGCGGCCACGGCCGCAGCGATACCCCGCACGACCCGGACTCGTACGCGATGGACCTGGTGGTGGGCGACATCGTCGCGGTGCTCGACGCGCTGGGACACGAGCGGGCCCATTACCTGGGCTACTCGTTCGGCGGACGCGTCGGGCTCTCGCTCGCGGTGAGCGCCCCCGAACGCCTGCGCACCCTCACCGTCGGCGGCGGCAGTTCGCGCCCGCAGGCCGGCTCGTTCGACAAACTGTTCTTCCCCGGCTGCATCGACGTCCTCGACCACGAGGGCATGACGGCCTTCCTCGACCGGTGGAACGCGTACCGCCCCTGGCCACTCGACGCCGCCACCCGGGCCGCGTTCGACGCCAACGACACCCGCGCCCTGGTCGCGTACCTCCGCCGGTCCGAGACCGAGCCCGGAGTGCCCGACGCGGCACTCGGGGCCCTCGAGGTTCCGACGATGCTGTTCGTCGGCTCCGAAGACCGGCCCCGACTGTCGGATACGAAGAAGCTGGCGACGCTCATTCCGGGGTCGCGGCTGGCGGTCATTCCCGGCTTCGACCACGCCACCACCGTCGCGGCCTCACCGGAGGTGCTGGCGGTGGTGAAGCCGTTCCTCGAGGAGTACTGATCGGCGCGCCTGCGACAAGAGCCTCAGCGACTGAAGGCACCCTCGAGCCGGTTGCGTGACCCCGGGTGGATCAGCCGGGCAGCACTGACCAGACCCCGTTCGGACCAGGTTCGCCGCCGGATCAGCAGGCACGGCTCACCGCGGTCGATCTGCAACAGACGGCACTCCTCCGGGCTGGCGAGGACGGCCTCGACGACATGCTCACCGCGCACGAGCGGCGCGACCCGGCTTAGGTAGTCGTTGGGGGTGATGGCGGTGAAGTCCTGGTCGAGATAGTCGGGCGCCTCGACGGGATTCACCAACCGGTCCTCCACCTGGATCGGAGTCTCGTCCTCATAGTGCACGAGGACCGAGTGAAACACCCTGGCACCGACCGCATCCCGTAGGAATACCTGCGAGTGGTCGGTCTCCTCTTCGCGCACGAAAATCACCTCGGTGCGGTGCCGGTGACCACGCTCCTGGATCTCGTCCGCGATGTTCTTCACCTCGAACAGTGGTGACGGGGTCTTGGTGCTGGCGACGAACGTGCCGATGCCCATCATCCGCACGATCAGGCCGTCGCCCGTCAGCTCGCGCAACGCGCGGTTGATCGTCATCCGGGACAGCCCCAGTGCGTTGACGAACTGGTTCTCGGACGGCAACTGGTCGCCTTCCGACCAACGGCCCGAACGGATCTGCTCGGCCACCAGCTTCTTGACCCGCTCGTAGGCGGGCACGGACTCGCCGCCGGCCTCGTCGAACAGCGCGGCAAGTTCCGCGTCGACGTCAACCACTGCCATCCGCTGCCCCTGTATCTCGAGAAGTCCCAACGCTCCGTCGGTCGACTCGGCCCACGAAGTCTACCGACCAGTGTGCGGCCGAAACGGTGTGCCTGGTCATCGACTCGTCGTCACCCGAGCGTCGTCCATGATGTCGATCCGGTATGTCCGGGCGCGGTCGAGGATGGCCTCGGCCGCGCGCAGGCGGGGAAGATAGCTTCCGTCGATACTGTCGGTGCGGTTGGCGAGGAGTTCCCTGGCACCTCGTACCTCCTCCGGGCTGGGCGCGAACCCGGTGTTGATCGTGCCGATGTGGTCCGGCTTCACACACAGCATGCCGCCCATCCCGGTTGCAAGGGATCGGCGGCAGTAGCTGCGCAGTCCGCCCACTTCGGCGGCGAGTGACGGTCCGTCGATCGGCGCGGGAAGTCCGGCCGATCGACTCGCCAGGACGAGGTGCGCCCGCGCCCCCATGACCGTTGCCGAATCGTCCGTCGCGGCCGTGTCGTGGCGGAAGTCGCCGCTGCCGAATGCCAAGCGGGTCACCGAGTTCGCGCGCGCGATCGATACCGCGTCCAGCACCCCGGTCGCCGACTCGACCAGAGCGATCAGGCCCCCGTCGAAGTCGCCCAGTTCGGCCGAGGTCGCGTCGATCTGCGCCGCGGACTCGGCCTTCGCCAGCACGACCCCGAGAATCCCCGGACACCGAGCCGCGAATTCGAGGTCCACGCTCCAATCCGCGGTGGTGGCCGCGTTCACACGGATCCATGCCTTCCCGCCCCTCGTGGCCCAGTCGTGGATCTCGTCGCGGGCACGGGACCTGTCCTCGGGGGCGACACCGTCCTCGAGATCGAGAATGACGGCGTCGGGGCCATGCCCTCGAATCGTGTCTTCGAGTTCGTGCGTACCTGTTCCGGGCACCAGCAGCCACGAACGCGCGTCTCGTGAAGAGACCGCTCCGGCGGGCTCACTGGTACTGCGGGAGTTCACGGTAGTGATGGCTTTTCCTCTCGTGGATGGGGAGCGTGTCGGCTCTCCGGCTCTCAACCGACCATCCGCCGCAACTGACGGGACGCGACGGACAGGGCGGCGAGGTCGCGCTGATCGGATCCCGAGATCTCCGCGAGTGTGTTGCGCGCCCGACGCAGACGGGACTCGTTGCGCTCCTCCCAATCTCCGATCATCCGGTCGGTGTCGTCGCCCGGAACCGCATGCGCGAGGACGTCCAGGGTCAGGGCCCGTGCGCTGTCGTACAGCTCGTCACGCAGCGCCAGGCGGGCCAGCGCATCCCATCGGCTCGCCTTGCCGAGCGCGGAGACCCCGTTGAGGAGAGGAACAAGACCGACCCGCTCGCACAGCCGGAAGTAGAGTTCACCCGCGACGGCCAGGTCGCACTCGGCCAGGTCCGCGATCTCGACGACGTCGAGCAGCCCGAACCGGTCGAGAGCCAACTCCACGTCCCGGACCAGGTCTTCGGGGGCGCCGCGCTCGGCGATCGCGCGCGTGCGGTCGCGCAGGTTGGTGCGGTCGGCGCCCACCAGCCATTCCTCGAGATGCGCCGACGCGTCCTCGATCCGGTCCCGGAACCGCGTGATCTCCGCGCCCACCGCGAGCGGCTGAGGTCGCCGGTGCAGCATCCAGCGGGACGCCCGGTCGAGCAGTCGGCGGGTGACGAGCACGAGTTCGTCGGCGACCTCGCTTGGAACGTCGGCGCCGGCGATCCTGGACCACAGGTCGGGCAGCCCGAACACCTCGCTGACCACTCCGAACGCGCGGACGGAGTCGTCCGCCGTCGCGCCCACCTCCTCGGCGAGCCGGAAGACGTAGGAGATACCGCCGCGGTCGACGACGTCGTTGGTCAGTGCCGTCGCGACGATCTCGCGGCGCAGCGGGTGCCGGTCGACGGCCGCCTCGTGATCGCGACGAAGCGGCTGCGGGAAGTACTCGCGAAGAATCGGCAGGTACACGTCGTGGTCGACCAGTTCGCCGGCCAGCAGGGCACCCTTGAGATCGAGCTTGACGTGCGCCATGAGGGTCGCCAGTTCCGGAGCCGACAGGCCGTCGCCGGACCGCTGCAGCGCGGCGAGCGTCTTGGCGTCGGGCAGCACCTCGAGCGCGCGATCGAGCGCCCCGGCGGCTTCGAGTGCCTTGATCTGACGCGCGTGCACGCCCACCATCTCCGACGCGTCCGTGAGGGCGACGCCCATCGCCTCGTTCTGGGAGACGTTGTCCGCCAACACCAGCGCGGCGACCTCGTCGGTCATCTCGGCCAGCAGGCGCGGCCGCACCTCGGCGTCGAGGGTGCCGTCCCCGACCAGGTCGTCGAGCAGGATCTTGATGTTGACCTCGTGGTCGGAGCAGTCCACACCGGCCGAGTTGTCGAGCGCGTCGGTGCCCACCCGTCCGCCCGTGCGAGCGAGCTCGATCCGGGCCGCCTGCGTCAGGCCGAGGTTGCCGCCCTCGCCCACGACCCGGGCCCGCAGATCGCATCCGTCCACGCGCACAACGTCGTTCGCCTTGTCCCCCGCGTCGGCGTGCGACTCGGTCGAGGCCTTGACGTACGTGCCGATTCCGCCGTTCCACAGCAGGTCGACCGGAGCACACAGGATCGCCCGGATCAGCTCGGGCGGCGTCATTTCCGTGACGCCCGGATCCAGACCGAGCACCCGGCGGACGGCGTCGCCGATCGGCACGGACTTGGCGCCGCGCTCCCACACACCGCCGCCCGGACCGATCAGTGACCGGTCGTAGTCGGCCCACGACGACCGCGGCAACGCGAACAGCCGCTCCCGCTCCGCGTACGACAGTTCGGGGTCGGGATCGGGGTCGAGGAACACGTGCCTGTGGTCGAACGCGGCCACGAGCCGAATGTGCCTGCTGCACAGCATGCCGTTGCCGAAGACGTCCCCGCTCATGTCGCCGATGCCGACCGCGGTGAAATCCTGCCGCTGGCAGTCGACACCCAGTTCCCGGAAGCGGCGTTTGACGCTCTCCCACGCGCCGCGAGCGGTGATGCCCATCGCCTTGTGGTCGTATCCCACCGAACCACCGGATGCGAAGGCGTCACCGAGCCAGAAGTCGTACTCGGCCGCAACCGCGTTCGCGATGTCCGAGAACGACGCCGTTCCCTTGTCGGCGGCCACCACGAGGTAAGTGTCGTCGGCGTCGTGCCGGACGACACCCGGTGCCGGCACGACCGCCCCGGTGCCCCGGTCGATGTTGTCCGTGAGGTCGAGCAGGCCGCGGATGAACATGCGGTAGCCCGCCACGCCCGCCTCTCGCTGTGCCGCCCGGTCGGCCTCGACGTCACCGGTGGGCACCGGCGGCCTGCGCAGCACGAAACCGCCCTTGGCGCCGACCGGCACGATCACGGCGTTCTTCACCGCCTGTGCCTTCACCAATCCCAGCACCTCGGTGCGGAAGTCCTCACGACGGTCGGACCACCGCAGGCCCCCTCGGGCGACGGACCCGAACCGCATGTGCACCCCCGCGACGGCCGGCGAGTACACGAAGATCTCGTGCCGGGGCCGAGGCTCGGGCAGTTCCACGATGTTGCGCGAGTCCAACTTGAGCGCCAGGGTCTTGCGCGCGGGAGCCGCGAAGTGGTTGGTGCGCACGGTGTTGCGAACGGTGTCGAGGAGAGCGCGGAAGATGCGATCCTCGTCGAGGCCCGGCACCAGCTCGATCGACGCGGACACCTCGGCGGCCGCCGCCCCACCTCCGTCGTTCGATGCCGTATCCGGGTCGAATCGCTCCGTGAAGAACCTGACCAGACCGGCCGCGATGGACGGGTGACGACACAGTGCGTCCGCGACATACGCGCTGCTGTAGGGCAATCCGCCCTGACGCAGATACTCGACGTACGCGCGCAGCACCGTGACCTCACGCCAGCGCAGGCCCGCCCGGGCCACCAGTTCGTTCAGCCGGTCCGCCTCGGCGTCGCCCCGCCACAGGGCCTCGGCGGCCGCGCCGAACCGGGCCGCGAACTCGTCGAACCCGTCGGCCGGGGCGATCGGGTACCGGACGGTGAACTCGTACACCCAGCACGGCATGTCCGCCGGCGAGGCCAGCGCGTACGGCCGCTCGTCCAGCACCTCCACGCCGAGGCTCTGCAGCAGCGGCATCAGGTCGCCCAGCGACGCCGGATGCCCGCCGACGTACAACGACAGTCGGTGCGTACCGCGCGCCGTCGTGTCGGGCACGATGCGTGCCCGCGCCGCTCCGTCGGTGAGCCCGGCGAGGATGTCGAGGTCGATGCGCGCGCGCTCGGGGGTGATGTCCTGCTTGTACCCGGCGGGAAGGCCGGAGACGAATCGCGCGAGATGCTCACGCGCTGCGGGGTCCGCGTCGGCGAGCACACGCTCGTCCCAACTGCGGAAGACTCGGGCGAGAGCGTCGTCGATCTCGCGGGGGTTCGGCATCGGATCGGTCTGGGTGGAGACGGTGTTCATCTGGGAACCTTCCGCCGGGCGCCACGCTGCACCCGACTGGTCGTCGTGTCCGTTCAACTGGTCGAACATCTCGCGATGTCGGGGGCGGCACTGCAGGGTGCCCCTTGACATCAGCTTGTATAGACAGGAATATACAAGTCATAGTTGCAGAACGTGAGCCAGCGCACAACAGCTACGCCCACACGGACACGGACGACAACGGCGTCGGACCGCGACCGCGTGACACGACCCGCGCCCTCACCGCCCGATCACTAGGAGTTATCCGATGGACATCACCTCACCCGGCCACGAGGCCCGCCCGGTCAGCGCCCCCCGCGGCTCCGAGCTGAACACCCTCGGGTGGCAGCAGGAGGGCGCCCTGCGCATGCTCATGAACAACCTCGACCCCGAGGTTGCCGAGCACCCCGACAACCTGGTCGTCTACGGAGGCACCGGCCGCGCCGCCCGCAGCTGGGCCGCGTTCGACGCCATGGTCGCCACCCTGAAGACGCTGAAGAACGACGAGACCATGCTGGTCCAGTCCGGCAAGCCGGTCGGCGTCTTCCGCACCAACGAGTGGGCGCCGCGCGTGCTGCTCGCGAACTCCAATCTCGTCGGCGACTGGGCCAACTGGGAGCAGTTCCGCAAGCTCGAGGCCGAGGGCCTGATGATGTACGGCCAGATGACCGCCGGGTCCTGGATCTACATCGGCACCCAGGGCATCCTGCAGGGCACCTACGAGACGTTCGGCGCGATCGCCCGCAAGCGCTTCGACGGCACCCTCGCCGGCACCATCACCCTCACCGCCGGCATGGGCGGCATGGGTGGCGCGCAGCCACTGGCCGTCACCATGAACGAGGGTGTCGCGATCTGCGTCGACTGCGACGTCACCCGCATCGACCGCCGCATCGCCCACAAGTACCTCGACACCAAGGCCGACAGCATCGAGCACGCGCTGCAGCTGGCCACCGAGGCCCGTGACGCGCGCAAGCCGCTGTCGATCGGCCTGGTCGGCAACGCCGCCGAGATCTTCCCGGCGCTGCTGGAGATGGACGCGCCGATCGACATCGTCACCGACCAGACGTCGGCGCACGACCCGCTGTCCTACCTGCCGATCGGCGTCGACATCGCCGACATGAAGGATCTGGCCGCGAAGGATCCGGAGAAGTTCACCGAGGACTCGCGCAAGGCGATGGCCGCGCACGTCGAGGCCATGGTCGGCTTCATGGACAAGGGCGCCGAGGTCTTCGACTACGGCAACTCCATCCGCGACGAGGCCCGCAAGGCCGGCTACGACCGCGCGTTCGAGTTCCCCGGCTTCGTCCCGGCCTACATCCGCCCGCTGTTCGAGGAGGGCCTCGGCCCGTTCCGCTGGGCCGCGCTGTCGGGCGACCCCAAGGACATCGCCGCGACCGACAAGGCGATCCTCGAGCTGTTCCCCGAGAACGAGCACCTCAAGCGCTGGATCGAGATGGCCGGCGAGAAGGTCGCCTTCGAGGGCCTGCCCGCCCGCATCTGCTGGCTCGGATACGGCGAGCGCCACAAGGCCGGCCTGAAGTTCAACGAGATGGTCGCCAGCGGCGAGCTGTCGGCGCCGATCGCCATCGGCCGTGACCACCTCGACTCGGGTTCCGTCGCCTCCCCGTACCGCGAGACCGAGTCCATGAAGGACGGCTCCGACGCGATCGCCGACTGGCCGCTGCTCAACGCCCTCGTGAACACCGCCTCCGGCGCGTCCTGGGTGTCGATCCACCACGGTGGCGGCGTCGGCATGGGCCGCTCGATCCACGCCGGCCAGGTGTGCATCGCCGACGGCACCGAGCTGGCCGCGAAGAAGATCGAGGCCGTGCTCACCAACGATCCGGGCATGGGCGTCATCCGCCATGCCGACGCCGGCTACGAGCACGCCATCGACACCGCGCGTGAGCGCGGCGTCCGGATTCCGATGTCCGAGAACAACTGACCGGGAACAACTGATCCCCACACCTGAACACGGCTCACGACGACCAGCGTGAGCCCGAGCCGGCGGCACTGACGTCGACTCCGTGACGAGCGGCAACGCGCAGGACGATCCCCCCTGCGCGTTGCCGCTCGTCGTCGTTTCCGGGCTCGGCGGGACGGACGAACTCCCTCTGGACAAACGACAGGACCGGATGCAATAGTCGTCGCATGCCACTAGATGGCAATCGACTTCCACTAGATGAAATCTAGCGATTCCCCCTCTCGTTCACCCAGGAGTTACCCGTGGCCACTCAGACGCTCGACGACACCCTCGACCTGTCCGAATTCCGCAGCACCGTCCGCGCTTTCGCGAACGCGGAGATCCTTCCCGGCGCGGCCGAGCGCGACGAGTCCAAGGAGTTCCCAGCTCGCCTGATGCGCCGCCTCGCCGAGCAGGACCTGATGGGCATCTCCGTCCCGGAGGAGTTCGGCGGCCTCGGCCTGTCGACCCGCGCCCAGCTGGTTGCGGTCGAGGAGGTCGCCCGCGCCGACGCCGCGCTGGCGTCGATCTACACCGCCCACTACCTGGGCCTCGAGCCGATCCTGGTCGGCGGCACCGAGGAGCAGAAGAAGCGCTGGCTGCCCGGACTGGCCTCGGGTGAGGTCCTCGCCGGCTTCGCGCTCACCGAGCCCGACGCGGGCTCGGACATCGCCTCCATGCGCACCGTGGCGCGCCGCGAGGACGACGGCTGGCACCTCTCCGGCTCCAAGACCTTCATCTCCAACGCCCGCGAGGCCGACCTCGTCGTGCTGTTCGCCAAGACCGACCCCTCGGCCGGCTTCCGCGGCATCACCGCGTTCGCCGTCCCGAAGGGCACGCCCGGCATCAGCTACTCGGAGCCGCAGGACAAGATGGGCATCCGCTCGGCGCCCACCTACACTGTCTACCTCGACGACGTGGTCCTGCCGCACGACGCAGTGATCGGCACCGAGGGCCGCGGCGGCAACATCGCGCTGACCGCCCTCAACCGCGCCCGCATCGACGTCGCCGCGATGGCCAACGGAATCGCGCTGCGCGCTTGGGAACTCGGCCGCGAGTACGCGTCCGAGCGCAAGCAGTTCGGGCACCCCATCTTCGAGTTCCAGGCCATCCAGCTGCTGCTCGGCGAGTGCGACGCCAAGCTCGTCGCCTCGCGGGTGACCGCCGACTGGGCGTCCGACGTCAAGGACGCCGGCCAGGACCTGCGCCGCGCCGCCTCGATCTCGAAGTTCGTGGCGACCGAGGCCTGCTTCTCCATCGTCGATCAGGTCGTCCAGATCCACGGCGGCGCCGGGTTCATGCGCGAGTCCGAGATCGAGCGCCTCTACCGCGACTGCCGGATCCTGCGCATCTTCGAGGGCACCTCGCAGATCCAGCTGCTCACCATCGCGGGCAACGCCCCGTCGATCCGTTCCACCGAGTACTGAGAGGGGAGGCGATCATGGTCACCCCCGCACTCCCCCCGCTCGACGGCGTCCGCGTCGTCGACCTGTCCCGCGTGCTCGCGGGCCCGTTCTGCACCGCGCTGCTCGCTGACGCCGGCGCCGACGTCGTCAAGATCGAGGCGAAGGCCGGTGAGGATTCCCGCCACCTCGGACCGTTCCGTGACGGTGAGAGCATCTACTTCAACGTCCTCAACCGCGGCAAGCGCTCGATCGCACTCGACCTCAAGGACCCCGAGGACCGGGAGTCGCTGCTGCAGTTGATCGCCGACGCCGACGTCGTCGTCGAGAACTTCCGTCCCGGCGTCACCAGCCGGCTCGGCATCGACTACGAGGCTGCGCGCGCCCGCAACCCGAAGATCGTCTACGCGTCGATCTCCGGCTTCGGGCAGAAGGGTCCGATGGCGGGCGCCGCGGCCTACGACCTCGTGGTCCAGGCCCTGTCCGGCGTCATGAGCATCACCGGCACCGAGGACTCCGGCCCCACCCGTCTGGGCGAATCGTTCGGCGACACCATCACCGGCGTCTTCGCCGCGTGGGGCATCAGCACCGCGCTGCTGGCCGCCCGTGCCACCGGCCAGGGGCAGCACCTCGACGTCGCGATGTTCGACAGCATGCTCGCGATGCTGCCCACCGCGCACAGCCAGCTCCAGGCGTCCGGCGCGACCCCAAAGCGGGTCGGTAACCGGCACCCCGTGTCGACGCCGTTCGACACCTACCGCGCCGACGACGGCCTGTTCGTCCTCGCGATCGCCAGCGAGAAGGGCTTCCAGACGCTGGCCCGGACCATGGGCCGCGAGGAACTGATCACCGACCCCCGGTTCACCGAGGACACCCTGCGCACCGAGAACGAGCCCGCGCTGCGCAAGGAGATCGAGGCGTGGGCCGCCGGCCGCACCGTCGCGCAGGTCCTCGAGCTGCTGGACGCGGCCGGCCTGGCCGGCTCCGAGGTGTGGGACGTCCAGCAGGCGCTCGGGTCGGAGCAGGCCCGCTACCGCGGTGTCGTGGAGACATTCGAGCATCCCAAGGCGGGCACGGTGTCGTACGTCCGGCAGCCGGTCGTCTTCGGCGACAGCGCGCGTCCGGCGGTGCGGCGCAGCCCGCTCCTCGACGAGCACCACGACGAGGTCCTCGGCGGAACGCCCACACGATAGATTCGTCGAACGGTCGGCCGAACGGTCGACGCCCTCGGCATGGGAGACACGCATGGCCCCCGGTGACGTGACGCGCAGCGTCAGTCGCACCTTCGAACTGCTCAGCGCGATCATCGAGCACGGTGGACTGACCCTCGCCGACGCCGCGAAGACGACCGACCTCGCGACCAGCACAGCGCTGCGGCTGATCCGCAGCCTCGAGCAGACCGAGTTCGTCCTGCGTGGCGAGGACAACGTGTACCGGGTCGGTCCCCGGCTACTGCAGATCGGCGCGAAGGCCATCGCCGACAACCAACTGCTCCTGCGGGCGCAGCCGGCCATGGCTGAGATCGCCGAGATCACCCGGGAGTCGACGTACCTGTCGGCTCCCGGGCCCCGGGGCACGGCGTTGTACATGGGGCAGATCGAGGGGACCCACGCCATCCGGCACATGGGGTGGGTCGGCCAGACCGTTCCCCTCGTCGGGACCGCGGTGGGCGCGGCCCTGCTCGGCGAGGTGGGCGCGGACGGATACGCCATCGCCCACGACACCATCGAGGACCACTCCACCGGCGTGGCCGCCCCGATCTACGACGCGATCGGCCGGATCGTGGGGGCACTGAGCGTCGTCGGACCCACGTTTCGACTCGACGACGACGTCTGCGCCCAGCACGGGCAGGTCCTCGTCGAGCGCTGCGCGCGACTGTCGGCCGAACTGGGCCGCACCGCCCCGTCGTAGTCCGAAGCCCGCCTGGGCCGCCGGCTGCTGGCTGCTGGCTGCTGGCTGCTGGCTGCTGGCTGCCGGCTGCCGGCTGCCGGCCGAATGTGACATTGGTTCGGTTGGACTGAACGAATGTCACATTCGGCCACCCACGACAGTTCGGAAACCGAGGCGTTTGGTCCACGGTCTCGTATCCGAGACAATGACGCGGCACGCCGGTCAGGACAATGACGCGGCACGCCGGTCAGGACAATGACGCGGCACCCCGGCCGATCGGCCGGGAACGAAAGGGGACGTTCGATGTCGACGAGCCGGGTCAAGTCCGCAGAGCGGGTGCTCGACGTGCTCGATCTGCTCGCCCGGCGGGGTGTGCCCATGGCGGCGACCGAGATCGCGAGTGAACTCGATCTGCCCAAGAGCACCACGCACCACCTGCTCAACGTGATGCGGGACCGGCGCTTCGTCTCCTACTGGCCCGACCAGCGGGCATGGACTCTCGGCGTCTCGGCGTTCGAGGTGGGGGCGTCGTACATGCGGTCCGGACCGCTGCATCGCGAGGGGCAACGCCACATGGTCGCGCTCACCCAGGCCGCGGACGAGACCTCGCACCTGGCGGTGCTGCAGGGGACCGACGTGATCTACCTGGACAAGCGCGAGCCGCTCAAGCCTGGCGTGCGGCTGGTGACGGAGGTCGGGACGCGACTGCCCGCGCATCTGACGGCCGTCGGACGCACGATCCTCGCGCGCCTCGACCCCGAGCAGCTCAGTGCGCTGTACGCCGGGTACACCTGGCCCACGCGTACCGGCGAGGGGCCGACGTCGCTCGACGACCTGCGGGCGCTCCTGAAGGCCGATCGCGAACTCGGGTACGCCGTGGAGCGGGACTCGACCACCAACGGTGTCACTTGCATCGCCGGCCCGGTGGTCACCCGGGAGGGACGTCCGGTCGCCGCGCTGGGTGTCGCGTACCTGACCGGGGCGCGCACTGACGCCGAGACCGCCGAACTGGCCCAGCTCGTCACGGACGCCGCCGCCCACTTCTCGGACAGCCTCAGCGACCGCATGGTCGAGGAATCCATCGAGTCCTGAACCGGAGTCCTGAACCGGCGATCCCCTTCGATCCGCCAATCCCCGCTCGCCTATTGTCTTACATACGAGACTATGGTCTCGTATACGAGACACAATCCTCACGGCCACCGATCCGTCGCGACCGCCGGGCCGTCCCTGCCTTCGGAGTCCCCATGACCCTCACCACCCAGTCCACCGACGTCGTCGACGTCGGACTCGGACCCGTCACGATCGAGGACGTCGTCGACGTCGCCCGCCGCGGCCACGGGGTGCGCCTCACCGACGACGCTCTCGCCGAGATCGCCCGCTCGCGCCGGCGCATCGAGGACCTCGCCGCCGACCCCCGTCCCGTGTACGGCGTCTCGACCGGCTTCGGCGCGCTCGCGACCCGGCACATTCCTCAGGAGATGCGAACCCAACTCCAGCGCAGCCTGGTTCGCTCGCACGCGGCCGGATCCGGGCCGGAGGTGGAACGCGAGGTCGTGCGCGCGCTGATGCTGCTGCGCCTGTCGACCCTCGCCACCGGCCGCACCGGCGTCCGGGTCGAGGTGGCGCAGGCATACGCCGATCTCCTCACGGCCGGGATCACCCCGGTGGTCCACGAGTACGGCAGCCTCGGCTGCTCCGGCGACCTCGCGCCGCTCGCGCACGTCGCCCTGGCGGTCACCGGAGAGGGCACGGTCCGCACCGCGGACGGCCGCCTCGTCGATGCCTCGGTCGCCCTGGCCGAGTGCGGACTCGAGCCCGTCGTCCTCGCCGAGAAGGAGGGCCTGGCGCTCATCAACGGCACCGACGGGATGCTGGGCCAGCTCGCGCTCGCGGTCACCGACCTCGACCACCTGCTCAAACTGGCCGACATCGCGGCCGCGATGAGCGTCGAGGGTTTGCTGGGCACGGATCGGGTGTTCGCAGCCGACCTGCAGGCGCTCCGCCCGCATCCCGGCCAGGCCGCCGCGGCCGCCAACATGTCCCGGCTACTCGACGGCTCCCCCATCGTCGCGAGCCATGCGGGCCCCGAGGACACCCGCGTACAGGACGCCTACTCGCTGCGCTGCGCACCGCAGGTGGCCGGCGGCGCGCGCGACACCGTCGAGCACGCCCGCACGGTCGCTCTGCGCGAACTCGCGTCCGCGGTGGACAACCCCGTCGTCACGGTCGACGGCCGTGTGGAGTCCAACGGCAACTTCCACGGCGCCCCCGTGGCCTACGTCCTCGACTTCCTCGCGATCGTCGCGGCCGACGTCGCGAGCATCAGCGAGCGCCGCACCGACCGGTTCCTCGACGTCGCCCGCAACCACGGGTTGCCGCCGTTCCTCGCCGACGACCCGGGCGTGGACAGCGGTCTCATGATCGCCCAGTACACCCAGGCCGCGATCGTCTCCGAGCTCAAGCGGTTGGCGGCGCCGGCCAGTGTCGACTCGATCCCGTCCTCGGCGATGCAGGAGGACCACGTCTCGATGGGCTGGTCCGGTGCCCGCAAGCTGCGCCGGGCCGTCGACGGTCTCACCCGCGTGCTCGCCATCGAGATCCTCACGGCCGCACGTGGAATCGATCTGCGCGTGCCGCTCGCGCCGGCAATCGGAACCGGCGCGGTGGTCCGCACACTCCGCGAGAGCGTCCCGGGTCCGGGCACCGACCGGTTCCTCGCGCCGGAGATCGAGCAGGCCGTCGCGCTGGCGGCCTCGGGCGCGCTCGTCGCGGCCGTCGAGGACGCGATCGGAGACCTGCAGTGACCCGCTCGATCGCCCTGCCCCGGGCCCGGCCCGAGATCGACGCGCTGCCCACGTATTCGAGGGCCTCGGGTGCCGCGACGGTGCGCTGGCGGGCGTCGAGCAACGAGTCGACCATCGCGCCCTCCCCGGCCGTCGTCGAGGCGATCGCCCGCGCCGGCGCGCACGGCCACCTGTACCCGACGCTGTTCGCGGACGATCTTGTCGCCGCTCTGGCCGATCGACTGTCCGTGCCCGCCGATTCGGTGCTGACGGGCGCCGGTTCGCTGGCGCTGCTGCAGCAGGTTCTCACAGCGTTCACCGGCCCCGGCACCGAGGTGGTCCACGCGTGGCGCAGCTACGAGGCGTACCCGATTCTCATCGGGATCGCGGGTGCCACAGCGGTTCCGGTACCGCTCGACGGGCGGCACCGCCACGACGTCGATGCGATGATCGCGGCGGTGACGCCCCGCACCCGCGCGGTCCTGGTGTGCAATCCGAACAACCCGACAGGCACCGAACTCACGGACTCCGAACTGCGGCACCTCCTCGACAACGTGCCGTCGGACGTCCTGGTGATCCTCGACGAGGCCTACCGCGAGTTCGGCGAGGAGCAGGCCGACGGCGTCGAGCTGCTCCGTGAGTTCCCGAATGTCGTCGTGCTGCGGACGTTCTCGAAGGCGTACGGGCTCGCCGGGCTGCGCGTGGGATACGCGATCGCCGGTTCCGCCGTCGCCGCTCCCCTGCACGCCGCCGCACCCCCGTTCGGTCTGAGTTCGGTCGCGGAGGCGGCGGCGTGCGCCGCCCTCGCCGAGTCGGCACACACCGACCGGATCGTGGAGTCGGTGCGAGCCGGTCGGCACCACGTCCGCTCGGGACTGGCCGCGCACGGATTCGAAACACCCTCCAGTGGAGGCAACTTCGTCTGGATCCCCGTCGGTGACCGGGCCACGACACTCGACGCCGCCTGCGTGGCGCACGGGGTGTCCGTCCGCACGTTCCCCGGCGAGGGCGTACGGGTGACCGTCGGCGACCGCGATGCCGAGGACGCTGTCCTCGCCGCCGTCGGCGACCTGACCTCGCTCCCCGCCGAACACTGACCGACGACGACAAGGAACCCAGATGTCCCTCACCGCGCTCGCCGACGCCCTCGGCTCGAGTCGACTCGTCACCGATCCCGACGTCATGGACGCCTACAGCCGCGACGAGGCACATCTCGCGGAGCCCGGCCGTCCGCTCGCAGTGTTGATCGCGGACTCCACCGACGACGTCGTCGCGGCGATGAAATGGGCCACCGCCCATCGCGTTCCGGTGGTCCCCCGCGGCGCCGGCAGCGGCCTGGCCGGCGGCGCCACCGCGATCGACGGCTGCCTCGTGGTGTCCACCGCCGCGATGCGCACGATCGTCGAAGTGAATCCGGCCGATCAGCTCGCGGTGGTGCAGGCCGGCGTCGTGAATGCCGACCTCGACCGCGCGGCCGCCGAGCACGGACTGATGTACGCCCCCGATCCGAGCAGCTTCCAGATCTCCACGATCGGCGGGAACATCGCCACCAACGCTGGCGGACTCCGCTGCGTCAAGTACGGCGTGACCCGGGACTCCGTCCTGGGTCTGGAGGTGGTCCTGTCCGACGGCCGGATCCTGCGGACCGGGCACCGCACCGTCAAGGGCGTCGCCGGCTACGACCTGACCGGGCTGCTGGTCGGTTCCGAGGGCACCCTCGGGATCGTCACGAGCGCAACCGTCCGTCTGCGGCCGCGGCCGGCTCGGGAGCCCGCGACGATCGTCGGCAGCTTCGCATCGCTGCGCGCTGCCGCGGACGCCGTCGCCGCGGTGGTGCGTGCCGGAATCGGACCGAGCCTGCTCGAGCTGATCGACCGGGCCACACTGGTCGCCGTCGACGAGTGGAAGCGCATCGGCCTGGAGTCCGGGACCGAGCGATGCTCATCGCGCAGGCCGACGGCCCCGACGCCGACGAGGCCGCCGCCGCGATCGAACGACACTTCACCGACGCGGGCGCCGACTTCGTCGCCCTGTCCCGGGACCCGGCCGAGTCGGCGCAGTTGCTCGAGATCCGCCGCCTGGCGTACCCGGCGGCCGAACGGCTCGGGCAGTGCCTGGTCGAGGACGTCGGCGTGCCGCGCTCGCGGCTGCCCGAGATGGTCGAGTCGATCGAGGAGATCTCGCGGCGCCACGGGGTGACCGTGATGACGGTCGCGCACGCCGGGGACGGCAACGTGCACCCGACGTTCGTGTTCGACCGCCTCGCCGACGGGTCCGTCCCGGATGCCGTCTGGACGGCCGCCGACGAGGTGTTCCGGCGCGCGCTCGAGCTGGGTGGCACCCTTACAGGTGAGCATGGCGTCGGGGTGTTGAAGCGACGCTGGATGGCGCTCGAAGTGGGAGAGACAGGTTTGGACATCCATCACGCGGTGAAGGCCGCATTCGATCCGCTCGGTCTGATGAATCCCGGAAAGGGCTTCTGACCGTCGACCAGGACAAACAATCCGGTTACAAACCTGAATGTTGACAGACCTGTATATACAGGCCTATACATTTCCCAGCGACATGGCGTGATCCAGCGCACAAGCACCGAAGAAGGTGGGCATCACCCCCGGAAGTCGACCCCGCCGCACGGTGCGGTCACCGCAGAAAGAGCAGGCCCAATGACACACGACGGCAGCACGTCCGAGGTGCTCCTCGCCCCGGAGCGGCGCACCATCGACGTCGTCCCCGACGACGAACGGCACGGCACTCCCCGCAGCCAGTTCACGCTGTGGTTCGGCGCGAACATGCAGATCACGGCCGTCGTCGACGGCGCCCTGGCCGTCGTCTTCGGCGCCGACGCGCTGTGGGCCATCATCGGCCTGCTGATCGGCAACGTCCTCGGCGGTGCCGTGATGGCCCTCCACTCGGCACAGGGCCCCCGCATGGGCCTGCCGCAGATGATCTCCAGTCGCGCCCAGTTCGGTGTCAAGGGCGCGGTCATCCCGCTCGTGCTGGTGATCCTGATGTACCTCGGCTTCGCCGCCACCGGCACCGTCCTAGCCGGTCAGGCCGTGAACAAGGTCCTCGGCATCGACAACGCCACCGTCGGCATCGTGATCTTCGGGTTGCTCACGGCATTCGTCGCCGTCACCGGCTACAAGCTGATCCACATCGTCGGCCGCATCGCCACCGTCGTCGGCATCATCGGATTCACGTACCTGGCGATCCGTCTCTTCCTCGAGTACGACGTCCTCGATTACGTCGGCGTCGTCGACTTCGACTTCGTGACGTTCCTGCTCGCGATCTCCCTCGGCGCCGGCTGGCAGCTCACGTTCGGTCCGTACGTCGCCGACTACTCCCGCTACCTGCCCCGCGAGACCAGCGAGCGCACCACGTTCTGGTCGACCTTCCTCGGCAGCGTCATCGGTTCGCAGTGGTCGATGACCTTCGGTGCCCTCGTCGCGGCCGTCGCGGGCGACGCCTTCCTCGGCAACCAGGTCGGCTTCATGGGCGACCTCGCCGGTCCCGCCATCATCGCGTTCCTGATCTACCTGGTGATCGTGACCGGCAAGCTGACGGTCAACGTCCTCAACGCGTACGGCGGCTTCATGTCGATCCTCACCACCGTCACCGCGTTCGACGGCCGGTCGCAGATCTCGACGAAGGCCCGCTCGTTCTACATCCTCGGCTTCACCGTCGTCTCGATGTTCATCGCGATCGCGGCGAGCGCGGACTTCCTGGACAACTTCAAGAACTTCGTCCTGGTGCTGCTGATGGTGTTCACGCCGTGGAGCGCGATCAACCTGATCGACTACTACCTGATCTCGAAGGAGCGCATCGACATCCCGGCGCTGTACGACCCGAACGGGCGCTACGGAGCCTGGAACGTCCCGGCGCTGGTCGTCTACGCCGTCGGCGTGCTCGCGCAGATCCCGTTCCTCGCGCAGAAGATGTACACCGGCCCGATCACCGAGATGCTCGGCGGCGCGGACATCTCGTGGATCGTCGGCATCGTCCTGACCGGCGCGATCTACTACCCGGTCGCCAAGCGGACCAACAACCCGCCGGCCGCCATGATCTACCCCGCCCACACCGCGATGGTCGACAGCCGGGTCTGATCCCGGTCACCGACCACCGATTCCCCCTCACCACAGTCACCTAGGAGCCTCACGTGACCACGACCGGTCCCCGGACCACCGCACTGACGAACATCGGCACCCTCGTCACCAACGACCCCACGCTGGGCGAGGGAGCACTGGGTGTCCGGCACGACGCTGCGGTCGTCTTCGAGGACGGCGTGGTCGCGTGGGTGGGTGACTCCGCGGACGCCCCGGCCGCCGACGCCGGTTTCGATCTCGGCGGACGGGCCGTGCTGCCCGGCTTCGTCGAGAGCCACTCGCACCTGGTGTTCGCGGGCGAGCGGGCCGAGGAGTTCGCGGCCCGCATGGCGGGCGAGAAGTACGCGGCGGGCGGCATCCGCACCACGATCGAGGCGACGCGGGCCGCGAGCGACGACCAGCTCGCCGCGAACGTGCGCCGGCTGCTCGACGAGTCGCTGCGCTCCGGCAGCACCACCGTCGAGATCAAGAGCGGTTACGGCCAGAGCACGCGGGACGAGCTGCGCAGCGTGCAGGTCGCGGGCCGGTTCACCGACGAGGTCACGCTGCTGGCCGCGCACGTCCCGCCGCCCGAGTACGCGGGCCGCGGCGACGAGTACGTGGCGATGGCGGTCGACGAGATGATCCCGGCGTGCGCCCCGTACGCGAAGTGGATCGACGTGTTCTGCGAGCGCGGCGCGTTCACCGTCGAGCAGTCGCGCGCCGTCCTCACCGCCGGCGTCGCCCACGGCCTGATCCCCCGCGTGCACGGCAACCAGCTCGGCGAGGGCCCGGGCGTGCAGCTGGCCGTCGAGATGGGTGCGGCCTCGGTCGACCACGTCACCTACGTCACCGACGCCGACATCGACGCTCTCGCCGGTAGCTCGACGGTCGCGACGCTGCTGCCCGGCGCCGACTTCTCCACCCGCAACCAGTACCCCGGCGCCCGCGCACTGCTCGACGCCGGTGTCACCGTCGCGCTGGGCGCGGACTGCAACCCCGGTACCTGCTACACCACGAGCCTGCCGTTCTGCATCGCCATCGCCGTCCGCGACATGCACATGACGCCGGCCGAGGCCGTGTGGGCCGCGACCGCCGGTGGTGCCCGCGCACTGCAGCGCGAGGACGTCGGCAGCCTGCGGATCGGTGCCCGCGCCGACGCGATCGCGCTCGACGCGCCGTCGTACCTGCACCTCGCCTACCGTCCGGGCGTGCCGCTGATCCGCGAGGTGTTCAAGGACGGCGTCCTGGTCGGTGCATCCGCCACTGCTGTCGCCGGGAGCCTCGCATGAGCCACGAGATCGTCGTCGACGTCGCCCCTGCGCCCTGGACCGGCCGCACCGACGGCGACACCCCGGAACACCTGCGCTGGCACCAGGCCATCGCGCCCTACTCCCCCGAACCGGACACCGGCAGCGTGCTGATCGGCTTCGCGAGCGACGAGGGCGTCCGGCGCAACAAGGGACGGCGCGGCGCCGCCGACGGCCCCCGCGCCCTGCGCGCCGCGCTCTCCTCGATGGCGCTCGCCGAGCCCCTGCCCATCGCGGACGCCGGCACGGTGACCGTGACCGGCGAGGAACTCGAAACAGGCCAGGCCGCGCTCGGTCGCGCCGTCACAGCGGCAATCGATGCGGGACGGCTGCCCGTCGTCCTCGGCGGCGGCCACGAGGTCGCGTACGGCACCTATCTCGGCGTGGCACCCTCGCAGCTGCGGAAGCGGCACCCCCGCCTGGGCATCCTCAATCTCGACGCCCACTTCGACCTGCGCAGCGACCCGGTCCCCAGTTCCGGCACCCCGTTCCGGCAGATTGCCGAGGCCGAGGATGCCGCCGGCACCAGCCACCGCTACGACGTGATCGGGATCAGCCAGCCCAGCAACACCACGGCCCTGTTCGACACCGCTGATCGGCTCGGCGTCCGGTACCTCTTGGACGATCGGTGCGGGATCGCGGACCGCGCGGTGGTCGACGAGTTCGTCACCGCTTTCCTCGACGACGTCGACATCGTCTATCTGACAATCGATCTGGACGTGCTGCCCGCCGCCGTCGCACCCGGTGTCAGCGCACCCGCGGCCTACGGCGTGCCGCTGGAGACGATCCAGCGGGTGTGCGATCAGGTGAGCGCGAGCGGGAAGCTGGCGGTTGTCGACGTCGCCGAACTCAACCCGTCGCTCGACGTCGACAACCGGACCGCCCGCACCGCGGCACGGCTCATCCACCGCATCGTCACCGGGCACGTTCCACCGGCGCGCTGAATCGACAACGGCGCCGTCCCGGTTCGGATCTACAGCCAGCGAGGCGGTTGTAGATCCGAACCGGCGGTCATCCCGACCGCCCCACGACCGGACGCCCAGCGCACGACGGACACGAGTGGGCCCACGACCGCGCCCGTGACCGGCGCGTCCTCCTGCACGACCACCAGCCTGCGCCCGCCGACCTCGAGCACGAGCCCCGCACCGTCGCCCCTGCCTCGCCACATCCCGACGATGTCGTCGAGGAGCGAGTCGAGGACGACGTCGGGGAACTCGTCGAAGCGCCCACCGTTCCCGAGGTCGACCGTGTGGATCCACACCTCGCGGCTGCGCATCCATGCGGTCTCCGACGCCGGCACCATCCGCCCCTGTGCGGTCCGCACCTGCGCGGCCCACGCCTCCCGAGGGAGGGTGCGCCACTGCTCGTCGAGCCGGGCGGCTGTGTGGGTGAAGAGGTTTCGCAACGAACCGGCACTCAGCGTGGCGCCCTCGTCGATCTCCCGGGCCCGCTGCTGCATCGATTCGTACATGGGCGTCTCCACACCCGTCGCAGCCCAGTCGAGGATCCGGCACAGCGCGGCGGCGTTGTAGCCGACGTGCGCGACGAGGTGCTTTCGCGTCCACCCTTCGAGCAGGCTCGGACCCGACAGGTCCGCGTCGGACACCGCCGCGAGCCGCTGCGCGAAGTACGCGGTCCCCTCACGCGCGAGGTCCAGTCGCTCGGACAGATCCAGATCGTTGAAGGCCACGAACGCTCCTACCTGACGACGGTCTTGTTGCGCACCGAGCCCAGTCCCTCGATGCTCACCTCGACCGTATCCCCGTCACCGATGTAGCGCGGGCCTGCGGGCGTGTCCGCAACCCTCGAAAACAGCTCGGGCGCTGTGACCGGAAAAGGTCACAGCGCCCGAGAGGGAGATGCCTGAGATCAGGCGCTCTGGCCCTCGCGCTCGGCGACGAGCGTCAGCGCGATGTCGACGAGCATGTCCTCCTGGCCACCGACGAGGCGACGCTTGCCGGCCTCGAGGAGCAGCGTGCGGACGTCGACGCCGTAGCGGGCCGACGCGGCCTCGGCGTGGCGCAGGAAGCTCGAGTACACGCCGGCATAGCCGAGGGTGAGAGTCTCGCGGTCGACGCGGACCGGGCGGTCCTGCAGCGGCCGGACGATGTCGTCGGCGGCATCCTGCAGCGCGAAGACGTCGCAGCCGTGCTTCCACTCGTGCAGGTCGGCGACGGCGATGAAGGGCTCGATGGGGCAGTTGCCCGCACCGGCGCCGTGCCCGGCGAGCGATGCGTCGACGCGGTAGACGCCCTCCTCGACGGCGACGACGCTGTTCGCCACCGACAGGGAGAGGTTCTCGTGCGCGTGGATGCCGATCTCGGTGCCCTCGTTGAGGACCTCCTTGTAGGCGCGGACGCGGTCACGGACACCGTTCATGGTCAGGCGTCCGCCCGAGTCGGTGACGTAGACGCAGTGCGCGCCGTACGACTCCATGAGCTTGGCCTGCTTGGCCAACTCCTCGGCGGGTGCCATGTGGCTCATCATCAGGAAGCCGGAGACGTCCATGCCGATCTCGCGGGCCGTCTCGATGTGCTGCGCGGAGACGTCGGCCTCGGTGCAGTGCGTCGCGATGCGGACCGAGCGCACACCCAGCTTGTAGGCGTGCTTGAGCTCCTCGATGGTGCCGACACCCGGCAGCAGCAGGGTGGTCAGGCGGGCGTTCTCGAGGACGTCGGCCGCAGCCTCGATCCACTCCCAGTCGGTGTTGGAACCCGGGCCGTAGTTCACGGAACCGCCGGCGAGTCCGTCACCGTGCGCGACCTCGATCGCGTCGACACCGGCAGCGTCGAGAGCCTTGACGATGCGCTTGACGTCCTCCGGCGAGATGCGGTGACGCACGGCGTGCATGCCGTCGCGCAGCGTGACGTCCTGGACGAAGATGGTGGGGTTCGTGCTCATCGGGTGGCTTCCTTCTTCTGGGCGATCCGCTCAGCGATCTGCAGTCCGGCAGAGGTCATGATGTCGAGGTTGCCTGCGTAGGCGGGCAGGTAGTGCCCTGCGCCCTCGACCTCGAGGAAAATCGACACCTGGTGGGTCGGGCGATTGCCGCCGTCGATCAGGGTCTCGACCGGCTGATCTGCGGGGATCTCCGAGATCTGGACCTGCTGCTTGAGGCGGTAGCCGGGCACGTACGCCGAGACGTCGCCGACCATCTTCGCGACGGACTCGCGGATCTGGTCGTGGGTGGCCGGGTCCGACGCGTCCACGAGGCAGAAGACCGTGTCGCGCATCATCAGCGGCGGCTCGGCCGGGTTCAGGATGATGATCGCCTTGCCGCGCTTGGCGCCACCGACGGACACGATCGCACTGGACGTGGTCTCGGTGAACTCGTCGATGTTGGCGCGGGTGCCCGGGCCGGCGGACTTCGACGCGATCGACGCGACGATCTCGGCGTAGGCAACCGGGACGACCCGGGAGACGGCCGCGACCATCGGGATCGTGGCCTGGCCACCGCAGGTCACCATGTTGACGTTCGTGGCGTCGAGGTGCTCGTCACCGTTGACGGCGGGCACGACGAACGGGCCGATCGCGGCGGGGGTGAGGTCGATCATGCGCTTGCCCAGCGGGCGCAGACGCGCGTCGTTGACGACGTGAGCCTTCGCCGACGTCGCGTCGAAGACGATGTCGATCTCGTCGAAGTTGGGAAGGCCGACGAGGCCCTCGACGCCCTCGGCGGTGATCGGCACGCCCATGGACGCGGCGCGCGCGAGACCGTCGGATGCGGGGTCGATGCCGACCATCGCGCCCATCTCCAGGTGCTCCGAATGGTTCAGCACCTTGATCATCAGATCGGTGCCGATGTTGCCCGATCCGATGATCGCGACCTTGACCTTGCTCATGCCTCGGTTCCTTCCTTGAAACGGGTGGTCACGACACCGAGTCCGGACACGGAGACGGTGACGACGTTGCCGGCCTGGACCGGTGCCATCGGGCCGAGCGCACCGGACAGGATGACCTGACCGGCCCGCAGCGGCTGGCCCAGCTCGCGCGCCGTGCGGGCGAGCCACACGACGGCCTCGATCGGGTCGCCCAGGCAGGCTGCACCGTTGCCGCTGGACACCTCACGACCGTCGACGGCCATCGACATGACGACGTCCACGGGCTCGAACTCGTCGAGGGTGCGGCGCTGCGTGCCGAGGACGTAGACGCCGGACGACGCATTGTCGGCGACGGTGTCGCCGAAGCGGATGTCCCAGTTCTCGATGCGGCTGTCGCAGATCTCCAGCGCGGCGACCGCGTACTCGATGGCGTCGCGCACCTGCGCGGCGTCGAGCGGTCCGTCGATCAGGTCGGCGCCGAGCACGAAGCCGACCTCGCCCTCGATCTTGGGCTGGATCAGCAGGTTCATCGGGATGTCTTCACCGTCGGCGAACTGCATGTCGTCGAACAGGACGCCGAGATCGGGCTGGTTGACGCCGAGCTGCTGCTGGACAGCCTCCGACGTGAGGCCGATCTTGCGGCCGACGACGACGGCGCCCGCCTGCATGCGCAGGTCGTTGACGCGGTTCTGCACGGCATACGCGGCCGCGAGGTCGTCGGCGCCGATCAGGTCGCGGATGGGCGCACAGGGCACACCGGCCGCGGCGGCCGACGCGAGGCGTTCCGCGGCAGCGGCGATAGCGGACTCGCTCACCGCGGTGGAGTTCGTGGGCTGGCTCATGACGCCTACTGTGCTGGGCGGAAGCCCCGCAGGCCAACCTTTCGTCTCACTCAGCGATACGCTCGATGCATGACCGGAGCCACCAACCTCGACACGGTCCTCGGCAAGGCGGTGACGATCCTGCGTGCCTTCCGCCCCGAGGACCACGTGGTCTCCCTCGCCGAGCTGGTCCGCCGGACCGGACTGCACAAGGCGACCGTGCACCGCCTCGCGAAGGAACTGGTCGCGAACCGACTGCTCGACCGCGTGGACGACGGCTACCGCCTCAGCGGCGGCCTGTTCGAACTCGGCATGCTCGCCTCGCTCGAGCGCAGCCTGCTCGAGATGGCGATGCCGTTCCTGCAGGACCTGTACGAGCGCACCCACGAGACCGTGCACCTCGGGGTGCGCGACGGCCACGACGTGGTCTACGTCGCGAAGATCGGCGGCCACCGCCAGGCGAACGCCCCGTCGCGCACCGGCGGACGGATCCCCCTGCACTGCTCCGCGATCGGCAAGGCACTGCTCGCGAACTCCGATCCGGAGCTGCGCCGCGAGGTCCTCTCCTCCCCGATGGTCCGAAGGACCCCGCACACCGTCGTGGCGCCGGGAATCCTGCGCGGCCAGCTCGACAAGGTGGTGGAGACCGGGGTGGCCTTCGAGCGCGAGGAGTCGGCGCTGGGCATCGCGTGCGTGGCGGCACCGGTCTTCGGACCCGACGACCGCATCGTCGCGGCGATCAGCGTCACCGGGCCCACCAACCGCTACCGGCCCGAGAGCCAGGTCGACGCCGTCCGGGCGGCCGCCGAGGGGCTGCGCAGCACCATGTCCCGCCGCGAGCGGCTCCGCTGACGTCAGCCCCGCGCCCGCCTCCACCGGATCCGACCAGACGTCCATGGGAACGCACTCGACGCTGCGCCCGACGTCGTCGAGGATGCGCCCCATCCGCTCGAAGAACCGGAGGGTGATGGAGCGGTCGAGAATCTCGAGCGACGGCACCGCCCGCCGCAGCAGTTGCTCCACGCGGTGCACGTCCTCGAGCGAACGGACCCACACCGAGTAGAAGAAGTTGGCCGGCGCGCCGGTGACGACGAGGCACGCACGGGTCTCCGGCCACGCGGACAGACGCTTGGCCACGTCGTCGCATTCGTCGACCGGCACGCGGGCCCACATCCACACCGAGACCGGCCATCCCGAGAGCGGTTGCGCGACATCGCAACGCAGCAGCACCGCGTGCCGGTCCAGTAGCGCGTTCAGTCGGCGGCGTGCGGTACTGACCCTGCAGTCGACTTCCGCCGCGATGTCGGCGAGGGGCGTGCGGCCGTCCTGGAACAGGGCCCGGATCAGCGCCCGGTCCGCCTCGCCGAGCGGGCGCGGCGGCGACGCGGCCCGCTGCCCGCGGGCGTCCATCTGTGCACGCTGGTCCGCATCGAGGGCCTGCAACTGCCAGTCGCCGCCCATCGCGTACGGACGGATCACGAGATGCGTTCGGGTCGATCGGATTCCGGGAAGCGACTCGACGGAGGTCAGCAGCATGCCCGCCAGCGACGCCAGGTCGGGCACGCTGACGGTGAGTAGCAGATCCCTTGAGCCACTGGCGTGTTCGACGGTCAGCACGTGCGGCCACCGCACCAGGGCCTCGGCGGTCGCGAGCACCTGTCCGGCCTCGCACTCGATCTCGACGAGCGCGGCCGTCTGCGGCCCTGCGGGATGCACCGTGACCCAGGCCGACGCTCCCGGTGGGCGAGCGCGTGAACATCGACTACGCCTCGACGGTCCCGGGACACATGCACGCATGCGGACACGACCTGCACACGTCGATGCTGGTGGGCGCCGCGCACCTGCTGTCGGCGCGGCGCGAGAACCTCGCCGGCGACATCGTGTTCATGTGCCAGCCGGGCGAGGAGGGATACGACGGTGCCGGACACATGCTGGCAGAAGGAGTCCTCGAGGCGTCCGGCACGCGTCCGGTGGCCGCGTACGGTCTGCACGTGAGGCCTGCGCGTGGACGTCGACTACTCCGAGCAGTATCCGGTGACCGTCAACGACGACACCGAGGCCGAGTTCGTCGCCGATGTCGTCTCGCAGGTGCACGGCCCGGAACGGTTCGCGTGGCAACCGGACCCGGCGAGCTTGTCCGAGGATTTGTCGCGGGTGCTGAACGAGATTCCGGGCGCGTTCGTGTTCCTCGGCGCGTGCCCCGCGGACCGGGATCCGACGGCGGCCGCGTACAACCATTCGCGGCTCGCGGAGTTCGATGACGGCGTCCTCGGCGACGGCGCCGCCCTCTACAGCGAACTGGCGCTGCGCCGACTGGCTGTGGCGGCCCCGGAACAGGCAGCTGATCCGGTCCCCGGTCCGCACGTTTTCCCCGCGCGGGCCGGGGACGGGATCACGTGGCCAGCAGTCCCTTCGAGATGCGCCACCTGAATCTCGTGCTGCCGAGACTTTCAGCCGACCCCGTTGGTCGCGCCGCCTACCCCGAGACCTCGGGCATGCCCGGTACCCGGGTCGCACCGACCATCCTGAGAGCGATCACGACGTACTTCCGGGCGACTACCTCCGGGCTGTGCATGCCCTCCGCGTGGTACCACCGGGGAATCACCTGGCACATACCGAGAATCGCCCGGGTGGTCTCGGCGGGATCGTCCACGTCGAACTCCCCGGTCCCGTTTCCGTCATTCACGATGTCGAGCACCAGGCCCTCGACGCCCTTCCGGACCGCGCGGTAGCGCTCCCAGTTCTCCGGCCCCAGGTACCGCGCTTCGCCCTCGAGGGCAGCCAGCAGTGCACGGTTGGTCATCTGCAACACGATCGTGAAGATCACGTTGGCCAAGCGCTGTACCGGATCGTCGTCGCCTGCGGCGTTCGCAGCGAGCGACCGGGAATGCAGGTCCCCGATGCTGCGCTCGAGAAGCGCGATGAGCAATCCTTCCTTGCTCTGGTGGTGGTAGTACAGGGACGGGACGGTGACGCCGACCCGACGAGCAATCTCCCGCACCGATGCCCCGTGGAAGCCCGACTCGTAGAAGGCGTCGAGCGACGCCGACAGAATGGGCGTCAGCTCCAACCGCTCCAGGCTGCACCAGTCACCCGGATCATCTGCATCTTCAGCCACGTCTGTCGACAACTTCGCCACCTGACCACACCTATCGTTCACGTTGTGCTGATGATCCGAGATTACTCGAGCGTCCTTCGATTTCCGATCGGCTCCGGTACCGCCGGCCGGCCCGGACACCGGAGAGTCAGTGCCCCAACCACTCCCGCAAAACGTCGGGGCCGTCTGCCCCCACCGGCCGCGGCGGGGTCGGCATTCCCGGCGAGCTCCGCGAGAACCGCGGTGCCGGCGCGGCCTGGGTGACGCCGTCGACATCCACGAGTGTGCCGCGCTCTCGGAGATATGAGTCCTCGGCGACCTCGTCGAAGGACAGCACCGGTGTCACGCACGCATCGGTGCCGTCGAACACGTCGATCCAGTGTTCGCAGCCCTTCGAGGCGATGACCTCGGAGAACCTCGCCCGCAACGTCGGCCAACCGGACCGGTCGTTCTGATCCGGCAGGTCCGCATCCGTGAGCCCCAGCCCGTCCAACAGTGCCCGGTAGAACTGCGGCTCGATGGCACCGACCGCCACGGCTCGCCCGTCAGCGCAGGCGTACGTGTCGTAGAACGGCGCGCCACCGTCGAGGAGATTCGTACCTGCGCTCGACGACCACTGACCGAATCCACGCATCGCCCACATCATCTGGGACAGCACGGCTACCCCGTCGAGCATGGCCGCGTCGATCACCTGGCCGCGACCCGACTGCTGTCGCTCGAACAACGCCGACAGGATGCCGACCAGCAGGAACATCGAACCGCCGCCGAAATCGCCCACCAGGTTCAACGGTGGCACGGGGCGCTCGTCCGGCCGCCCGATCGCGTGCAACGCGCCGGTCAGCGAAATGTAGTTGATGTCGTGACCGGCCCGTGAGGCCATGGGGCCGGTCTGCCCCCAACCTGTCATCCGGGCGTAGACCAGCCTCGGATTGACTTCGGCGCACGGTTCGGGCCCGAGCCCGAGACGTTCGGCCACACCGGGCCGGTACCCCTCGATCAACACGTCGGCCTTCGAGATCAGCCGCAGCACCATGTCACGCTCGGCGCTGTTCTTCAGGTCGGCAGCAACCGAACGCCGGTTGCGCAGCATGTGGTCCGGATTGCCGTCCAGTGCGTCGGGGGTGCTGGAACTCGGCCGTTCGATGCGCACGACGTCGGCACCGAGATCACCCAGGATCATCGCGGCGTGCGGTCCGGGGCCGATACCGGCGAGCTCTATCACCCTCAGCCCGTCGAGAGGTCCGGTCATGAATCAGTCCTTTCCCGATCGGCACCCGGATCACTACCGGCACCGTTCAGAGGTTTCAGAGGTTTCGATCGATCGGTGTGTCGACACCGACTACGGTCAGCGCCCGAACCGCGCGGCCCGCTTGTTCTGGAACGCGTCGACGCCCTCCGCGAAGTCCGCGGCGGCGAGCAACTCGAGTTGCCCCTCCCGCTCACGCTCGAAGGCCGTGTCGAGCTGTCCGAGCGTCGCGGCGTTGATCGCGGCCTTGGTCTTTCGGAAGGCCACAGCGGGCCCGGCGGCCAGGCGCCCCGCGAGTGCCTCGACCTCCGTGTCGAATTCGTCGTCGGCGTAGACCTGCGCGATGAGTCCCGCATCCAACGCTTCGGCAGCTCCGAGGCGCTCCGCCAACAGCGCCAACGCCATCGCCCGCGCCCGCCCGACCGAGGCGGCAACCAACGCGGTGGCACCGCCGTCCGGCATCAGGCCGATTCTGGTGAAAGCCAGTAGAAAGTAGCTGGATTCGGATGCCACCGTGAGGTCACAGGCCAATGCCAGCGACACACCGACTCCCGCGGCGGGGCCCCGGACGGCTCCGATCACCGGTTGCGGGAAGGTGCGAATCGTGTCGGCGACCCGGTTGGCGGCATCGATCACTGCCGGCGACGGCGGAGCGGAGAGGTCCAGGCCCGCCAGGTCGGCCCCGGTGCAGAACGCACGACCGGAGCCGGCAAGGACTGCGACCCGAACATCGGGGTCGGCGGAGTGCTTCTCGAACGCATCAGCAATCGCGTCCAGCGTCTCGGTGCGGACGGCGTTCATGCTCGCAGGTCGGTCGATGACGACGCGCAGGACACCGTCCTCGACGGTACTGACGACACCCGGTTCGGTCGTTGTCACAGTGAGCTCCTTCGGTTGTCAGTTGCAGATTCGGAGGGCCACTCGAGCAGTGGCGGATGAGTCTCGCGCAAGGAACGATCCGAGTCACTCGGTGCGTCGGTGCAGCGTCACGATGCCCATCAGATCAACTTAGCGTGCGATAGATAGCACCCGCCGTCGGCACTCCCTGCCCGCCATGGTACCAATTTAGCGATCGTTAAGTAAGTAGGATCATCTTGAAGGAGTCCCATGGCCGACGAGCCGACCAACACTGAGCCCGCCGCGCTGTACGAGCGCCGCGGCAGCGTCGCGATCATCACCCTCAACCGCCCGCGGGCACTGA
>NZ_QQAT01000033.1:0-48393 GCF_003350365.1 Rhodococcus sp. AG1013
CGTCGTCCTCGTCACGCACGATCCGGGCGCCGCCGAGGCACTGAACCCGGAGCGGGTCATCCTGCTGCCTGATGGGCAGGAAGATCACTGGTCCCCGGAGTACCTCGAACTCATCCAGCTCGCCTGATCCGCAACGAAGGATCGATCCGGAAGGGCTGTACGCCAGGCAATTTGGATCATGTCGGTGGCAGGCCCACGACAATGTCGTGGCCTCGCGCGCGGCGTGACGGCTGTTCTCCTACAGGGCGTTCGGAAGCATGATCCGTTGTCATCGGATACTCGCCAGGGCGCGGAGAGTGCGCAGCATCTTGCGGCTCATCACGAAGCTGATCGGTTCGAGCAGGGCCGGGCCGAACGCGAGACTGCCCGCCCAACCGCCACCATGTGCGTAGCGTCCCCGCTCGATCAGGCGGGTGCCCCCGTTGCCGTCGTCGAAGAGGTGAAACGCCCACAGCGAAGCGTCCGCGCTGTCAGGTGCCGAACCGAGCAGCACCAGATGCCGCCGCGGCTCGACCGCGGCGACCGTCAACGGCGGCCTGTCGGGATGCAGCAGGACCGGGTCGCCCACTGCCACGTCCTGGAACCGGCCGAGCACTTCGGTGGCATTCTCGATGTGGCAGCCGACGAGGTTCTCGAGGCCGGCGTAGCTGTAGAACCCACCGCGACCCTGACCGAGCTGAACGATCCACGGCCACAACCGCTCCGGTGGTGCTGCGACGGTGATCGCGTGGGTGTAACTCCAGGCCGCGTCGGGTACCAGCTCGTCACCGGGGAGGGTGGCTACGGCTTCTTCGGCCGTCGCGCCCCATCCGGTGCGCCAGTGACGAAGCGGTCGCCCGAGCAGGTGCACCGCAATCAGCACGGCGCCGCCCACCGACTCGGCCACGGTCCGAACGAGGCCGGCAGTGCTCGCCCCGACACGTTTCGCTCCCCGCGTCTCGGCAGGCCGGCGGTGGTGTCCGCGCTGGGCAAGCCACTGGTCGCGACGCACGCCCGGCAGTACCCGATAGTTGACGGAGCCGCGCAGACTGACCGGCGCGAGCAGCCACCACAGCGCCCGCACATACGCCTCCGCCCGTTCGGCGCCGTCCCACTCGTACACGCCCCGATAGACCTCGTGTTCGTCGTGGGTGACCCACAGTTTCGAGACGAATCCGGGAAACCCGACAAACAGCGGGGTGTTGAGCAGGCTCTCCCAGCGGAACAATGCATGGGCCCACCCGTGGATCCCACGGAGACGGAATTCGACCACCAGCACGCAGGAGTCGGCAGTCGGGGGCCGCACCGCCACCGTGTCCCGGTAGACCCGTCCGTGCGCGTCGCCGAAGCGGAGTTGCTCGCCGACCCACTCGGAACGACACCGGACCCGCCGTCGCGACAGCAACACGACGGTCATCGCGATGGAACGGACGATCCTGGGCACGGCCACACCGAACGGCAGATGCTCGACACTCGAACCGTCCATGGTCTCCCTCTCCGGCTGCGACGGCTAGCTGGTCCGCCCGGAGTACATCCGTCTCAGCTACTGCTGCCGAAGACACCGGGAGGCGGATCGACCGGGTAGGCCGCGACGTTCATGATCACCGAGCCTTCACACGGGCCACTCTCGATGTCGGTACGCCACGAACCGGTCAGCGTGCCGTCTCGTTGCGGGGTGTAGATCGCCACCGAGGACGCCGGCGCCCACACCTTGGGCACGCCCTCGCCCTGCCAGCAGTCCCATTGCCAGTCGTAGTGATGAACCCAACTTGTCCCGTCCCAGGTGTACTGCGGGGGTTGGGGCAGTGTCGGATTGGCGGGCGTGGGCCCGTCGGTCACGGTGGCCACGCAGGTTCCGCCCGAACAACTCGTCTCGAACGTGTAGGTATCGGCGAAGTCGGGCTCCCATTGCCGCGCCGCCAGACTCGTCCCGGTCTTCGTCGCGGCGAAGCGCTTCACCGAGTACTCACCGGACCAGGACGGCTGCGCCGCGCCCACAGACGAGGCGCCTGCGGGCGCGGCCCCGGCAACCAGCCAGGTAGCGATCAACGCAACTGCCAGCAGTGCTTTTCGCATAGGCGAATCGAAACACGCCGGCCGGCCGCGTGGTCACCGAACGCCGAATTGTCCGGCGCCGTGGTCAGGCGCCGACGTACTCCGCCAGGTGCTTGCCGGTGAGGGTGGACCGGTCGGCGACGAGGTCGGCGGGCGTGCCCTCGAAGACGATCCGGCCGCCGTCGTGCCCCGCGCCGGGACCGAGATCGATGATCCAGTCGGCGTGTGCCATCACCGCCTGGTGGTGCTCGATGACGATGACCGACTTGCCCGAGTCGACGAGGCGGTCCAGCAGGCCGAGCAGGTTCTCGACGTCGGCGAGGTGCAGGCCGGTGGTGGGCTCGTCGAGGACGTAGACGTCGCCCTTCTCACCCATGTGGGTGGCGAGCTTGAGTCGCTGCCGTTCGCCGCCGGACAGTGTGGTGAGCGGCTGACCGATCTTGACGTAGCCGAGCCCGACATCCGCCAACCGCGCCAGGATATTGTGGGCTGCAGGGAGTTTCGCGTCACCGGAGCCGAAGAACTCCTCGGCCTGGGCGACGGACATCGTGAGCACCTCGCTGATGTCCTTGCCGCCGAACTTGTAGTCCAGCACCTCGGCCTGGAACCGCTTGCCCTCGCACACCTCGCACGGGGTGGAGACGCCGGCCATCATCGCCAGGTCGGAGTACACGACGCCGGCGCCGTTGCAGTTGGGGCAGGCGCCCTCGGAGTTGGCGCTGAACAGGCCGGGCTTGACGCCGTTGACCTTCGCGAACGCCTTGCGGATCGGGTCGAGCAGGCCGGTGTAGGTGGCGGGGTTGCTGCGGCGGGAACCCTTGATCGCCCCCTGGTCGATCGACACCACACCGTCGCGCTTGGCCACCGAGCCGCCGATCAGCGAACTCTTGCCCGAACCGGCGACGCCCGTCACCACGACGAGCACGCCCAACGGGATGTCGACGTCGACGTCGCGCAGGTTGTGGGTGCCGGCACCGCGCACCTCCAGCGCGCCCGACGACTTCCGCACCGACGGCTTCACCGACGCGCGGTCGTCGAGGTGCTTGCCGGTGAGCGTGCCGCTCGAGCGCAGTTCGTCCACGGTGCCCTCGAACACCACCTCGCCGCCCTCGGTGCCGGCGCGGGGGCCGAGATCGACGACGTGGTCGGCGATCGCGATCGCCTCCGGCTTGTGCTCGACGACCAGGACGGTGTTGCCCTTGTCGCGCAGTTGCAGCAGCAGGTCGTTCATCCGCGCGATGTCGTGCGGGTGCAGGCCGATGGTGGGCTCGTCGAAGACGTACGTGACGTCGGTGAGCGACGACCCGAGGTGGCGGATCAGCTTGGTGCGCTGCGCCTCTCCGCCGGACAGCGTGCCCGCCGGGCGGTCGAGGCTGAGATAGCCGAGTCCGATCTCGACGAACGAGTCGAGCGTCTCGCCCAACGACTTCAACAGCGGCGCCGCCGACGGCGCGTCCAGCCCGCGCACCCATTCGGCGAGATCGCTGATCTGCATGGCGCAGACGTCGGCGATGCTGACCCCGTCGATCTTCGACGAGCGCGCCTCCTCACTCAGCCGCGTGCCCTCGCAGTCGGGGCACGTCTGGAAGGTGATCGCGCGATCCACGAACGCGCGGATGTGCGGCTGCATCGCCTCGCGGTCCTTGGACAGGAACGACTTCTGGATCTTCGGGATCAGACCCTCGTACGTGACGTTGACGCCCTCGACCTTGACCTTGGTCGGCTCCTTGTAGAGGAGGTCGTTCAACTGCTTCTTGGTGAACTTGGCGATCGGCTTGTCGGGGTCGAAGAATCCGCAGCCGCGGAAGATGCGGCCGTACCAGCCGTCCATGCTGTAGCCGGGGATCGTCAGCGCACCCTCGTTGAGCGACTTCCCGTCGTCGTACAGAGCCGTCAGGTCGAAGTCCGAGACCTTGCCCAGGCCCTCGCAGCGCGGGCACATGCCACCGGTGACGCTGAAGGCGCGACGCTCCTTGACGGTCCGGCCGGCCTTCTCCACGGTGATCGACCCGGCACCGCTGACGGAGGCGACGTTGAACGAGAATGCTTGCGGCGAGCCGATGTACGGCTTTCCGACCCGGCTGAACAGGATGCGCAGCATCGCATTGGCGTCGGTCGCGGTGCCGACGGTGGAGCGCGGGTTGGCGCCCATCCGCTCCTGATCGACGATGATCGCCGTCGTCAGCCCGTCGAGCACGTCGACGTCCGGCCGCGCCAGAGTCGGCATGAAACCCTGCACGAAGGCGCTGTACGTCTCGTTGATCATCCGCTGCGACTCGGCGGCGATGGTGGAGAACACCAGCGAACTCTTGCCGGAGCCCGAGACACCGGTGAACACCGTCAGCCGCCGCTTCGGCAGTTCGACGCTGATGTCCTTGAGGTTGTTCTCGCGCGCGCCGTGCACGCGGATCAGATCGTGGCGGTCGGCGGCGTGAAGCTCAGGCGACTGCTGGTCCGTCGTCGTGGCCGTGCTCATCGTCTCTCCCTCTGTGTCGGGCCGCCGTCGCGGCCACCGTGCCTGCGTCCGACCGACCGCGGCGTCATGCGGACGTGGTCTCCCACTCGAACCCGTCCGGGTCGGTGAAGGGTGCGGCTTCGCTACCGACGACGATACGGTGCGATCCGGTCCCGTCCGGGGAGACGCCGGCGTCCTTCGCGAGCGCGCGGCGCCCGTAGAGCGCCAGCTTGACCTGCGAATCCGGTGCCGCGAACTCGACGTACTTGCGTCCGAAGCTCTTCGCCACCTCCAGCCCGCGGTCGACGTAGAACTGTCTGCTCGCCTTGACGTCCTCGACACCGAGCAGCAGCACGACGTCGTCGATCTGCCGGGTGGCGGGGCCGGTGTTCTTCTTCGACGACGTCGCCACCTTCCAGATCGCGCCGTCCGGGGCCTGCACGACGCCGCCGTAGCCCCAGAAGCCCTTCTTGGCGGGCTTCAGCGTGGTGGCGCCGCCGTCGAGGGCGGCCCCCACGAACGCGTCGACGATGTTCGGCTGCGACACCACGAGCGAGAGGGTGTAGCCGCGGAACCCGGCCGTCGGCGCCTCCGCCGCGCGGACGCCCACGCGATCGCCGACGCCGAAGGCGGCGTAGAACGCCTCGGCGGCCGTGGGGTCGGGTACTTCCAGGATGAGGGACGCGATGGTGGTCGGTGACTTGGAAGTGGTCATGTCAACGCACCTCGTTGATTCGGAGCAGGTTGCCCGCGGGGTCCCGGACGGCGCAGTCCCGGATGCCGTACGGCTGGTCGATCGGCTCCTGGACGATGTCGGCGCCGCCGGCCTCGAGCTTCGCGAAGGTTGCGTCGAGGTCGGGGGTGGCCAGGGTCAGGATTGCGTACGTCCCCTTCGCCATCATCTCGGTGATGGTGCGGCGCTCGTCGTCGGTGATGCCGGGATCGGCGGCCGGGGGATGCAGGACGAGGGACGTGCCGGGCTGATCCGGGTGGCCGACGGTGATCCAGTACATCCCGTTGTAGCCGACCTCCTTTCGGACCTCGAATCCGAGCAGGTCGCGGTAGAAGGCCAATGAGGCCTCGTGGTCGGTGTGCGGCAGGAAGGCTGAGTGAATGGTGATGTCCATGGCAGTCACGCTAAATGCGGTGCGCGGGTCGGCGCTTCTCGATTCCTGATCGGTCTGGTCACCTGCTTCGTGACGCACGACGGCATCTCCTCGGCCGAGCGCGCCTGATCCCGGTAGACGCTGGGCGGGACACCGACCAGCTCGGTGAATCGGGTGCTGAAGGTGCCCAGCGACGAGCAGCCGACCGCGAAACAGACCTCGGTGACGCTGAGGTCGCCACGGCGCAGCAGTGCCATCGCGCGCTCGATACGTCGCGTCATCAGATAGGCGTACGGCGACTCGCCGTACGCGAGGCGGAACTGCCGGCTCAGATGACCGGCCGAGACGTTCACGCCGCGGGCGAGCGCCTCGACGTCCAGCGGTTGCGCGTACTCCCGATCCATCCGGTCGCGAACACGGCGCAGCAACGCGAGGTCACGCAGGCGCTGCGCTTCGTCAGGTCTGCTGGTCACCTGCGCGATCGTCCCGCGTCGTACCGGAGTTGTCCAGCGCTGCGGGCCGCCGACCCGCTCCTCGAGCCCACGAATTTGCGGTCGGGTGTCACATCCGGCCCCCGGCCGGTGTCTCCATGCCGAGAGCAAACAACCGCAAGGAGGAATCATGGCTACCAGAATCCCGAAAGCAGAGTTGACCGGCATCTACGGCGCGGTGGTCAAGCGGATGTCCCGCAAGATGCTCGGCGACGTCGCCGAACCGGTCGAGGTGACGTGGCACAACCGGAAAGTGCTGAACTTCAGTTTCACCGTCGGCCGCAAAGCGCAGAAATGGGACCAGTGTGACGAGAACCTGAAGTCGTTCGCCCACATGGCGGTGGCCAGCCTCGTCGGCTGCAGCTTCTGCCTGGACTTCGGCTACTTCCACGCCCACAACGAGGGACTCGATCTGACCAAGGCACGCGAGGTGCCGCGCTGGCGCGAGTCGGACGTGTTCACACCGCTCGAACGCGACGTCATGGAATACGCCGAGGCGATGACCCAGACCCCGCCGACGGTGACCGACAAGATGTCCGCGCGGCTGCTCGAGCAACTCGGTGCACCCGCACTCGTGGAGCTGACCGCGTTCATCGCGGTGGCGAACCTGATGACCCGCACCAACACCGCGTTCGGCATCGAGTCGCAGGGCTTGTCGGCCACCTGTGGTCTCGAGCCGCTCGCCGTACGCTCGACGACATGACCGACGACCCGTTCGTCACCCACCGCAGCCTGCTCTTCACCGTCGCCTACGAGATGCTCGGCTCCGCGGCCGACGCCGAGGACGTGGTCCAGGAGACCTGGCTGCGGTGGGCCGAGGTCGATCGGGCCGAGGTGCACGATCCCCGCGCCTATCTGGTCCGGATCGTCACCCGCCAGGCGTTGAACCGGCTCCGGTCGGTGTCGCGCCGCCGGGAGGAGTACGTCGGGGAATGGCTGCCTTCGAGACGCCGTACCAGGAGATCGCCGAGGTGGTGGGCAAGACCCCGGCCGCGGTCCGGCAGATCGCGCACCGTGCCCGCGAGCACGTCGGTGCGCGGCGGCCTCGGATGCAGGTCGACCGGGACCAACAGCAGGCGGCGGTCGAGAGGTTCCTCGCCGCCGTCTCGAACGGCGACGTGCAGGCACTGATGGAGGTGCTCGCCCCGGACGTGGTGGTGATCGCCGACGGCGGTGGCATCGCGACGGCGGCACGGAAGCCGATCGTCGGGGCCCGACGGGTGTCGGCGTTCCTGGCCCGCGCCGCGACGTTCCCGGACTTCGTGACCGCGCCGACGTACTACAACGGCATGCCGGGAATCCGGATCGACGTCGGCGGCGAGGCCACCGCGGTGAGCGTGGTGGTCGAGGACGGCCGGATCAGCCGGGTGTACGCAATCCGCAACCCGCACAAGCTGGGCTGGCTGGACCGGCCGGCGGAACTGCGGCGGTGACTACTCGGCGACGATGCGGGCACCGACGGTGTGATCGACCCGCAACGACGGTTCCCAGGGGACGATCGAGTCGACCGCCGCCTGCAGTTCGCTGATCGGGGGAAGATCCTGGGGACCGAGCACCGCCACCGTCGCGGTGTCACTGTGCCAGACGACGTCGGTCACGTGCGCGCCGGGCACATCCGCCAGCCATCGCTCGCCGGCCTCGGCGATCTGCTGTGCCCACAGCGACGACAGGGTGTTCGCGACCATCGGCACCGCCACGACGACCATGCCCAGCGCGAGGGCAAGGTAGGCGCCACCGCGCTTACCGGCGCCCCATCCCGCTTCGGTGGAATACCCGGCGACGACGAGAACGCCTGTGGCGGTGATGACCAACGCCAGGACGTTCGACAGGAACAGGACCAGGGCGCCCATCGCCAGGGACGGCGCACCGGACCCGAGGCAGACCCCCACGACGGCCAGCGGCGGGACGAGGGAGATCGCGATGGCCACCCCCGGCAACACGTCGCCGACATCGCGCCGCGCGACCGCGATCGCCCCGACCAGACCGGTCGCCAACGCGGCCGTCAGATCGGACAGTTTCGGTGACGTCCGTCCGAGGACCTGCGAGTTCGCCAGCACATCAGTGGAATTGGGGAGCAACTGAGCGAACAGTGCACCCACGACGACGACCAGCACCGCTCCGAGCACCACGATCATCAGGCTGTGCCCGATCAGCCGGGCACGACCGGTGGCGATACCCAACCCGACGCCGAGGATCGGCGTCGACAGTGGGGCGACGATCATCGCGCCGATCACCGTCGCGGTGGAGTCGCCCACCACACCGGCGACCGCGATCAGCCCGGCGAGGGTCAACATCGTCCAGAACGCCGACGCCTTGGCGCTCCGGTCGCCGACCGTCAGATCGAGGCGTTCGTCCAATTCGGGCAGAGGACGGCGTTGAGTATCGGGGATCAGCATCCGGATCCGTCTCTCTCCCACGGGCTACTGCTGCGCCGGTGGCCCGAGGAGGACCCCGCATCGCCGGCGCAGCACTGCCGATGACTCATTCCGGTGTGACGATCGCGAAGTGCTTGTCACCCGGATCCAGCACCGCCGCCAGTCGAGTGAGAACCGATGCGTCACCGCTGATCTCGATCCCGGCGTCCGCGAGGCCGTCGGCCGACGGCCCGCCCAGCGCGAGCGCCGGCAGCGCCCGTCGGGTCGTGGTCAGGATCGCGTCCGCCGAGCCCGGCTGGGGCCGGTTGCTGTAGGTGAGGACGCCGTTGGCGAGCCGCAGCCGGTATCGCTCGTCGACGTCGGTGAGCGCGATGTCGATCGACAGCTTCACGTCCCACGCCCGCGGTCCGTCGATCTGGATGGCCATGGCGTCGAACAGCATGTCCGGGGTCAGCTGGGCGATGACGTCCGGTGCGGCGGTTTCGGTCGGCGTCCCGAACTTTCCCTCGCGAAGCTCGGTGACCGCGGAGAGGTACCAGCTGCGCCAGGTGCCGTTCTCGGCGCCGTAGCCGAGCTGCTCGTAGGTGTCGGCAAGCAGGTCCCGGGCCTTCGCGTGGTCCGGTTGCGCGAACATCACGTGGTTGACCACCTGCGCCACCCAGCGGTAGTCGCCGGCGGCGAACGACTCACGCGCCTTCGCGACGACCGCGTCCGCGCCGCCCATGAAGTCGACGTAACGCTTCGACTGCTCGACCGGGGTGTGCTCCCACAGGCTCGCCGGGTTGCCGTCGAACCACCCGATGTAGCGCTGGTAGATCGCCTTGACGTTGTGGCTGACCGACCCGTAATAGCCGCGCGCGCTCCACGCGTTCTCGAGGGACGGGGGCAGTTGGAGCTGCTCGGCGATCTCGGGCCCGGTCAAGCCCTTGTTGATCATGCGCAACGTCTGGTCGTGCACATAGGCATAGAGGTCGCGCTGGGTGGACAGGAAGTCCACGACCCGGTCCTTGCCCCACGTGGGCCAGTGGTGGGAGGCGAAGACGACCTCGACGTCGTCGCCGAACAGGTCGATGGTCTCGGTCAGGTAGCCGGCCCAGCCGTGCGGGTCTCGGACGACCGCACCGCGCAGCGTCAGCAGGTTGTGGAAGTTGTGCGTGGCGTCCTCGGCCGCGCACAACGCCTTGAAACCGGGGAAGTAGATGAGCATCTCCGACGGCGCCTCCGTATCGGGCGCCATCTGGAAGACCATCCGGACACCGTCGACGGTCTCCTCCTGGCCGGTGGTGGTGACGATGTCCGTCGGCGGGATGAGGGTGACGGTCCCGGTGGAGGTGGTCTGACCCAATCCGGCACCGACCTGGCCCTGCGGCCCGCGAGCGAGCGCGGCGCCGTACATGTAGCCGGCACGGCGACCCATCGCGATGCCCGCGTACACGTTCTCGGAGATGGCGTGTTCGGTGAACCCTTCCGGGGCAAAGATCTTCACCTTGCCGGCGTCCACCTCCTCCTGCGACACGAAACCCCGGACGCCGCCGAAGTGGTCGACGTGGGAATGGGTGTACACGATCGCCTTCACCGGACGGTTGCCACGGTGCTCGCGGTAGAGCTCGAGAGCCGCGCGGCCGGTCTCCTCGGAGAGGAGGGTGTCGACGACGACCACACCTTCGTCACCCTCGACGAACGTGGTGTTCGACAGGTCCATGCCGCGTACCTGGTAGATACCCGGGACCACTTCGAACAGACCGTCGATCGCGTTGAGCTTGGACTGCCGCCACAGGCTCGGGTTCACGGTGTCCGGAGCGTCGCCCTCGAGAAAGGCGTAGGTGTCGTTGTCCCACAGGACCGTTCCGTCCTCCGCCGTGACCGCGTTCGGTTCGCGGCGGGCGACGAGCCCGCGAGTGGCGTCGTCGAAATCCTGCGTATCGGAGAAGGGAAGGCTCTCGAGCAGCTCCTTCTGCTGGCGAATGATGGACTCGGATGCCGAATTCGATGTCATAGCCATGTCGGCAGTGTGGGACGCCCCGCGCCCGTCCGCCTCACCTGGGATGGGTGAAGAGTAGCTCCCCGATGGGGACAGGTGCGGCGACCGGATTCCCCGCCGGTTCTGCCGACAGACGGGAGCTGTGGGTGCTTGCATCCTTCGCCTACGACGGCGACTACGGCACCGTGCTGAACCGTTTCCTGGCGCAAGCCGCCATCGGATGTCCGCTGACCGTTCACGGCTCCAATCCGCGGGCAGCTCGGGCCGCTGACCGGATCGGCATCCGGACGGAACTACCGGCGACGCTCGTCGGTGCCGGCGACCTTGCCGGTGCTGATCGCGAGACGGTTCCAGGTGTTGATCGTGAAGATCAGGGCGAGGACGTGGGCGAGCTCCGCGTCGTCGAACTGCGCCGCGGCCTGCGCGTACACCTCGTCCGGCACGCCGCCGGCGATTCGGGTGACGGCCTCGGTCAGCGCGAGCGCGGCGTGTTCCCGTGCGGAGAAGTAGTGCCTCGCCTCACGCCAGACCGCAATCATGTGCAGGCGCATCTCGTCTTCGCCGGCCTTACGCGCGTCGCTCACATGCATGTGGAGGCAGTAGGCGCAGCCGTTGAGCTGTGACGAGCGGATCTGGATCAGCTCGACCAGCGTGGGGTCGAGGCCCTCGCGGGCAGCGGCATCGAAGCCGATCAGCGCCTTGAACGCCTTCGGGGCGGCGGCGGCGAAGGTGACTCGGGGTGCGGTGGTGTTGGTCATGATCACTAATCTAGGGAATCAATAGACCACCCGAGAGGTGCATTCCGATGTCGAAATCATGGGTCAATGTTGCCGAACGTCTCGGTTCCGATCTGCATCTGGAACTGGGCGGAACCGGTTCGCGCCGAGCCGCTCTCGGCCGGGCACTGCGCGGGGCGATCCAGGATGGGCGGCTGGCCCCGGGAACCCTGCTGCCTCCCTATCGGTCGCTCGCGGCCGACCTCGGCATCGCACGGAACACGGTCGCCGCCACCTACTCCGAACTGGTCGCCGAGGGTTGGCTGACCGCCCGGCGGGGTTCGGGCACCCGGGTCGCCGAGCGCACCGCACCCGTTGCACGACCGCGTGTACCGACGAAGCCGTCCACCGGCACCGCCGCGCCGGTGCACAACCTCCTGCAGGGGCAGCCGGACACCTCGTCGTTCCCGAGGAGGGCGTGGATGGGGTCGACCCGCCGGGCGCTCACCGCCGCACCCAACAGCGCCTTCGGCCCGGGCGACCCCCAGGGCCGGATCGAGTTGCGAACCGCGCTCGCCGACTATCTCGCCCGCGTCAGGGGAGTGCGCACCGGCCCGGAGTGCATCGTGATCTGCGCGGGCTTCTCCGACGCGTTGCGCCTGCTGTTCTGTGGTGGTGTGCTGCGGGGCCCCCTCGCGGTCGAGGCGTACGGCCTGGCCTTCCACCGCGCACTGCTGGCGGCCGACGGTGTCCGGACCGTACCACTCGGGCTCGACGAACATGGCTCCCGAACAACGGAACTGGCGGATCATCGCGCCGTTCGCTCGGTGCTGCTCACCCCGGCTCACCAGTTCCCGCTCGGTGGTCCCCTCGATCCGGCGCGGCGCCACGCGGCGGTCGAATGGGCGCGGGGGCGGGGTGGGGTGGTGATCGAGGACGACTACGACGGCGAGTTCCGGTACGACCGCGAACCGATCGGTGCGGTCCAGGCCCTCGACCCGGACCACGTCCTCTACGTCGGGTCGGCCAGTAAAAGCCTCTCGACCGCGGTGCGACTGGGCTGGATGGTGCTGCCGGAACGGCTGATCGACCCCGTCCTGGCAGTGAAGGGCCGGCGGGAGCGCTGGACCGGTGTGGTCGACCAACTCACGTTCGCCGACCTGATCAGCTCCGGGGCATACGACCGGCACGTCAGGCAGATGCGCCAGCGCTACCGCGACCGCCGCAACCGCCTGGCCGCCGCGCTGGCCGAGCACGCACCGCACATCGAACCCGCCGGCATCGCCGCGGGACTGCATGCGGTGCTGCGACTTCCGCCCGGCACCGAAGCCTCGACGGTGAAGGCCGCCGCGTGGCAGGGCATCGCACTCGACGGTCTCGCGGCCTACCGCCATCCCGACGCCGCGCCCGTTTTCGACGGCCTCGTCGTCGGCTACGCGGCGCCGACGGACCACGCCTTCGCCGCCGCACTGGCCGCACTGTGCCAGATCCTGCCGCCGGCACCGTGAATCCCCGGCCGGATCGTGCGACGTTCAGGCCGCCGTCGGATACCGCCGAGACACACAGTCCCGCTGCGTGTTCCGTTGTGGTTCAGACCCGGTCGTGCAGGGGCGATGGAGTCTTGGTGGCGCGGTATGCGTCTCCGCTCCGGGTGGGTCGCCAGAGGCGCCAATGTTTCGCGGACAGCCGGAACGGGAGATGGCCTTGCAGATGACGAGCGCCGGGGGCCAGTCGTTCGTCGGCGGGCAGGTTGAGCCACAAGGAGAGCGAGGATGCTGCGGTACCGAGGGTGGCGCGTAGGCCGGAGGCGCCCAGACGCCGGCCGTACCCGTCCACGGCGAAGTGGCCGAAGGCGTCGGGGGTGATGTCGGGGTAGGAGGCGCCGGTGTCCGGGTCGACGAGGCGCACGGGCGTGCTGCAGGTCAGCGCGGCCAGGGACCGTCCGTGGGTCGTGACCTCGGGACCGACGTCGATGAGCGCCTCGAGCGCGTGGCTGACGAATTCGGGTGGGACGTTCCATTCCGTGTGGGTTTGCGCGCGGTAGCGGGGTCCGCCGAAGCGCTCGGTGGCGAGCGCTACCGCCCGCGCGGTCGGCGCGGGCGGTCCGCCCGCAGAGATCTCGAACGCCCACGCTGCCGGCGACACCGGTGCGGTGCAGGCGCCGACGAAGCTCTGGAGGCGCTGGAATGCCTTGTCGGGGCGCTTGGCGCGAAGCGAGTGCGCACCGCCCGCCGCCGCGGGCAGTCCGTCGTAGGTCACCACGTGTGGGGACGTGATGTCCGGTGTCCGCGCCATGCGCCCATCGTAGGTGTCCGGTTTCTGGAGCCCCTGACCGTGCTCGTTGCGGCTGAGGGAGTCTTGAACCAAGGTGGAACAGCGATCGCTCGAGGAACGCACACGGAGAGGCATGGACCTGATGGATCCGATTGAGCTGCTCAGGGACGAGATCGCCGAGAGCGGTCTGTTGACAGCACCATTCGCCGACGACGGAATCGTCATCGGCGCTGCGAGAGTGGCTGCCGCCGGAACGGACGTCACTGTGAACGTCGATCCCGAACTCGAGGACAGGTCGGGCCTGGACACCGGCGTGCTCCTTGCTGCCGTCGAACGAATGCTGACGATCACGCCCGCGCGATGGGATCAGGTCGTCGACTCCGTCGCCAACGAGATCGAGGACGCGGTCGGCGATCAGAGCGTGATCGAAGCAACCGACTTGCGCGACGACCTGACCCTCAGATCCGTCGCGGTCCTCCACGACGCGGTCCTGCTCTCCTTCCTCGCGCCGAAGCAGTTCCCCGACAGCTGGATCCGAACTCAGCTCGACGAGGATCTCGACGTCGACGACGTTGTCGTCGAGGAGAAGGACGAGAACTACGAGGTCGTCGAGTTCGAGTCGCTCGACGACCTCATGGACCACCTGAGCTCGGCCGAAGACCGCTAGCCGGCTCCGCACACGCTCGCCGGCTACGGCCCGTCCGGCGGCGTCGCCCAGGACGGGCGCCAGGTCGTCTCCGGAGGCGGCGCCAGGCTTCCGAAGTGGTCGATGATCTTCCGTAGCCCGGGATGCGGATTCGACCTCGGGAGGATGAGCGAAAGTGGGTACGCGAGTGTCGGATTCACGATCGGTATGCGGCGTAGGTCGTGGCTCGTCGGCCAGATGTACCGGTCGCGTGACCCGACAAGAGTGGCCACGTCAGCGGAGTCCGCGAGGGTGTCCAGGAGTACCTCGTCGCCGAAGTGCGGGCCGGCGGCGTCGATGCTGAGGTCGAACTCGGTGACGAGCTGGTCGTAGAACTCCGCCCATTCGGTGCGCGGCGCGATACCCGGTACCCAGATCCGATGCCGGTGCAGCTGCGGTGGCGTCAGTCTTCGTGCGGCAGCGAGAGGATGCCTCGGGCCGACGAGGAGTTCCAGCGGGGAGTCGAACGCGTGGATCATCTGCACATCGCGCGGCAACGTTGCGGGATCGGTGACCGAGCGGAACGAGGCGTCGATCTCGCCGGCTTCGACGGCGGCCACCGCCACGCGGGGGTCGTTGACCTTGAGGGTCACCACGTCGAGATCGACGTCAGGATGCGACCGCCAATAGTCGTGCAGGATGACTGCCTGCGCGGATCGCAGGCCGAGGACGTCGATCCGAAGGGCCCGCGAGCCCGGCCTGACCGCGGCGACGGCGCGCTCGACACCCGTGACGATGCTTCGTGCGTGCGGGAGGAACGCCTGTCCGTCGAGTGTCAGCTCGACCCCGCGGGCGGTACGCGTGAACAGCCGGACCTCCAGCTCCCGCTCCAGGGCCGCAATCCGTTTCGAGACGGCCTGTTGCGTCACGCCCAGCTCGTTGGCCGCGTGTTGCAGCTGTCCGAGCTCGGCCGCCCGGACGAACGATCGCACTGCCTCGGTATCCATCGGCCCAGCGTATGCACTGTCCAACCGATGGTTGTGGCGCGCCGGAGAACCAGTTGTTTGATCCAGCACCGACAGGGCTGATGTGATCCGGCAGACCAAAGCATCAGTTGTTGCGAAGGAGTCGCATGCGCGTGCAATCGGGGCGCAGCTTCGGCTGGCTGTGGGCGTCCTACGCCGTCAGCACATACGGCACGTGGATCGCGTTCGGAGCGTTCCCGCTCATCGCGGTGCAAGTGCTGCACTCGCCGGCATTCGCCGTCTCGCTCCTCGAGGCGGCCGGGCTCACCGTCGCGGCGATCGTGGCCGTCCCGCTCGGGCCGTGGGTCGAACACCGGGCCAAACGGCCGGTGATGATCGCGACGGACCTGGCCCGGTTCCTCGCGATGGCGAGCGTTCCGGTCGCGTACTTCCTCGGCCTACTGACCTACGGCCAACTGCTGGTCGTCTCGGTCGTCTCCGGCACCTCGAGCATCGTCTTCACCGCCGCCTCCGGCGCGTACCTCAAACACCTCGTCCACAGAGATCAACTTCTTGTGGCGAACGGAAGATTCGAAGGCACGAGCTGGGTAGCGACCGCGGCAGGGCCACCCCTCGGCGGAGCGCTCGTCGGGCTTCTCGGCCCGGTCGTCACCGTCGCCGCCGACGCCCTCAGCTTTCTGCTGTCGGCCCTCGGGATCCTCCGTATCCGCGGCGACGACGTCGCGGCCCCCCGCACCGCGGCCACCGGATTGCGCGCCACCGACCTCCTGGACGGCTGGCGGTTCATCCTCCACGACCGCGCGCTGCGGCGCCTGTTCCTCAACTCGATCCTGGTCAGCGGCCTGATCATGGCCACCGTCCCACTCCTGGCCGTCCTCCTGCTGGGCGAATACCACTTCCCGGCCTGGCAATACGGTCTCGCCTTCGGCGTCCCGGCACTCGGCGGGTTCGTGGGTGCCCGCCTTTCCGCGCGCCTCGTCGCCCGCTACGGCCGGCACCGGGTCATGATCGTCTCCGGCTGGTTGCGCTCGATCTTCCCGCTCGGCCTCGCCGCCGTCCAACCCGGCATCGCCGGACTCCTCACGGTGATCGTCGTCGAGGGCCTGCTGATCACCTGCATGGGCATCTTCAACCCCGTCAGCGCGACAGAACGCCTGCAGCGCACCCCCGCCGGTCACGCCGCTCGGGTCCTCACCGCCTGGAGTGTCAGCAGCAAACTCCTCCAGGCCTCCCTGATGGCGATCTGGGGCGTCCTCGCGACACTCACCAACCCGCTCGCGGCGATCACCATGTCCGGCGTTCTCCTGCTCGCGACCCCGCTCCTGCTGCCCACAAGGGCACACATGACCGAACCCGAACCCGAACCCGAGGCCGCCGCGCCGGCCGAAGACGTCCGGGCCGCATGACTCACCCTTCCGACGTCGGTGTGTCCGTCCCACTCGTGCCGTGGTTGCGCGCTTCGATGGCCTCGACGGACTCCTTCAACTGCTTCCCCAGGACGCGGGAACCGAAGGCGCCGAGCACGACCGCGACCTGCCGCCCGTTCCTGCGTACGCTCCCGAACTCAACCAGGTCTGGACCAATCTCATCGACAACGCCGTCAGCGCCATGGACGGCCGTGGCACCCTCACCATCCGCACCTACCGGGACGGCGACTGCCTGGCCGTGGCAATCGGAGACACCGGCCCGGGCATCCCCGAGGATATCCGCGGCCGCATCTTCGAGCCGTTCTTCACGACGAAACCGGTCGGTGAGGGCACCGGGCTCGGACTCGACATCTCGTGGCGGATCGTCGACAAACATCGGGGCGACATCCGCGTGGAATCACAGCCGGGGCATACCGAATTCGTGGTCCGCCTTCCGCTGGCCGGTCCGGAGGGAGATCACGATGGATGATCTCGTCGGACTCGAGGCTCCGCCGCGGTAGGCGTCCGGCGTCAACCCATCTCGGCGTGCCGGTAGCACCAACGCCACGCCTCGCCCGGCTCGTGCGATCGCATGACGGGGTGTCCCGTCTGCTCGAAATGCGCCGTCGCGTGCCGGTGGGGGCTCGAGTCGCAGCATCCGACGTGTCCGCAGGTGAGGCAGAGCCGCAGGTGCGCCCAGTTCTGTTCGCCGAGCGCCTCGCATTCCTCGCAGAGGCCGGGCGTGCGCGGCTCCGGGTCCGGTCCGGCGGCCGCCGCGAGTTCGTCGCAGGGTCCGGCCGCAGCCGGACCCGGGGATCCGACACCAATGTGGTCAGCCGCGCGTCGGAGAACTCTCTTCATCACCTCCCATCCTGCATGCTGCAGGGTGGGATATCTACACCCGACCGCAGGAGGACGCCATGGACGTGGCCCTGCTCGCCGTCGCGGTGGCGGCGCTGCTCACCGCCGCCCTCGCGCGCCGCCTGAACTGGTCGGCGCCGCTGCTGCTGGTCCCGGTCGGACTGGCCGGGTCGCAGATCCCCGGACTCCCCGACACCGCGTTCGACCCAGATCTCGTGTTGTTCGCGGTACTGCCGCCGCTGCTCTACTCGGCCGCACTCGACAGTTCCTCGCTTGCGCTGCGCCGCAATGCGCGCGCGATCGGGCTGCTCGCAATCGGGCTGCCGCTCGCCACCACCGCGGTTGTCGGGGTGGTCGCGTACCTCACCATTCCCCAGTTCCCCCTCGCCGCGGCGCTGGTGCTCGGGGCGGTCGTCGCTCCGCCGGATGCGTTGTCCGCCAGCGCGATCGGACGACGCCTCGGCCTACCCCGACGGATCATGACCCTGCTCGGCGGCGAGAGCCTGCTCAACGACGCGACCGCGCTCACCGCCTACCGTGTCGCGCTCGCCGCAGCGGTCGGCACCGGCGTGACCCTGCTGGAGGGGGCGCGCACCTTCCTCGGTGCCGCGATCGGCGGCACGCTGATCGGCCTCGGGGTAGGGATCGTCGTCGCCGCGATCCGGTCCCGGCTCGCGGATCCGGTGATGGAGAGCGCGATCGGGCTACTCGTCCCCTTCGTCGCATACCTGGCGGCCGAGCAGGTGCACAGCTCCGGGGTGATCGCGGTCGTCGTCGCCGGCCTGTATCTGGGCCAGCGATCGACCCGCGCCGGCTACGCGACCCGCTTGCAGGACACCGCGGTGTGGAAGGCCGTCGACGTCGTCCTCGAATCGTTCGTCTTCCTACTGATCGGGCTGCAGTTGCCGAGCGTGGTGCAGGGGCTCCACGGCCGCAGTGTGGCCGAAGTCGTCGGCGCCTCCCTTGCCGTGCTCGTCGCGGTGATCGCCGTCCGGTTGCTGTGGGTCTACCCCGCGACCTACCTCCCCCGGCTGCTGTCCGCGCGGATCCGCGAGCGGGAGCCGGCGCCGCCTCCCCGAGGGGTGTTCGTGGTCGCATGGTCCGGCATGCGCGGTGTGGTCTCGCTGGCCGCGGCGTTCGCGATCCCGCTGACCGTCAATTCGGGAGGCCCCTTCCCTGGACGCGACATGATCCTGTTCATCACCTTCGCTGTCGTGGTCGGCACCCTGCTCCTGCACGGATTGACCCTGCCGTGGCTGATCACCCGGTGGGGAGTCGACAACGAAGAAGAACGCCGCAAGGACGCGCTGGCACTGGCCGCCGCGCAGGACAAGGCAGCACGCGCCGCAACGGAGGTGCTCGACAGCCTGGTCGCGAACGCCGACGGGGACCCCGCCGCCGTCCGCGAGCGGGCCGCGGAGATCCTGCGCACCTGGAGCGAACACCGCGCCCACGCCGCGTGGGAACGGCTCGGGCGCAGCGAGGCCGAGTTGGGGGAGAGCCCGTCCGCCGCGTTCCGCGCACTGCGCCTGCGGATGCTCGAGACCGAGCGGAACGTCTTCCTCGCAGAGCGCGACAGCGGACGAATAGACGACGAGGTACTGCGACAGGTGCTGCGCGAACTCGACCTCGAGGAGGCAACCCTCAACCGGGAGTGAGCCGTTGTGGGGCGACTCGTCAGCGCCCTGCGGTGGACGTCACGAAATCGGTGTCCGCACGGCGCAACACGGCATTGCATGCGTTGCAGGTGTACTGGGGTTCGAGGAGGTGCTCGCCCGCGCTGTGCACGATGGTCAGGCCGGACCGTCCATTCTCGGACAGATGCCGCGCCGCCCACGCGTTGAGTGCGGCGAACACGGGAAAGAAGTCGAGGCTCTTGGGCGTGGTGCGGTACTCCTGCCGTCGCGCGCCGTCCACGATCGGCGCGCGGACCAGCATCCCGTTGTCGATGAAATACGCGAGGCGGTCGGTCAGGGTGACCGGCGAGATCGATCCGAGCCGGTCCTGCAAGTCGCCGAATCGGCGGTTGCCCTCGAGTAGCGCGGCGAGCAGGAAGGTCGACCAGCGATCGGCGAGCACACTGGTGGAGTCCATCCCCGACGCGTCACCCTTCGCCGTGCGCCGGGACCGGCGGTCGGCGACGTCGACGAGGAGCGGCGCATCGACCTCGGTCCGCACGTCGCGGGCCGTCACCCCGATCGCCTGGCACCCGCCGCACCCGAACACCGGGGTGATGACGTGCCCGCACGTCAGGTGGCGAAGTTGTGTGGTCGGTCGGGCGGGTGCCCACGGCGCCCAGTGGCGGTCCCAACTCCACAACGCGACGAAGACTTGCCACAGATCGCCGCCCAGATCGGTGAGACGGTATTCGTTACGCGGCGGCGCGGTCGAGTACGGATGCGCGTCGAGGATCCCGTCGTCCATCAGCCGACCCAGGCGATGCGAGAGGACTGCGTCCGAGATCCCGAGCTCGTCGCGCAGTTGTGCAAAGCGCTCGACACCGGCGAAGACGGCCCGCATGATCTGCAGATTCCATCTGTCACCCACGATGAGCAGAGCGCGCCCCAGCGCTGACGACGCCGCGGCGGCCGGTGGCTCCGCGGGGCGCGGCGGGACTGTGGACATGCCGTCCATCATCGCAAACAGCGTCGGTCCGGCCGCAGTGGCGTTGCACCCCACCTCTCCACACATTCAACTTCTCATCGAGAAGTGATTCGTTCGACAGGAGACACCCCCGATGGGGATCTCATTGCCATTGGCCGTTACCTGCATTGCACTGCTGCATGATTCACCAGAGCCACTGCCGGTTCGAGTAACTCTTAATCTTGTAGTGATGGCGGCGCGAGGCTAGCCTGAGATGCGACGCCGGCGCGCGTCGACACCCGAGCGTGCCGAGATCGGCTACCGGTCCACCGGCGGCGATATCCACCGGCCTCGCCGTGGACCTGGCCGGGCGCCCATCCCATCCACGCGTCGTGCGGCGTCACCCGCCGCCTTCCCCGAACCCGACGACAACAAGGACGAACAGATGACGAACCCCGTGTACGTGCTCGGAGGAGCCCAGACCGACTTCGCCAGGAACTGGTCGAAAGAAGGGCTCGGCCTGGTCGACATGTTTGCCGAGACCGTGCCCGCCGCCCTGGCGGACGCACGGGTCGACGACCACGAGGTCGGTGTCGTGCACGTGAGCAACCTCGCCGGAGAACTCTTCGCAGGCCAGGCCCAGCTCGGCGGCATGGTGGTTGCGGCCGTGCCGGGACTCGACGGCCTACCGAGTACACGGCACGAGGCAGCGTGCGCCTCCGGCAGCACGGCGGTACTCGCCGCGTGTGCGGACATCGAGTCCGGTCGATACGACGTGGCGCTGGTGGTCGGGGTCGAGCTGATGCGCAATGTGCCCGCACAGACGGCCGCCGAATATCTGGGTACCGCGGCGTGGGCGGGGCGGGAGGCGCTGGGTGTGAAGTATCCGTGGCCCGCGCTCTTCGCCGACATCGCGCAGGAGTACGAACGGCGCTACGGCCTCGATCATGCGCATCTCGGACGGTTCGCCGAGATCGCGTTCGACAACGGATCCCGCAATGGTCTTGCACAGACTCGGGATTGGGACTTCCCGGCGGGATCCTTCGACGAGAACGAGGAGGTGAACCCCATCGTGGAGGGGATGCTCCGCAAGACCGACTGCGGGCGCATCACCGACGGCGGTGCCGCCGTGGTGCTGGCCGGGCCGAGGTTTGCGCAGGCGTGGGCACAGCGGACCGGAGCCGACCTGGACCAGGAGGCCACGATCGCCGGATTCGGTCACCGCACCGCGACCCTGCTGCTCGCGGACAAGCTCGCCCAGAGCGCCGACCAGGATTACCTCTTCCCGCACCTGCGCGGAGCCGTCGAGGACGCCTACCGGCGCGCGGGGATCGCGGGGGTAGCCGACCTGGACGTCGCCGAGATCCACGACTGCTTCACCATCAACGGGCTGGTCACACTCGAGCACATCGGCCTGGCGGACCCGGGCAAGGGCGGCGAGGTGGTGATGGACGGCTCGATCGAACGCGACGGACGGCTGCCGGTGAACCCCAGCGGCGGACTGATGTCGCACGGGCACCCGGTCGGTGCCACGGGCGTCCGGATGGTGCTCGACTCGGCGCGGCAGGTCACCGGTCGGGCCGGAAACCACCAGGTAGACGACGCCCGACGCGCCCTCACCGTCAACATCGGTGGATCGTTCACGACGGCGGTGTCCACGGTCGTCATCCGAGGCACCCGGTGACCGTCATCCGCACCGCCCGGGTGCCCGTGTAGCCCACAGACGACGAAAGCCTCCTGGGCGAAGCGGTTTTCGGACCGCCTCGCCCAGGAGACCTTCGAACCGCCCCTCGGCCCGCACCACGGATCGAGGGACGGTTTCTCTACGTACGGGCCTCGGCCAGCTGATCGGCGCGTACCCAAGTGGCATGGAAGCCGGACGGCACCCGGCGCGGCAACAGCACCCGAGCGATCGGTCCCGCCGCGACATCCTCGGCGTCGAAGATGTTGATCTCGCCTCGGTCCTCGGCCTCGTCGTTGACGAAGCAGACCAGGTAGCCGTCGGTCTCTCCCGTCGATCCGTCACGCGGCGCGAAGGGGGCCTCCGAACCCCAACGCCCGGAACCGAACTTGTGCTCTTCCTTGGTGCCCGTCTGCGAGTCGAAGCGCACGAGCCCGTCGAAGAGCAGGGTCGGTTCGTTCCCGAGACTCATGTTGTACGAGTACCGGTGCGAGCGGCCCATGACCCGCGAATCCACGCTGGGGAACTCGATGTTGGCGTTGTCGAGTTCGGTCTCGATGGTGGCGCCGGTGCGCAGGTTGAAGCGGTACCGGTAGAGCTGTGCATCGAGCCGCATGTACGCGAGCATGTTCGACAGCGGCGAGGCGAAGGTCGTCTGGTGCTGAGGGTTCTTCACCCGGCACACGTCCATGATGATCTCGTCGCCCTCTTCCCACGAGTTGACGACGTGGTAGATGTAGCAGGGCTTCACCTCGAACCAGCGGACGTCGCTGCCGTTTCCGTGACGAGGAATGACCGCGAATCGAGCGGGCAGCTCCTGATCGTAGAAGATCCGGTACTTGCCGGCCCGGCGCGCATCGTGGTCCTGCACCAGCGGCAGGTCCATGAGGATCGAGTAGTTGGCGGTGATCCCGATGTCGTGCGGAAGTCGCGGACCCGGCAGATCGATCTGCGCGAGGTGCGTCTGACGACCATCGGCGCCGATGATGCCGTAGCGCAGGAAGTCCTGGTCGGGCCCGTAGTCGAACCAGATCAGCTCGCCGGTGGCCTCGTCGACCTTGGGGTGCGCCATCATGTCGCCCGCGAAGGTACCCAGGAAGTCCTGCGCACCGAGTGTTTCCAGGGACAGCGGATCCACGCTGTAGGGCGTTCCACAGAGGTACCACGTCGCCAGGACCTGACCGCGGTGGTAGATGACGTCGGTGTTGGCGGAATCCTTGATCCCGAGGCCGTGTCCGTTGCCCCACGGATTGTCCTTCGGGTTCTCCATGAGTCCGGTCCACAGGGCGCGGCCCGCATCGGACTCCTCGTGGAACGCCTTGGTCCGAACGTACCGGTTGCGGTACCGCACCTTCCCGTTCTCGAAGTGCGCGGCGTGGATCATGCCGTCGCCGTCGAACATGTGATAGCGGCCCGGCGCCGCGAACTGCCGGTTCGGGCCGTTGCGCAGGTACACACCGTTGAGGTCCTTGGGGATCTCACCGATGACGGTGAGATCGTCCAGGGTGAGTTCGTCGTCGACGGGCGCGAACACTCCGAGGGTGTACGGATTGTCGTCGGTGGCGTCGACCGGGCGAGCGACGGCAATGGGGTCGCCGTTCGCGCGGGGCTGGGTGGAAGTCATGCCTACTCCGCTTCGGTGGTGTCGAGGATTGATCGAGTGGATGAATGCTGTTGCGGCGCCGAGGGGTAGAGCACCAGCTGAGTGCAGCGGAAGAGCGCGATCGGATTCCCGGCGCCGTCGCGGACGGTGGCGTCCCACACCTGGGTGCGCCGTCCGCCGTGTACGAGCGACGCCGTCACGGTGACCGTCCCGGACCGCGCGGTGCCGAGATAGTTGGTCTTGAGTTCGAGTGTGGTGAATCCGGACGCCTCGGCGGGCAACGCCAGCCGTGCGCCGACACCGCACACCGTGTCGGCCAAGGCCACGACGGTGGCCGCGTGCAGGTATCCGTTCGGCGCCAGCAACTCCTCGCGAACGGACAGTTCGCCGGTGACCGCAGCGGCCGACGCCGCGAGGATGCGCATTCCGACCAGGCCGGGGAATCGCCCCTCGAGCATCGCGGTCATCTCGTCGGCGATGTGGCCGCCGGACCCGGTCGGCGTCTCGCGCGGCCGCCCGACCGGCGCGCCGTCGCCATCTGGTGATCCCATGGTCAGCCGACCTTCGCGACCTCGCCGCGAATGTCGCGACGCTGCAGCTTTCCGACCGGGTTCCGGGCGAGCTGCTCGACCGTGACGAGCCGCTCCGGCAGCTTGAACGACGCGACGTCCTTGGCGCGCAGGAATTCGACCAGATCCTCGAGCACGACGTCGTCCCCGTCCTTGGGAACGACCACCGCGCAGCACTTCTCACCGAGGACGTCATCGTGGTATCCGACGATCGCCACGTCAGCGACGGCGGGGTGGTCGATGAGAATCCCCTCGATCTCGGCCGGAGCGATGTTCATCCCGCCGCGGATGATGATCTCCTTGCTCCGGTCGACGAACTTGAGGTACTCGCCGTTGTCACCGCACAGCTCGAATATGTCCCCGCTGCAGAGGTATCCGTCCTCGTCGAACGGGCTCGACGCCGCGGTTCCCTCGAGATAGCCGGCGAAGATCGTGGGTCCCTTCAGCCGGAGCTCGCCGCGCCCACCGACCGCCGTGACCTGTTCGCCCGTCGCCAGATCCACCAGGCGCACCGAGGTGCGCTCGGCCACGCCGGTGGCCCAGGACCTCTCCGATGAGCCGTAGTTCGGCAGGTACTCGGCACGGATCAGCGGGTCCGGCGTGTCCGACGGGGCCCCGAGCATGCATACGCCCTCGTTCGAGCCGAAGAAGTTGAGCACCTCGACACCGAGCGAGTACTGCCAGTCGCGCACCACGCCGGGGGGAAGCGGGGCGCCGCCCGACCCCACCCGCCGGAGCGCGGACAGGTCGTATACGGTCCGAAGGTCCTCTCGCTGCAACAGCATGGTGAGAATCGCCGGCGGCATGCTGGTGTGGGTGACGCGATAGCGCTGGAGCTGATCGAGGTAGACGGCGAGGTCCAGCGGGTGGTGGTGGACCACGTGACCGCCGCCGAGCAGCCACGGCAGCAGCGAGGTCGCGAACCCGGCCATGTTGACCATCGGGAACGGGTTGAGCATGACGGACGCCTCGTCCGTCTCCAGACCGTCCTGAACCGCCTGCCCGACCGCGATCCAGTCACCGTGACACCGGGGTACGCCCTTGGGCGCGGCCTCGGTGCCGCTGGTCCAGCAGATCGTGATGCAGTCGTTCACCGATCGGGGCAGGGCCGCGTAGGCACGCCGCACGGCATCGACCGATTCGTCGGTGGCGGGGGCAGCGTCCAGCGGCCGCCCGCGATTCGACGCCGGCGGGCCGAAGGTGAACACGGTGTGCAGGGAGGGCACCTCGCCGATCAGGCTGAGCGCCTCGTCGGACGGCGTCCGGTCGCCCAGGCTGTTGACGGTGACAACCGCTACCGCCGAGGCGGATTCGACGATCCGGGTCAATTCGTACCGTCGGTACGAGGCAGGCATCGGGGCCGCGATCGCTCCGAGGCGCCACAGCGCGAAGTAGGTCGCGGTCAGGGCGACGGAGTTGGGCATCAGCACCGCAACGACATCTCCGGGACCGATTCCCGACTCGTGCAGCTTGGCAGCCAGGTCGTCGACGCGGGCGTCGAGTTCCTGCCAGGTGAGTGCGTCTGGCTCGATCCCGCACAGCACGGGCAGGTTCGTCGGATCGGTCACCGCCGGGGCGTCGCCGCGACTCCGGATCTGGTTGTCGAGGAGATCCAGCACGGTGAGCGGCGACCACCAGCCGTGTTCGAGGTAGTCGTCGACACGGCTATCGGGATGGCACGGGCGTAAACGGTTGGCGGCGTGGCCTTCCGAGATGACGTTCATGGCGTCCTTTCGGGCAGTGGTCTGGGGGGCAGAGGGTCAGCGGAGTCGGCGGACGACGACGGCGGCACCGAGCCCGAGCGCCGCCGGGATGGTCACCAGGGCGTACTCGCCGTCGACGCGGGAGAGCTGGTCCAGGGCGTTGACGAGGAGAGCGCCACCGCCTGCGCCCAGCGGATGGCCGGTGGCGAGCGATCCACCGAGCGGGTTGACCTTGTTCGGATCGAGCCCCAGTTCCCGGGTCATCACCAGGGCGGACGCGGCGAAGGACTCGTTCGCCTCGATCACGTCGAGCTGTCCGGCGGTGATGCCCGCGTTCGCGAGGGCACGCCTGGAGGCGGCGACCGATGCCGTGAGCAGCGGCGAGCGCACGGCGGCCTGGGCGACGCCCACCACCTCCGCGATCGGCTCGCGGCCGATCCGATCGCGGGCGGCGGATGACCCGAAGACCGCCATCGCCGCACCGTCCGCCATCTGCGGGGCGGTGGCGGCGGTGTGCAGCCCGCCATCGGGACGCCGAACAGCGGGCAGGCGCATCGCCACCCTGCTCCACGACGGATCCTCCCCGAAGAGGGTGGCGAGTTCGCCGAGGGACTCGAGACTGATGTCGGGTCGGGGTCCCTCGTCCGACTCGAGGATCGTCGTGGCGCCCGAGCGGACCGGAATCACCGACCGGGACGGCGGGGCCGCGGCGGCACGCCGGTGCGAGGTCACCGCGTAGGCATCGAGATCCATCCGGGTCAAACCGTATTCGGCTGCCGTGAGATCGGCGGAGACCCCGATGGTCACGTAGCCCGTGCGGTCGCCGAGCTCCTCGTCGGAGACGAACGCCGGCCGGTCCGAGAGCATCGGTACCCGCGACATCGACTCGACGCCGCCGGCGACGACGATGTCGGCGATGCCGGACGCCACCTTGGCCGAGGCGGACTCGATCGCGTCCAGTCCCGAGCAGCACAGCCGGGAGACCACCCCGGCGCCGACCTGGTCCGGCCAACCCGCCCAGAGCACGGCGGTACGGGCGACGTTGCCGCCCTGTTCACCGACGGCCGTACTGGTGCCGACGATGACGTCGTCGACGGTGTCGGTGGGAAGCCCACGTTCCTGCAGTGCGGTGAGCAACTGGGCGAGAAGTTCGTGCGCGGGTACGTCGGCGAACGTGCCGCCCTGACGCCGGACGCGGGCCTTCGGCGTGCGGACCGCGTCGTAGATGTAGACGCCGGATGAGAACTGGGACATGGTCACTCGCCCCCGACCTGGCGACGATCCTGGACGATGCGGAATCGCCCGGCGACGAAGGACTCGTCGGTGAGGGTCGCGTTGCCCGCCGGGTTGAGGCCGGTGACGTGGTAGTCGCTGTAGGCGGCCGCGAACTGCATGGGCATCGAGGACACCAGATTCGCCGACAGGGAGGCGCCGGCATCGGCGTACGCATCGGCCACCTCGTCGACGACGGCGTCATCGGTGCAGTAGAGGTACGAGCTGATCGCGCCGTGACTGCGGACGCTCGCGGTCGCGTGCTCCACCGCGGACGCGGTGTCAGCGCAATCGACGAGGAATGCGACCGGGCCGAACTGTTCGCCGTCGGGAAGCGTTGCGCCCCGACGCGGGTCGACCCGGATGACCAGCGGAGTCACCGCCCGGGCCTGGGGGTAGTCCGGATGCGCGTACGGCACCGGCCTGCGGAGCAGAGTCCCGTTCGCCTCGGCCGCGTCGGCGAGCGCGGTGATCGAGTGCAGCGTCGCGTCGGACTGCAGCGCCCCGCAGACCGCTCCGGCGCGGCGGGGTGCGCCGGCGAGGTCGTCGATCGCGGACAGGAGTGCCTCGATCACGTCATCTCGTGCGATCACGCCGTCGTCGGTGAGCACCCCCGCGTCGGGGATGTAGATGTTCTGGGGTGTGGTGCACATCTGGCCGCTGAAGAGCGAGAGACCGCCGGCGAGCGTGCGCATGGCCGCCGACAGGTCGGAAACGGAATCGAGGACAACGGTGTTGACGCCCGCGGTCTCGGTGAACACCAGGGTGTTCGGGAGGTTCTGTTCCAGCCACGACCCGAACGTGGGGCTGCCGGTGAAGTCGACGATCCGCACGTCGGGGCTGGTGGCCAGCTTCACCGCGACGGGGGCGTCCGCAGTGTCGACGACGAGCTGGACGGCGTCGGCCGGCAGCTGCGCCTCGACCAGCACCTCGCGCATCACGCCCACCGCGAGCGCGGTCGCGAGCACCGAGCGGGGATGCGGTTTGACGAGGACCGGATTTCCCGTCGCGAGGTTGGCGAGGATCGCCGGGTAGGCGTTCCAGGCCGGGAACGAGGCGCAGGCGACGACGAGGGCGGTGCCGAGCGGGCGGGCGCGGAATCGCTTCTGCAGGGTCACGTCCGACTTGCCGAATCTCTGCTGCCACGTCACCTGTTCGGGGACCCGAGTCATGGCCGACCAGGCCATCGCCACTGCCTCCAGGCCGCGGTCGAGCGCGTTGGTTCCGCTCCCGCTGCAGGCCATGTTGAGGCTCTGTCCGGTGGTGTGCGAGGTGACGGCCGCAAACTCCTGGCCGCGGCGGTGAATCCGGTGCAGAGCCTCGAGGCACACGCCGACCCGCAGCTCGACACCTGCGTCGCGGAGGGCGGCGGCGGTGGCGGCCGCACCCTCGAGCGCTTCGTCCACGGACGGCGCGCTGTAGGTGACGTTGAGCGCCTTCCCGGTGTACGGCGATACCTCGTCGGCGGTGATCACCGAGTCGGTGGGAGACGAAAGCTTCAGGGTGGCACCGTCATAGGCGCCGACGAGGACGTCGGACTGCGCGGCGTCGGGCGGGGCGATGGGCGCATATCCGGTCCACGCGGCGCGGGTGCGGTTGGCCTCCGCCGCGGCCTGCAGCAGTTCGAGGTGGGATTCGAAGAACATGGGCGCTCGTTCCTGTGTCAACAGAGTTGTGGCGATCAGTCAGTCATCGGGGTGGGACCCTCCGCCGAGGGCAGCCGCCTCGTTTGACCGAAGTAACTACTGTTATTGAAGTGAACCAGCACACAGCATGGGTTGTCAACGGTCGACCACGTCGAACCGCTCGATGGAGAGGGTGCTGCGTCTAGCGCGGGAGCTGGGTGCCGAACGGAAAGGGTTCGAAGCGCACGGACGTGCGCTCGAGCCTGGCCTCACACCCGCGGCAGCGCAGTGCCGGGAGCAGCCAGGAGCCACAGTCGCGGTGGCGGAGCTTCGGGCCGAGTGGGAGCTCGTCGGGATGCGCGACCTGTGTCCACGACAGCAGGAACGCAAAGATCGGGAACAGCCCTCGGCCACGCGGGGTCAACACGTAGTCGCGACCGGTGCCGTGTTCGCTCCGGGTGAGAATCTGCACCTCGGACAACCGCACCAGTCGCTCGGTGAGCGTCGTCGGCGAGATCTTCAGGATCGACTGGAACTCGCCGAATCGGCGAACCCCCGACAGCGCCAAGCCCGTGACAAGGGCGCTCCAGCGGTCACCGATCGCCTCCATGACCTCGGTGAACTGCAGGTCGGCCCGGCTCACCGACGGGGCGTTACGAGTCGATCGCCGGCGCCCGCTCCGGGCCACGAGAACCAGCGATTCGGGGTCCAGTTCGAGTTGCGCATCCCGCGTGCCCACGGCGCCGTCGCAGTGCCGGCACATCAACGCCGGTGGCCCCCGGTGGCCGCAGTCGATGTGCACCAACTCGGGTTGCAGCAGCCCCTCCGGGGACCACTCGCGCTGCCAGGCCCAGACGCTGGCCAGGATCTCCCACGTCGCCATGCCGAGTTCGGTCAGGAGGTAGTCGTGGCGGTCGCCGCCGTCCTGTTGCGGCCGGCGCTCCATCAGCCCGGCCTCTACCAGCGCGTTCAGTCGGGCCGTCAGCATGGCCGGTGGAGCGCCGGTACGGTCGATCCACTGGCTGAAGCGCCGCACATGATCGACGAAGGCCTCGCGCAGGATGGCGAGAGTCAGCCGGTCACCGAGCAGGTCGATCGTCTGGGCAACCGGGCTCTGAGGCGCGGCGGCCCCGGATTCGGCCACGTCACCCACCTCCAGGCACTGCCCGCGACGATCGCATCCTGTCGGATCGTCTGTCAGGCCTCCAACACAATAGCGATGCCCTGGCCCACTCCGATGCACGCAGCCGCGACCCCGATTCCCCCGCCGAGCCGGCGCAGATGACGCAGGCAATCGACCACCATTCGGGCCGCCGATGCACCGAGCGGATGACCCAGAGCGATGGCGCCGCCGAACGGGTTGACCCGATCTACCGGGATGCCGGGCAGTTCACGAAGGCAGGACAGGACCATCGCGGCGAACGCCTCGTTGAGCTCGAGCACTCGAACGTCGGCAAGCCCGAGACCCGCACGGTCCAGGGCCTTCCCGATGGCGGCCACGGGCGCCAGCGCGAACTTGTCGGGCTCGGTGCCGACGACCGCCGAGGCCAGCACCCGGCCGAGTGGTTCGACACCGAGGTCGTCGGCAGCGGCTCCGGTGCCGACCAGGGCCGCGACCGCTCCGTCACTGATCGGCGACGAATTCCCGGCGGTGACGCTGCCGCCGCTGGAGAAGGCGGGCCGCAGGGCGGACAGGGTCGCGAGGTCGGTCTCGCGGATCGATTCGTCGCGGTCGAGGTTCGGGTGCGGCGCGACGAAGCCGTCGTGCACACCGTCCGCCCACGCCCGGCCCGCCAGCTCATGGGACCGAAGCGCCCATTCGTCCTGCTCGAGCCGGCCGACGCCCACCTGCTGCGCCACCAGTTCCGCCGATCTGCCGAGCGTCTCGACCCAGGCCGCGGGGAATCGGGGGTTCGGCATGCGCCACCCGACGGTGGTGGGGATCAGCTCCATCGACCGAGGAAACGCGGTGTCCACCGGCGGAAGTACGTACGGAGCGCGGCTCATGCTCTCCGAGCCGCCGGCGATCGCGATCTCGGCGTCGCCCACTTCGACACGCCTGACCGCAGACAACACCGCCTCGGCGCCGGAACCACACAGCCGGTTGACCGAAACCCCGGGAATCGTGTGGGGAAGCCCCGCGAGCAGCAACGCCATCCGGGCCACGTTCCGATTGTCCTCGCCCGCGCCGTTGGCATTTCCCCAGACGACGTCGTCGATGCGGCCGGGATCGAGCGTGGGGTGCCTGCGGACCAGGTCCGCGATCGGAAGCGCGGCCAGGTCGTCGGCCCGGACGTGCGAGAGCGCCCCTCTGACCGCGCCGAACGGGGTCCGGACTGCATCGATCACCCACGGTGCGCGTCGGTCGGATGGGGACAGGCGTCGGGTCATGCGGGACTCCTCCTCTGCGGGCTGGGCGGCCCTTGCGAAAACCCGCCCGGTCGTTGTCTACTTCAATAACTGTAGCGAATGGAGGGAGTCCCATGTCCATAGCCGAGGTGGTTCGAACCGCGGCCGATCGGTACGGGCCCGCGATCGCGATCCAGGACAACTGCGAGTCTCGAACGTTCACCGAACTGTCGGACCGGGCACACGCGCTGGCCGGGGGCCTGCACGGTCTCGGCATCGCGGCGGGGAGCCGGGTCGTGGTCCTACTCGGCAACTCCGCCGCCGCGGTCGAGGTCGATCTCGCGCTGGCGATCGGCGGGTTCGTCCGGGTCTCGCTCAATCCACGTGTGGGCCGGACGGATTGGGAACGCGTCGTCCACGACTGCGAACCGGACGCGCTGATCGTCGACCCGCGGATAGACGGCGCGGCCGAGTTCGCCGCCCGGACGACCACGCCGACCGTGATCTCCGTCGGCGGGACGTCGTCGACCGGGCCTTCGGTCGACGAGTTGGCGACCGGTATCGCGGGCCGCGCCCCGTTACCCACACCCGAACCGAGTTCGCTGTGCGCGCTGCACTATTCGTCCGGGACCACCGGGATCCCCAAGGGCGCCCAGCGGACCCACGCGAACCGGCTGGCCTCGCTGGACGCGATGCGCGCCCACGTGCTCGCCGGCACCCTCGACGGAGCCGAGCCGGCGGTGTTCCTGCACGCGGGCCCCGTCATTCACACCAGCGGCTTGTTCGTGCTGCCGTTCCTCGAGGCCGGCGGGCGGCAGGTGCTGCTCGATCACGTCGGCCCCGCGGGTCTGATCGACGCCGTCGAGGCCCACTCCGCGACGCACACCGCGCTGGTGCCCACAGTCATCGCCCGACTGCTGGACTTCGACGACGATCGGCTGTCGGTGATGCGACGACGCATGCGCATGCTCGCGTATGCGGGCGCACCGATGCCGGTCGAGCACGTCCGGCAGGCGTATCACCGCATCACGCCCAATCTCGTGCAGTACTACGGAATGGTCGAGGCGATCCCACCCCTGACGGTGCTGACCGCAGCGGACCACCGCCGTGGCGTGCTCGAGAACGCCGACCTGCTCGGCTCGGTGGGGCGGACATGCCCGGGGGTGGACATCGCGTTCCGCGCCCTCGACGACACCGTCCTCGACGGCGAGGTCGGCGAGCTCGTCGTCACCGGCCCCGCCGTCAGCCCCGGCTATCACAATGCCGGCACGCGAACGGATTTGGGCAAGAGCCACGTCGACGGCCACCTGCACTCGGGCGACCTCGGCTACCGCGACCCGGACGGCTACATCCACCTGACCGGCCGCAGCAAGGACATGATCATCACCGGCGGATACAACGTCTATCCCCGCGAGGTGGAGGAGGCGATCTCCGCGATCCCCGGCGTCGACGACGTCGTCGTCGTCGGGCTGCCGGACGAGGTGTGGGGGCAACGCATCGTCGCCGCGTACACCTCGGGGGCCGCGGAGAGAATCGACGGCGGCGTCGTGCTGGCGGAGAGTCGCAGCCGTCTGCCCGACTACAAACGCCCCAAGGCCGCGCACCGCGTCGAGCGTCTCCCGTTGACCGCGCTGGGCAAGGTGGATCGGGCGGCGGCCACCGAGTTGCTCGACGTCCTCGTCCGAGCCACATCGTGAACGCACGCACACACTTTCACCGACATATCCCCACAGAGGACACCATGACCGACTCGTTCCTGACCACCCTGCGTCTGCCCGTCGTCGCGGCACCGATGTTCCTGGTGTCCGGCCCGGAACTCGTCACCGCCGCCTGCACCGCCGGCATCGTCGGCTCCTTCCCGACCCAGAACTGCCGTACCGCAGCGGATCTCGACACCTGGATGGGATCGATCACCGATCAGCTCCGCGCGGCGGAGGCCACCACAGCCCCGGTCGCCCCGTGGGCGGCAAACGTGATCACGCACAGCAGCAATGCCCGCCTCGCGGACGATCTGCGCCTCATCGCCGAGTACAAGCCGCAGATCGTCATCACCGCACTCGGGTCCCCGAAGCCCGTGATGGACATCGTCAAGGGCTACGGCGGCACGGTGATCGCCGACGTCGTGAACCTGCGCCTCGCGCACAAGGCCGCCGACGCGGGCGTGGACGGCATGGCCTGCGTGTCGGCCGGCGCAGGCGGACACACGGGCCACCTGTCGCCCTTCGCGTTCACGTCGGCCGTGCGCGAGTTCTTCGACGGGATGATCATCATCGGCGGCGGCATCAGCGACGGGCACGGTGTCGCGGGTGCGATCACCGCCGGCGCCGACCTGGTCTACATGGGCACCCGGTTCCTGGCGGCCGCGGAGAGCATGGCCGTGGACGGGTACAAGCAGATGATCGTCGACGCCGGGCCCGACGACCTCGTGGTCAGTTCCGCGATCACCGGCACCCCGGCGTCCTGGCTCAAGCCCAGCCTCGTCGCCTGCGGACTCGACCCCGACAACCTGACACGCCCGTCCGGAGAAAAGAACTACTCCGCGGGTGCGGAATCGATGAAGCGCTGGAAGGACGTCTGGGCCGCCGGCCAAGGGCTCCAGCCCATCCGCGCGATCGAACCGGTGAGCGCGATCGTCGAGACGATCGAAAGGGAGTACGTCGCGGCGCTGCAGCGGGCGAGTCAGGTGATCACGACCTCCGTGCGTTGAGTTCCGCGGGGATAGTCGAATCTTCTCCGCCATGGCTTCTCTGCCGAACCTCCTGCCCGCCTTCAATTCTGGGAGTGCGATAGAGACCTGCGGGGTGGCGGCTTCGCTCCGGCGCACCGCTCGAGCGAATGAACAGCGGGCACGTCTCACTCACGAATTTGCCGGGGCCCGGAACCCCATCAACTCGGAAGAGCCGCCGAAGGCGGCGGAAAGAACCAATCTGTGCATTCTTCTGTGGGCTGCACGGTGCTGCGATAGCGTCCGCGAATCGGGAGTCGATGCCAACCGTCGGTATCGAACGCGACTACACGGGAGCATGCCAATGAATCGCCGTTTTGCTGCGAGTCTGATGTTCGTCACCGCGGGAATCTTGATGGTGCCCGCGGCCGGCGCTGCCTCGGCGGCTACGCAGGGGGTCGGGTCCGTCTACTGCGCCTCCGGTGAAGTCAAGTCCGAAGATGGTTTGTCCTGCGCCACGACGGACATCAATGGGGAAATGGGCACCGGCTCCAGCGTATTCGGCATTGACCTCACCGACCTCGTGTCGCTGATCGGGTCGATCGCGAGCAGCTGAGCGCGGCAGGCGGTGCGATTCGCATCGCGCCATGTCCCGGCCCGGGTGCGGATCCGCAAGGATCCGTGCCCGCGCCGGGACATGCCGGATCGAGGCAGACATCGCGAAGCCAGGTGGGACGGGTCCCGGTCCCCGGGATCAACTTTCGTGGTGAACGGTAACGGCGCCGTTCCGATCCCACACGGCGACAAGCAGTTGGTCAGTGGGCTTGTCAGCACCGATCGCGAAGTCGAGTGCGAGGACACGTTCCGTCGCCGCCGGGCTGATCGTGATACCGACGAGGACCAGATGGTCGAGGAAGACGCCGTCGGTGACAACCTCACCGGTGTCCACGTCGAACAAGTCGCACACCATCTCTTCGGGAATCTCCTCGAGATGAAAGCCGCGAAACAATGAACTTGTCGACTGGGGATCGGTCAGCTCAGCGGCGAAAGCAACGAAGGCCGCAGCGACCAAAGTCTGCACATCGCTGAGAGCCACTTCTGCCTTGTCGAGTTCGCTCTGGTTCAGAGTCTCATCACCCTGAATCCAATACCAGGCACCCACTCCGAATCCGTCTATGCCGGCGGGGAGCATGGCGCCGGCCAACGCGTCGTCGCCGAAATCGAGGGGGCCCGCGAACCGGCTCGTCATTTGATTCATGATCCGATCGTGCCATCCATCCGGGACGGGAAGCCGCGCCGCCCAGTTGATCTGGCGCCCGGACGGATCGAAGGCCCGACGATCAGGACCCAACGACTTCCCTTACACTGGTCCGGCAATGAAGCTCAATGGGGGGACGACCGGTCGTCCGAGGGCCGCCACGACCGATCCGACCGAAGACACCGGCTCACTCGCGGAGGATCTGCTCGTCATCGCGCGGGCACAGCGCGAGATGTACAACGACCCGCTCGCCGAGGGGCTGCTGCCGCTGATCCTCGATTCCTGCTTTCGGGATCCGATCACCGCAGATGCCTTCTCGGAGCAGTTCATCCATCGCCAACGCGCGGCGACCGTCAAGGTGCTGGAGAAAGCGATCGTGCGCGGCGAGATCCAACTTTGCGCGCCCATGCTGTTCCGTGCGGCACTTCCGGGCATGGCGCCGATCGACGAGGACTTCGAACGTGCGATCGTCGCATCGGTCCTCAGAGACCTGGGAGTCGCGAACGCGGAAGACGCGGTCGCTCAGGCCGTCCGGCAGATGGACCCGCTGCAAGGAGGACATCGTGGCGAAGCGTAAGACCCTGCCGAAGGAGTTCGACGAGATGCTGGAGACCGCATCGCTCGACGATCTGAAGGCGGTGTTCGACAGGACGATGGTCGATGCCCGCGGCGGATCCGGCAAGCAGACCGCCCTCGGATTCGTCGAGTGCCCGGACGAGCTGATCGTCTGGCTGGTCGAGCAGGGACTCGATGTCGATGCCGCGGACCTTTATGAGGACACCCCACTCTGGACGAGAGCATCGAGAGGTCGCGCGGAGCAGATCCCGCTCCTGCTGTCGCTCGGGGCGGACATTCAACGACCGAACCGGTACGGCGAGTCGCCGCTGCACGCGGCCACGGGAGGCCAACGCCCCGACGCGACGAGGGTGCTGCTCGAACACGGCGCCGATGCCCGAATCCTGAACGGCAGGGGCGAGACACCGATGCTCGCCGGCCTCCGACGCACGCAGAACTTCTTCATCCCGGGCATGGCCCGCGTCGCGAAGCTACTCCTCGACGCCGGGGATCCCGTGACCGAGGAGATGCGGGCCGCGGTGACCCGGATCGGCACGGAGTTCGAGTTCCACCGGGACAACTTCAACCCCGACTTCCTCGACGAGACCGAGGCCGGCCTCGCGGAGCTCTACCGGTTGTTCGGCGTCACGCCTGTTGCCGGGCGTCGGCGACACGACGGCGTCTCGCCGATCGCGGTTCCCGCGGGCGCGTGGCAGGACCAGCATCAGGCGCTCTGGGAGTTGCTGGTGCCGTCGAACGGCCCTGCGGCGACCGTGCAGGGCGAGGTGGTCCGCCTCACCGGACGGATCGCGCGGGAGATCCTCGACGACGGAAGCCCGAACTGGGGCCGCGACTTCAGGAACATGCTCGCTGCGCTGCCCGAGCACTACGCGAGCGGCACCCCGCTCCCGGCCGGCGAACTGCAGGAGGCCCAAAGCCTCTCGCGGGCCTTGAAATCCGGCGACGGGGATGACGCGCAGGTGTATCGCCTGAGCGAACTCGCGGTCGCGTGGGTCGCATTGAATCCGATATCGGTACCGCTGGGGAAGGTGAACTATGGGCGTTGATTTCGACGAACTGGAGCTGCGTCTGATGCGCGAGTTCCTGGAGAGAGCGTCCGCGACCGAGTGGTTGGTGACCGCACTCGCGACGAACTACGACGGCAAGTCCGAGCTGATCGCATGGATGGCCGCGCATCCGAAGCTCGATCGTGCCACCGCGGCGGCCTTGTACTGGTACTCCCAGCCCGGTTACTACCAGAGGTTCCGCAGCGAGGCCGATGTGCCGTCGGTCAATCGCGCGGGATGGGCGAATGTGCATGTGCTGCAGGACCGTGTCGTCTCCGGCACGGTGGCGGGCGCCGGTGCGTCGTTCGACCCGGCGAACGATCTCTCGACTCCGACCGGGAATCCGAAGCACCCCGGCCAGGACTGGACGGCGGAAGCGCTGGGCGCACAAGACGATCCGGGATGGCTGATCCCTCCGGTGATGTTCGAGTCCGTCACCGGAGACGACGTCGACATCCGCGGATACGTGGAGTCCCACGGATGGAACGAGGGGATGCCGCCTTCCGTGCTCGATGCGCTCGAAGCTGCATGGCGGGACGACGACGAGGACGAGGAATGATGACTTGCTATGCGGAAGTCGAGAGCTCCGTTCGTGAGTGTGCAACCCACGCTACGGCCGAGGCGCAGGCCGCATTCGGGCTCGCGGTCACGCGGGAGCTCCTCACAGCGGATGGCGTGGCGGCGGCAGCGGCAGCAGAGCTGACGGAGGCCGGGGCACGCGCCGTCAGCGCGGCGGCCGACGGAGCAGGTACGGCGTCTGCCGAGCAGATTCGGGTATGGATCGAGGAGATCGACGAGGGCGATCTGTCGGACGGCGACATGGATCCGGATCTCCTGCGCGCGATCACCGCGCTGGAGACGTGGGCCGCCTATCTGGAGGATCGATCGCCGGAGCGGATCGCCGCACTGGGTATCGCGCTGCTCGAGCAGGCGGACTTCCAGGCAAGTGGGGCGCCGTTGGATGACTTCCTCGCGCCGCCGGAGACTCGGCAGGCGTTCGAGTGGATTCGTGCGTCGCTCACCGAGCCGGCGATGCATGGAAACGAGCCACCGGCTGTGTTCGAGAACAGCATCACGATCGACGGGGCGGACAAGGCGGCTGTCCGGCAGGCATTCGTCGATGGGGCGGTGTCGCGTCGCCTGCGGATCACGGGCATGATCGCGCTCCCGATCGCGCTGCTCGTCGGCATTGTGTCGGCGGTGTCGGGTCACCCCATCGGGGTGTTCGCGTTCGGGGTGATCGCCGCCCTCATCCTGCTGCTTGTCGTCTTCGTGGTCATCCTTCGTCGCATTGCCGCGAAGGCGGTCGACGACGCCATGAGTGTCGGATCGCGACTCACCGTGCGGATCGATGCGGACGGGCTGGGGTTGGGCGGCGGGTTCGGCTCATCGCGTGCGCCGTGGAATTCGCTCTCCGACGCGGTGCGCATCAAGGACGGCATCGTGTTTCGGAACATGGCGGGGAAGGCGGCGTTCTTCGTGCCGGGTCGCGCGCTCGACGACACCGCACTTGCACTGGCCGAGACGTACATCGATCGGGATCGGACACGGACCGGAGATGAGTGACGAGGGTCGCGATCAGACATGGCGTGATGACAAGGAGTGCGTCGCGTGAGCGAGACGTGCGACTGGGCTCGGCTCTTCCATGCCTATGGCGTGGCGATGGACACGCCCGCTCATCTGGAGGCGTTGGCGGGTGCCGACGAGACAGCGTTCTCGACGGCGATGGAGCATCTGTACAGTGCGGTGCTGCATCAGGGCACCATCTACCCGGCGACGGCACCCGCGGTTGCCGCTGTTGCACAAGCCGTGTCGTTCTGGAGCGGCGATGCGGACCGCAAGACCGCCTCAGCGCGCCTGCCTGCGCTGGCGGATTTCCTCGATGCGGCGGGCGACAGTCTGACCCAGGCCGGGGAGCTGGTCGAGGACGAAAGCGAGGTCGTGCCGCCTTCGGACGAGGAGGCACGCGAGTTCTTCGAGACGCTGGCGTCCGACGATGAAGAAGAATCGGAGGAGGCGTGGGAGTCGCCTGTGGCAGGCGTGCTCATGACCCTCGCCATCCCGGCGCTCCGGCAGCAGACGAACCCGGTCCTGGAGGGTCTGCTTCAGCTCATGGGATCGGATGCCGTTGCCCACAAGGCTGGGGCGGTGAGCGCGCTGGCGCGGTGGAACGGCAACTCCACCGCGCTGTATCAGCACCGAGTCGCCGCAGCGCTGTGTTCCTTCGCCGACAGCGCCACGGAGCGTGACGACCGGGCCGCGGCTGTTCTCGCTCTCGGCACCGTCGGAGCCGACGTCAGCGGCTGGCTCGCCGACGCCGACCCGGCGATCCGCGCGTGTGCCGCAATGCATCTGCCGTCTTCCGGGCAGGCGGCGGAAGAACTCGTTCGTGCGTTGACTCAGCCGGAAGAGGTCGACCAGTGGTTCGAACAGAAACCGAGCAGCTTTCCCATGCACGTCCGGTTCACGCTGCTGAACTCGCTCCTGCAACGGGAAACGTCCTTCGCCGCGATCCTGCCGGCGGCCGTTGCGATGGCGCAGCTTTCGACCCCGTACACGGCCGACAACGACTGGGGGCCGTTGCTTCGTGCCGCGTTCCCCGAGGTCGAGTTCGTTCCGGGCGAGTACCCACCGGTACCCGAGAACATCGGCGCGCCTCAGCGACAGTTCCTCGCGGCTTTGGTGGCGAACGAGAAGTTGTGGGGAACGAACATCGGCAACGCGGGTCTGGCGCTCATGCGCGTCGGCCTGCCGTATGACCGAGATGCGATCATGTTGCTGCTCAACGACGGGACCGGAGATGAGTGACGAGGGTCGCGACCAGGCGTGGCGGGACGAGCTGATCCGCCGGGGCGGCAGCATCCATCAGGACGAGGCGGAGCCGCTCAGCGATGAGGAGGACGCCGTCCAGCAGGCAGGCATCGATCGGTACCTCGCGATGCTCGATGCTCTCGACGGGCAGGCCGTCGAGGCGGAAACCGTCGAGGCGATCCTGTGGTCGTTGCACCCGCTCGACGACTACGGCATCTACGAGGCCGCCTACGGTGTTCTCTCGCAAGCCGATCCGGCAACGGGCGGAGCCGCCACCGCCCGGGTGCTGCCGAACTGGCTGGAGTCGCGCGGGGATCACGACAGCATCCGCACCGGCTCGATGTTCGTCACGGGTAGCGAGGACGCGACCCGCGCGTTTCTCACGGCGACCGACACCTGGGGCGATGCGCAACGCGCGCTCGTGCGCCGAACGCTCGGCCGCTGGGTCCGTGACGACGAGCAGTGGGAACCGATCCACGAGGCACTCGGCGGCACGAACAGGAAGCCGGTGCTCGACCCGATCCCGGACGACTGGCCCGAGGACTGGAGATCCGCCGCCGAGGCGTTCCGCGAGAGCGGTCGGGTCGATCGCGCCTGGACGAACGAGAAGGACTTCCCGAGCAACTTCGACCGCGTGTTCGCGATCATGGAGCTCGGCCACGGCGTGCGCTGGCGGGAGGTGCCCGACTTCCTCAACGCGCTACTCATGCGTCGGAGGAACGAACTCCCGAAGTTCATCGGTGCGCTCGCCGCGCTGCCCGACGATCGCCGCGAACGCATCGTCCTGGCCGTCGACGCCGCGCGCCCGGACACCGCCGAGTACCTGCGCGGGCTCTTGGAAGACCGCGAACGCCGCAGCTGATCGACGAATACCAGGCCTGTCGAAGGGCTCATCCCGGTCGCCGGGATCAACTTTCGTGGTGAACGGAGCTGTCCGACCCCAGCCGGCGGGATGCCGGGGAACTGATCGCAGGGCTGAACAGTGCCTGCCGCAGCGCGGACGCGGCCCGGCCCATTGCTTCAGGGCCTGATCGTCCAACGCCGACCATGTTCGCGAAGGAGTGGATGAGTCTGCGTTCGATGACATGCTCTACCGCGACACCTGCGTCGCGCAGTTTTTCGGCGTACTCATTGCCCTCGTCGCGCAAAGGATCGAACCCGGCGGTCACCACGTAGGCGGGCGGCAGTCCGGTGAGGTCACCGTAGATCGGGGACAGTAGCGGGTCTGTCCGGCTAGTCCCGGCGGTGACATAGCTGTCCTCGCTGGTGGCCACGAAACGTTTGGACAGGAAGAACCCGCTCGCATAGGTCGATCGGCTGGGGCGTCTGACGGCGAAATCCACCACCGGGTAGATCAGCAGCTGGAATACGGGCGGTACCGCAACTTCCCCCTGAACGGCGCGCTGAGCGAGCACCGTGGCGAGATTTCCACCCGAGCTGTCGCCACCGACGGCAATTCGGGTTGGGTCGATGCCGAGGCCGGTCGCGTTGGCGGTCACGAACGAGTACGCGGTCTCGACGTCGGCGCCAGCGGCGGGGAAGGGAAACTCGGGGGCGAGCCGGTAGTCGACCGCCACGACGCGGATGCCCGCCCGCTCCGCGAGGAAGCGGCACATCGCGTCATGGCTGTCGAGGTCGCCGTACACGAAGCCGCCGCCGTGGACGAAAAACAGGGCAGGGGATGCCGTGGCCAGACCGCGCGGGGTGTAGAACCGCAACCGGAGCGGACCAACTGGCCCGTCGATGTCGAGATCGGTGGCCGCGCCGATCGGCAGGTCCCCACCGACGGTTCTGGCGCTGCGGACGAGTGCGCGACGCCCCTCCGGGATCGGCTGTTCGTCGAATGGCTTGCCCTCGACCCTTTGCAGCCTGAGAATCAGCTGCATCTCGGCGTCGAGGATGTTGCCCTCGACCTCCACGGGCTGCCCCGCCAGGCGCCGGATGGCGCCGGAAGGCAGCGCCAGCAGGGCCTGTGCCGTGCGCCGTTTTGCGGAGTCGATCGCCCCAGCCATACGGGAGAGTCTATCGGCTGAACAGCGGATAGGTGAGGTGTTGGTCGCGCGTGACTGCGAGCGCTGCCGGAGCGCAATTGCTCGGGTCGGGAAGTTTCGACTTGCACAGGAGTCGGCAGCAAATCTAGCCAGAACTCAGACCAACAGGTGGCCGATTTCAGTCATCCGCGCAGGTTAGGGCCAGTCGATCAACACGTCGAGCTTGTCAATCAAGGTGGGTCATCTTGCTAGTTTCGCTTCATCTCAACAACAGCTGCAGGTTCGGATCTACTTGTCCGAGCCACCTGGTGGAGACCGAGAGTAAGCGTGGCCGCGCGGCACAGTGCCTCCAGCGCTCATACTCGGCGCGCCGGCGGGCATGATCCGCCGCTGTTCCTGGCCACATCTGCGATCGCCACTTCTTTGGGGCGACGCGCTGACGGCGCTGATGCTCCCCGCCTTCGAGCTGAACGGAGAGTTCCAGAGCGCCATGGCCGTCGAGCATGCCTGAGCCGACGAAGTCGGGCAGACGCCGGCCGCGTCTCAGCGCGATCCGAACTGAGCCTCAGCGACCGAAGAGACGGCCGAAGAACCCGCCCCGGCCCGACGCGAGCGGCGCCCACTCGAGATTCCACAGCTCCTCGACCGTGATCCCGGCGAGGCGGCAGACGAACTCCAGGTGCGCGTCCTCCGGGTCGTCCTCGGTCTCGAACACCGCCTCGGCGTCGATCGGGGCGCCGAGGTCTTCGGCGACCTCGCGCTCGGCGAGCACTCGGAGGCGGGGGTCGTCGCCGAACGACTGGACCACGTAGACGTCGCTCGTGCCACCGAGGGTGACGAGCACCGTTCCCGCGGGCGGCCCGGAGAGCTGCGGAAGCTGCTGGAGATCGAGACCGGGATCCACGAGCAGCACGTGCGCGCCGACCTGCGCGGCCGACGGGCCGGCCGCGGTGCTGCGGCTCGCGCCGTCGAAGTCGGTGGTCGATTCGGCGTCAGCTCCGAAGGCCGGGAGGTCGGTGTTCGGCACGAAGCCCAGCATGAAGTTCATCGACATTGCGACAGCCTAACGACCGGGGACGACAGTTCCCCGGATCGAGAAGCAGCCGGGTTGGCGCGCGCTACTCGCGGTCTGCCCGCCCGTCCGCGTACTGCGCGACCACGCGGTCACGCCATGCGCGGAAGTCGTCGAAGTTGCCGGCGAGCGCCTGCCGTAGCTCGGCGGCGCTGTTCACCCAGTCGATGTCCTCCTGATCGGGCACATCTTCCGGGGCATGGTTGGCGCCGGGGACGAGGTAGGTCGGATTGCCCTGCAGATTGGCGATGAGGAACCCCGCCGCGACGCACAGCTCATAGATGAACGTCGTCTCCTCGTCCGACAGCGAGGCGTGATCGATCCCACCGCTCAACGGCTCCTCCTGATCGAGCGGGTCGAGGTGCAGGTCGGTCCAATGCCCGTCGAACGAGAGCGCCTGCCCGTCCGCATCGACGAGAAGCGAACCTCGGCCGGCGCTTCCCGCCGCGCGCAGGCCGCGCGTCTCGAGGAAGGCGGCGACGGCATCGCGATCCGCGTCGCGCTGCTCGTCTCCGTGGACGCGTACGAAGATCAGTGAGAATCCCATGCCCGGAATACTGTGCCATCGCGCGCACCTCGGCAAGGAAGACAATGACGGTCGCGGACGATGCCCTGCTCACACAGTGCGAGCTACCGAGACGGCACCTCGCTGCGGATCCCAGAGCATCAGGCCATGGCTCAGTGCCACCTCCATCAGGACGCCTGTGTAGCGCGCAACCGCCGAATGCGGGGCATGAATGATGATCCATGCGGTCTCGCCATCTCGACCCGAACTCGCGATCAGTGCGTTGTCAGGATCCGTCGCCTCACCCGGAAAGAGGGCAGCGATCTCCGCAAGGACCGCCTCTGCGTCGAAGTCCCCCATCGCCGGATGTCCATGTTCCTGGGTAATTGCATGCCAGGCGTCGAGGACCATAGCGGTCTTCGTCGTCGCAGCGCGTTTCCAGATACCGAAGTCGTAGCTCATTCACACTCCAATGACGCGTCAGTGTCCTGCTGGCGATCCAACCATCGAACACCAGGCGAGGCAGGCGCAACACTCTTGGTTCATGCTGCCGCCAAGCGGATGCGGGCCGACTCGACCACCCCGGCGCAGAGTTGCGGGTCACCGGCCACGACGGGCTGCGGCTGACCGCGTTCGTCACCACCATCTGCTGCCATTTGCCGGATCTGGAACTGCGGCGCCAGCATCGGGCCCACTGCGAGGACCGCATCCGGACCGCGAAAGAATTTGGACCACAGAACCTTCCGCTACACGGATCCGATCAGAACCGGATCTGGCGGGCGATCGTGGAGCCGGTCTGCGAGTTGACAGCGTGGACGCAACTGTTCGCATTCGAGGGCCACCCTGACCGACGGTGGGAACCCGAACAGCCACGGCTGCAGACTTTTTCGATTGCCGGGCGCATCACCCTGCACGCCCTCCGCATCCATCTACGATTGTCCACGCACGCACCGCAGGTCGACCTACTGACCGCCGGACTCAGGCGCCTCGCGGCACTGCCGACACCGATCCGAAACCGCTCAGGCCAGCACGCGGGGCTCGAGAAAGATTGAGGCTAGGTCTCCGATCGAACGAGAAACCCGCCGGGGGTAGGTTCCGGACGAACTTCTCCGATCGTCCCGCGACATCAACGTCTTTCACGACAGATGACCGCGAAATCCGGCCGTAGACGGCCGTTCCCACGGGCCGTGCGTCACAGGGTCGATCATCCGGCGGATCAGGGATGTTCTGTACTCAGGTGGTCGCTGACGGTGTCCGCGATGTCGCCGAGGACCTCGAGTTGCTGAGGGGTGAGCAGGTCGATGAAGCAGTGCCGTACGCTCGGCGCCTACTGCGTGGGCTGCTGCTGGATCCTGATGGGATTGCTGTTCGTCGGCGGCGTGATGAACCTTCTGTGGATCGCGGCGATCGCCATCTTCGTCCTGCTGGAGAAGATGATCCCGTTCGGTGACGTGAGTGGACGGTTCGCGGGCGCAGCGATGATCCTGGTCGGCGCGTTGAGTTTGGGCCTGTGAGGCGCGCGGCACTCATCCGGGTGACTCGACCGCGTCGGCGTCCACAACGTCCCCGGGAACTACAGCTAGTCGTGCTGGAAAAGGTGGTCATAGCCGATGGCGAAGGTGAGGTCGGACGGTTCCACCATCACCGTGCGCCGGTCACCGACCTGCGGTCGCACGCTACCTGTGGGCACCTCACAGCCCGCGTCGAACGTGTCAAAACCCGGGCCACTGATACGGACCGTCAGTTCGGCGATGTCCTGGCCCTCGTCGCTGCCCCGGATCCGGTTGACGGCGAGGATCTCCGCCGTCGCCGCGATCCCGGAGGCCCGGAATCGCTTTTCGTCCCAGCGCCACCCGTAAGTACTGACTGCAAGCCCGATTCCGATCGGGAGGGTGAAGACTCCCCACCACAGGCCGGTCGCCAGCGAACCGTCGGCCCACCCGGCGATCGGCCCGGCCAGGATGAGACCACCCGCGATCGAATACGTCATCACCCCGCCGGCGGGACCGATGAGCTCGACCTGTCGCGGCCCCTCCGCGTTCTTGTTGGACACCTCGACACCCTATGTGTGGCACCACGCTTACAACGCGCCATTCGTTTCCCGGGCGCGGATCCGGCCAGCGGGAAATTCTTGTACGCGGGCTCCCCGCCCCGCCACGTGTCCTGTTTATCGATCGCCGAACGCGACACTGGATCGAGAGCTGCGGAATGGGAAGGCCAGGGGAGAATGTTCGCCGCCAGCCTCCTCATGCCGGCGAGCCGTCTTGTGCCCCGGCTGAGCTGTGCGTGGGGACGGAGACCAGAAGCGAAGGACGACATGACCGGCAAGCACTTCGAGCTGACCGACGAAACGCGAAACTACTTCGGCCGCAACCTGAATCGCATCCGTGCCACACGCGACATGCCACGGTACGGCGTCCGCAAGGGCGACGTCGGAGGGTGGGTTGAATGCGAGCGCAATGTCTCCGGGTACGCGTGGGTGTCAGGCGACGCGAGGGTGTTTGGCGACGCATGGGTATCCGACAACGCGGAGATCTCAGGCAACGCGGAGGCCTCAGGCAACGCGAGGGTGTCCGGCAACGCGGTGGTTTCCGGAGACGCGCGGGTGCACGGCGACGCGCGGGTATACGGCGATGCCGAGGTGTACGGCGATGCCACCGTGTTCGGCAACGCGGACGTGTCCGGAGACGCGACGGTGCACGGCGAGGCGAGGATATTCGGCGACGCCGAGGTCGAAGGCAACGCCAGCGTGTACGGCAACGCGGACGTGTCCGGCGATGCGAGGGTATCCGGCCACGCCGAGGTGTACGGCCGAGCAACTGTCACCGAGCGCCAGGACATCCTCGTCGTCTACCCCATCGGCTCCCAGTCCGTCGCCGCGACTCTCACCCGCACCGCCGCCGGCCACAACTTATCGGTCGGGTGTTGGCATGGCGGCACCATCGACACACTGCCTGCAGAGGTAGATCGGCGCTCACAGACGTGGCCAGGATCAGAGCAAGATCATGCCCGCTGGCGCGCCGAGCACGAGGCGCTGGAGGCGCTGTGCCGGGCGCGTATCGCTGGGTGGAAGCGTACGGACGAAGGCCCTGCTACCGACTGTCCTGTTTGACGATCGCGACCAACGGTAGTCCGTGGTCCGGGCACCCCTGATCGCCTCGGTGTCGTCGGTGTCACAGCACGTTTCCTAGGATCGGGGCGTGCCCGATTCAAGATCACCCAAGACCCGGGCGCGGGACATCGACCGCGCGGAGACCTGCAGCCTGCTCGACGCTGCGTACGGGGACGGTCAGCTCGGTGTCGACGACTACGAGGCGCGCACCGCGGCCGCGATGCACGCGGAGACGCTCGGCGATCTGTGGGCACTCACCGAGGATCTGCAGGTCCCAGACCATCTTCGCGAGTCGCCGGAGTCGCCCGCCGACGAGGCCGGACAGTCGCACCGCCGTGGCCTCGTCCTGGCCGCGATGCTCGTTTCGGCGGTGGTGGTCTGCGGCGTCATCGGCTACCTGCTGTCCAGCAGTGTTGCCGGTGGTGACCAGTCGACCGATGGTTCAGGATCGACTGCTGCCCAGCCTGCGGCGGCCGGTGAACCGGACCCGATCGCGGTCGAGCCGATCAACCTGCACACCGCCGACGGCATCCGCGAGTTCGTGCGATTGTTCGAACTGCAGTTCCGCGACACGATCGCCGACGATGTCGATCTGTACCGGGACGACGCCATCGTCGTGCGGATGGTTCCCCAGCAGCCGCACCGGTACCTGCGGTGGCGGTTCACCGGCGGGTTCGAGCAGTGGACCAACCTGCCCGGTCTCCGGGATCGGGATCGGGAGACGGTCGACCTCGCTCAGCTCGATGCCGACCGCATCGGTGGCCTGATCACCGGCGCGCTCCAACAGGTGCATCTGCCCAGCGGACGCATCGATCGTGTCGCGATCCGCGCCAACGACGGCCAGTCGCTCGTCACCGTGTACGTCGTGGACAACGACGAGTCCAGAGGGAACGTGACAGCGACACTCGGCGGCGAGATCGTGGAAGTCCAGACCGCACGGCAGGGGTGACCATGGCGACCAACCGCCGCCGACGGGCGACGACCGTGCCGGTACGTGCTCGGGACATCGACCGGGCCGACGCCCTCGCCCTCCTCGACGCCTCCTACGAGACCGGGCAGCTGAGCCCCGACGAACACCGGTCGCGCGTCGAATCCGCCGCCACCGCAGCGACCCTCGACGAACTCGACCGGCTCGTCGGTGACCTGCAGCTCACCGACGAGGTCGTCGGGAGAACACGGTTCACGCCGCCACCCCCGGACCCGCAGCCCGCGCCGTCGACTTCCACTGTGTCGGCTTCCACTGCGTCGACCTTTCCGGGATCCACGCCACGGCGCCGCGCCGTGGTCCTGGCCGGGGCAGCGCTCGCAGGGGGGCTGCTGTTCGTGACGCTGGTGGGCAAGGCGCCCGACTCGGGAACGAACTGGGCGGCGCCGGAGACCTCGGACAGCTCGGCGCTGTTCACGTTGGCAGGGTTCGGGCAGATGCTCGACGACATCCAGCGTGAGTTCGGCGACCTCGTCGTCGACCGCATCACCATCTACCCTGACCGCGCCGAAATAGAGCGACCCATCGAGGGTAAGCCCGGCCAGGACCAGAGCTACCGCTACCAACTCATCTCCGGTACAGGAGAACTCACCGACCAGGGCACGTCCTCGCGTAGCAGTGACGCGGTCCCCAACGATCTCACTCCGCTCCGGCAAAACCTGCCACGTGTGATCGGGCTGTTCTCCGGAGCAGACCGCACCCTCCGGGTCGAGAACCCGACCTCGGCGCACGTGATCATCGGAGCGAGCGGGCCGATCGTCGAGATGAACCTGACGAACGACGAGCAGGGCACGACGGGCTACCTCAGCGTCGGGTTCGACGGGGTCATCCGACGCATCTACCGATCGGACCAGTGAGCGCGGACCAGCTTCACGCGATGTCGCGGGTACGGGTGACCCACCAGCCCAGGCCGCTTTCTCGAATGAGCTCGACAAAGTTCAACGGCACGGCCCACAAGATCATCTGTATGTCATTGGTGGTTCAGCCCGCTGACAGTTGCTGATGGCCCGAAGGTGCCCAACATGGGTGTCCTGTTTGACGATCGGTGAGCGGGACTGGGACAGGTCGTAAGAAGGCGGGCAAAACCACGACCTCAAGTGCAAATTGGCGATTCAGACGAAGCGCCGTTGAGCTTCGACATCCAAGCGACGCTCATCATGCTCACCTACGCAGGATGCCGGCGCACCTCCCGACTGCGAGCGTGGCCGGTGCCCGGTCGCTGTAGATTGCGGCCGCGGCATCGGCCGACAGAGGCTTCGAGGCGTCGATCCATTCCCGTTTCCCCGGCGCGCGGAACCGCTCCAGGTAGGCCGCCCGATCCACCGCCGTGAAGGCTTCTGCAATCGCGGCACTGAGCCCAGGGATGGACGTCAGGACGTTCCGACGAAAGACGCCCGGGAACCCCCCACCGCCTTACCCGTCACGTCAGCTCCCCTCCACAGTCATGATGCACCAAGTCCGACCGCCCTCGGCCAGATCCACGACGAGCGCCCATGGACCAGCACGAAGGACACCCGGCGATCGTCGTCGCAACCGCGCTGCAAGGGGGAACGTGACACCTCAGGCGTGGTTCGTGCCGTGATCGGCGAACTCGGCAAAGCTCTCCACCTGGTCAAGGTCCGGGTCGAGGGCGCGGGCGAGCCAGAGTTCGTACCAGTCGAGGAACGTCAGCGGCTC
>NZ_QQAT01000034.1:0-39313 GCF_003350365.1 Rhodococcus sp. AG1013
TACACGATGTAGATGCGAGCCCCCACGCCCGACCTTTGCGTTTCGCTCCAGTGCTGGTCAGCGCGTTTTCTGATGTCGCACTTGTCTCGAAGTTAGCGCAGTTTCTGACCCTGCTGCGGGACCAGTGCGGGACCGGCGCGTGTACAGTCAGCGCTACAACAGCAAAGAGAGACCCCGGCGACTGCGCTAACAGTCCCGGGGCATGGTCCGACTATGTAGGAGTCGAACAGTGTCAGAGCATACCCATATCCAGGGTGGGATTCAGCGGGGCCCACGCCTCACCGCGAACTTCACCACCCTGTCGAACGAAGTCATCAATGACGACCGCTTGAGCTTCCGCGCTCGCGGTGTCCTGATGCACCTGCTGTCCAAGCCTGCCGACTGGCGTGCCCGCTCGATTGCGATCGCCGCGCAGTCCCCGCGTGAGGGCCGCGACGCAATCCGCACTGCGATGCGCGAGCTCGAGGAGCTTGGCTACCTCGTCCGTGAGCGCGTCCAATACCCCGACGGCACGTTCGCGATCGTTCACACCATCAACGCGGTGCCCGCAGAGCAGCATGCCCAGCCGGGGCCTGGAAATCCGGAAGACGATTCGTCCGGCGCCGATGAATCCGGCTCTACACAAAGGATTGATCTACCAAGGATTGAAACCAAACCCACCTCACCCAAGGCTGCAACGCCGACGCAGCGCGTCCCGAAGCGAGTGGGTGTGTTGGTGTCTGCTCACGCAGAAGGGCGATTCGACACCCTCGCTGCCGCATGCCGTGACAAGGGCCTGGCCGCCCGCTGGGACGTGCTGAAGCCCGAGCAGGCTGACGTCATCGCAGGCCTACTCGAGACGCACGGCGTGGACGCACTCGCCAAGGCTGCTGTCGACGCGCACCGTCCGTCGAGCCCCACGAAGTTCGCGCAGGGCTACATCGGCACCTGGTCCGCGATCCCGGCGCCCCGGCGCGCTAGCTCTATCGATCGCCGGTCGAACACCTGCTCGTGCGGCGACTGCGATGGGTACGGCTTCCTCCCAGAGGAAGTGAACGATCGCGTCGTCCGCTGTGCCGCATGGGCAACACGGACGGCGGTGGCGGCATGAGCATCGACGACAAGCTCGAGCAGCTCCTCGCCACCTCCCGCGCACGGCTGAGCGCCGAGCTCCACGACCCGCAGCGCGAGAGCGCCGCCCACGCCTACGCCCGCAGCCTGTGGGGCCTCGAGGACGACATCCGCGACCTGATGAACCAGATCCGCATAGGAGCCCCGCTGTGAACCGCATCCGCCTCGACGTCGTCGGCACCTACGTGATCGCCGCGCTGGCCTTCGCGCTCTCGTACTCGAATCTGGTCGACCTCGCCGTGCGCGCCGGCTACTCGCCCGCGATGGCGTGGGCGTGGCCGCTCGCTGTCGACGGCCTGGCTGTCGTCGCAACCTCTGCCGTGATGCGACTCCGTGAGGATCGCACCTACGCGTGGATCCTCCTTGGCGCGTCCACCACGGTGTCCGTTGCCGCAGGAGCCGCGGCGCACCTCCTGCCGGAGGGCCCGCTTCCCGGCTGGGCTGGCGCGGCTGTCGCAGTGATCCCGCCGCTGTGCCTGCTCGTCGCGCCGCACCTCGCGGTACAACTGCGACGCGACACGGCTGGCGGCGACGTGGCGCAGGGCGGGGGCGTCGCGGTCGAGCTCGCAGTCGCACAGCCTGCGACTCCCGAGCCCGAACTGACATGCGGCACCGTGCCCGACCAGGCGCGACGCACCGCGACGCAGGCCGACGCACTGTGCGACGCGACATCGTCGGATCCCAGCGACGCGCCGGAATCCCTGGAGGAGAAGCGACGCAGGGCTCTGCACCTGCTCGCGACGACCGACATGAAACAGCGCGCCGTCGCACGCGAGGTCGGCATCTCCGAGGCGAGCGTGCGACGCCTGATCCAGAAGCACGGCGCGGCACCGACGCTCGTCGCGGTTGGTGGATAGCTGCAATGTCCCATAGTCAGCTACCGACCGGTCTGGTTAGATCCTGGGCATGAAACGGACAATCGCTGCAATCGCCATCGCCGCGTCTGCGCTCGCGCTCGGGGCATGCTCGAGCTCGGACGACGGCGGTGCCGAATCGACGTCGACGACAGCGTCGGCCGCGCCGGCGACGTCAAGCGCGACGCCCACCGCAGCGGCCGCACCGGCGGCCGCTGCCGTACGCGAGGCGGACCCGCGCTGCGTCGCTGCCGAGGAGCAGTACACGCTCGCCGTCGCGAACGGCCTGAACGACAAGTCGCTGACCCTCGAAAACGCTCAGGTGATTGTCGACGGCGACCTCGTGTTCTACGGGGCCTCCACCGTGCGCCCGGACGGCAAGTTCGAGAACCGCTCGGACGTGTGGGTCCTCAAGGGACTAATGCCGACGTCGTCCACTGGCGGGGCCAGCAGTACGACGGAGTGGCCGAAGACGAGCAGCCTCCTCAAGATCACCCCGGCCGACGAGCGTGTGCAGGCGGTTGACGCGTGCGTGGTGGCTCAGACCCGCAGCTAGTCGCCAGATGGTAGAACGCCCCGCCTCGTGCGGGGCGTTCGTCGTTTCGGGCGCGGCTCGAACTTTACACTTCCTAAGTGTTGACACCTTGATTCAAGACAGTGTATAGTCATAGGTACAACATAAGAGAGGAGGTGAGCGGATGAGCGAAGGCCGACTGGCTTTGATCATTGCGATACTGACACTGATCACGAACATCGTGATGGTGATTCAGAATCACAAGGCGAAGCCCAGGACGCGAGGCAGACACCGGAAACGGTAGCCCCGCCAAGGGGACCGGGGTGAAGAAAGCACCCCGGTCCCCGGCCAGGCTCTCACACTCACCTCGCAAAGAGGAAGGACGAGACCATGTTGGACGCAATGCGACGCAACTACGACATCGTCGGCACCGCCGCGACCGGGGCCGTGCTGTGGGTGCTGAACGCGCCCTGGCCGCTCTGGGCCGTATGGGGCGGCATCATCGCCTACATCGTGCAGGACCGGATCAGGGCGGCCCGCCATGCCTAAGGGGCCGGCGGTCTACCTGAACCGCACCCAGTTCGCCGAGAGAATCAACGTCGAGCCGGGCGCACTCAGCCGCTACAAGCTGCCCGAGCCCGACGCGATCACCGGCCCGGTCAACGAGGATGGGAGCCTCCCGCGCGGCACCACGCGCGGCTGGCTGCCCGCCACGATCGACGACTGGAACGCCAACCGCCCCGGCCGTGGTGCGCGAACCGACCTCCGGGATTAGAGGCGGTGGTAGCACCCCCGGGGGACGACGAAAAGCCCCCAACCGTCCGGGATCTCCGGATGGTTGGGGGCTTCGTCATGCGGACACGACTTCGATGTAGGTGGTGTTCGCCTCTGCTGCACCATTCGTGGCCGCGAACAGGGACTGTAGGTCCATGCCGATCACGTCCCCGGCAACAACGGAGACTCCAGCCGCCGAGATGGACACCGTTTTGCTCGATGTGAATACCTGGGAGCTGCCGACCATCACGCCGTTCAGGGTCAGGCGCAGGGACCACGTATTACTCGCCGTGCTGACGCGGGTGAAGGTCCCGTTGACGGTCACCACGTCGTCGCTCGGCACGACAAGGCCGTTCGTAGTGGTCCCGTTGTCGTAGCCGGGCGAGGTCGCCCAGTTCGTGATGGGGTTCCAGGCTGTGTTCGGCGGGTTGGTCGACACCGTGCGGTGTACGCGCCACGGAGGTGGTGATCCGAATGCCCGCACTATCTGGATCACAGGTAGCGCCCCTTCACCGCGGCGCACAGGATCTTTCCTGGTGTGGTGCCGACAGACTCGACTTGCACCACCAGCCGGTCACCGACTTCCAGCGTGTTGTTGACTTCGGCGGGCGTAGTGCGAGCAGCTCCCGTGTCGTTGCCATCCGATTGGTTCACCGAGGAGATCGTCACGCTGGTCCCCTGGATAGTCGACGTGGAACCGAACTTCCTCTTAGCCAGTTTCACGGTTGTCGACCCACTGGCATCCGCCGTTCCGAACTGATACTCAACCGAGTCCACAATCATCCGGCGCTGTATCGGCACGCCGACGCTAATGTCGCCGTTTCCGGTTTTGCGGGTGCCGGAGCTGTGCACGATGACCATATCGCACGGGATGCCGGCGAGCTTCGAGAACGGGATAGCAGCATCGGCTGCGATATCCGATCCAGGGATACCCGTAGCGGGCTTCTGGTAGGCGCTGGCCGCCTTGGTTAGATCATCCTTCACGTCCTGGGCGAGCATCCCTCGGGACCAGCCGCCGCTGTACTCATACGAACCGTACATCTGGGCCGCGAAGCTGACGCCTGCTTGCACCGACTTCGATCCGGGCGCTGGTTCCACGGTAGATAGTTCATCGAAATCGACAGCGCCGGCGGCGAGGTCGGAGCCCGGAATTCCGCTGGCAGGCTTCCGGTATGTGGCCGCGTCGAGGTCGGCGATGCCCTGATCCATGCGGTCGAGGTTGGCGGCGGATAGCGGCGTTCCTCCCGCCTCGCTGTTCTTCCAGTTGACCTTGCTGTACGGCGGCATCTATTCCCCCTCTGGATACAGGATGGTTGCCGGGAACAATCCCGGGCTCGGGTACTTGACTGGGGTCGTGACGATGGCAGACGCGTTGGCATTCATGGAGGCTGAGGCAGCCGCGAATCCTTCGATCACAACACCAGCTGATGCGTCCATGCTCGTGACCACAGTCGCGACTCCGACGATCACGGTCTCGCCGATAATCCCGGCCCCGCCGTCCATCACGACTACCGCCGTAGTGGCGATGACAGGCGACACCGCCGCAGACGTCACGCTGTTCATGCTGATCTCGGCGTCGATGCCACGATGCGCTTGGGCCTGCGAGTCCATCGTCGCGGTCGCAGCGACCAGGGCGCACGGTAGAGCCGTGGCAGCAGCAATGCCGTCCATGCTCGCGGCGGCACTACGGACCGGCACGACTGTCAACGCGGCCGACGCGAGTCCGTCCATCGACGAAGCAGCGTCACGCACCGGGATCGGCGTTGGCGGGAACCGTACCGCTACGCTCTGGGCTGACGGCAGCGCAATGACGGCGCCGTCCAGGGTCGGCAGCGCGGCGATTCCCCGGTCTGGGACCGGGAACTCCACGGCCGCCATCATCACGTCCAGGCGACGTAGTTCGCGTTGAACGACGGCGTCACCTTGATCTGCCCCGCCGGGGTGATCGTTGCGTCAACGGTGTCGATGATGTCGAGCAGCGTGGTTCCGTTCCATCGGCACATGTGCGTGGCCGTGCCCTGGAAGTTGAACGTCATCTGCGATCCGGTCACGGTCCCGCCTGCGGGGGATCCGAAGGTGGTCGTCTGACGCGCGTATCCGTTTCCAGATGCTTCGTTTGCGGTCCCAGCCGCGCCAGGGTTACCGGTGTGGAGCGAGTACGAATTGCCCAGCGATGCCCAGTGGTTCGCGAGCGCGTTCGCGGTCGCGACGACAGTATTCGCCATGTGTGTCTCCTCAGAAGTTCTGTGTCAGATAGTTGGTGCGGAGAGCGCGGCCGCCCATCCACACGTAGTCATCGGTGCTCGAGGTGGCGGCGTTCGGGTAGCAGACCATGATCTCGAAGGCGGTCCCGTCCGGGATGATCGCCGCGGTGCAGGCGGTGGATTCGATGCGCCACTTCACAGTGGCGCCGTCCACGGTGCCGGGCCAGGTGACGCCGTTCGCCCACTTGATCTCGATAATCGTGCCCGGCTGGATTGGGCCCGCCTCGTTCGTGCGCTCGAAGATCCAGTCACCGTTGGTGAGTTCGATCGTCTCGTCGATCGGTGTCCATCCGAGTGTCACAGTGCCGCCCCATCGGGAATGACACCCGTCCCAGTGCCCACTGTGGGCGGGGAATAGTTGGTCGTGTCAACGGACATACGGGTCACCGACAAGGACGACCAAAGGGTGCCGCCGATCATTTTCCAGGCCGTCGAGGTTCTGTAGCTAGCGGACACGACGACCTTGTATCCGGCATCCTCTTGCTTGACCGAGTTATCCGGGAAGCGTTCCTGCACCTCGAATTCAGGGATCAGGACTGGCTTGAAAACTGGCGGCGTGGAGTAGTATCCGGCGTTCGACGACCCTGGGAATCGCGTCTGAGAATAGACGCCCACCTGGGACACGGTCCACGGCCCAGTGGGAGTGTTGCGGTATCGGACCATCCGAAAGATCTCGACGTTCACCTCGAAATACTGGAATGCCGTATCGGCAGACTGTGCTGTCACCTGCGCGTTGATGTGCCACACACCCGGCGCTTGCAGCATGATGCCCGGCGAATTCGCATACCCCAGCCCTGACCATGAAGTTCCCTCGACACCATGCTTCTCGGCATTCTTGTTCGCCGTCACGTACGTGTCGAACTGGCACGGAATCCACTTGTTGACGTTGCCGCTGATGTTCCAGTTTTTCGACATCGTGAGGTTGCAGAAGCCAGCGTTGTCATCGAGGGCTTCGACCTTGCCAATAAGCGCCCGCTGGCCGTCGCTGATTTCCGCGAGGGGGCCTTCCGAAAACTTGTCAGGGTGAGAGGGATTGAGAAAGGACGGGCCTTTGCCGAGGACTGCAGCACCGAGGTTCTTGAAAAAGTTCACGACTCCGCCGACGATGTCTGTGATGACGTCGAAGATGACGCCGCCCACCGCGATCAGGCCGTCGCCGATCCCCTTCGCTACGTCGGCCAGGAACTTCCCGAGCTTGTTCATGAGATCCAGTGCGAAGTCCTTGATCCCGGAGGTCGACCCAGTGAGCCGACCGCGCATTTCAGTCTCCCACTCGGCCTGGGTCTTCTGCGACCATGCGGCGATGCCGCCGAGGCCGTCGAGCATTCCGTCTGGGGTTTCGGGATTGGGTGAAGTCACGAGTTACACCTCGTCTCGCAGGTCGTCGGGGATTGCCGGCAATGCGCCGCTGCGGCCGTCGCGGTCCCATCGATGGACGTCGCGGATGTACCAGATCGACAGCCGGAACTTGCTGCTCAGGTCGGCGAACTTGTCGCGCAGGTCGCGGATTTGCTTGCCCTGCCACGCGGTCACCGCGCCGATGATCGCGAGCAGGACAGGCGTCAGTGCGGTGATCACTTCAGTGACCACCGTCAGCCCTCGCGGTTCTTGACGTACCGCTCGAGCTCGTCGACCTGCCGCTCAGTCACACCATTCGGGGTGAACTTGATACCGACGACGGTGCCGAAACTGACGAGTACCAGCACGCCGGTCGTGATGTTCGCGGGAACGTCGACGCCAGCGGACACGACCGCCCATAGAAGTGCCACAACCAGGCCGACAGCCGCGGTCGCGGTGTTCGCGTAGCGCTTGATGATGGGCTGATCGGCCAGCTTCGCGCGAAGGATATCGGTGATCAGGTTGGGGTTCATCACATCACGTCCTTGAATCCGGGGATGCCGAGCTTCTGGCCGATGACCGCGAGCGCGTCGACGACGGTGCGGTTGCCGAGCTGCGGCCAACCGGGGTACTTGCCGAGTTCCGCGCTGCCGGTGAGCTGGTTTCGGATTTCCTGCTCGATGTTCATGCCGCCTCCTGGCGTGGGTGCGGGTCCGTAGATCCCGAGGTGGTTGTTGTTCAACTTCGCCGCGAACGCCGCAACCCGCGGGTCGCCCTCGCGCCAGCCGATCTGGTAGTGCATCTCGTCGGCCCGCGACCAGTCCGCACCCCAGAAAATCGATCCCTCGAACAGTGCGAGGCCGCGGCGAATCCTCGCGATGCGATCCGCCGGCATCACGCGCTGACCCCATGGGTACTTCGGGGCGTTGAGGTCGACGGCGGTGCCGCTGAGGTGGTTCGAGTTCGGCACATCGTTCGTGGCAGACCAGCCCCACACGGGCGAGCTCAGTGGCTCGACGTTGCGGTGGTACCAGATCAGCCACGCGTTGAGGATCGTCGCGGCGTCGCCGCCTCGGATCGGCGCGGTGTTCGTGTAGGGCAATGCGTTCGCGACCACGCACATGTCGCGGTCGACCATCCGCCAGCCATTCTCGGAGTATTCGTTTCCGTAGGGCCTTCGGAATCCCATTAGTCCTCCTGATTCTGGTGCGCCGACTCTTCGGCCTTGATCTCATCGAGGGCGTCGTCGAGCTCCTTCCGCAGATGCGGCGGCAGCGCGCGGACGAGGTCCTTCGCCTCCGACACAGGCGGGTCCGGCTCGTCGATGGGAACCCACGTGCCGGCGCCGGTGAGCCACGCCTCTTCCGACTGGGGCAGCCGCAGCTTCAACGTCGGATCGGCGCCGAGCCGAGCACCCAACTCGTACATGCGCTTCGAGACGAGCCGGTAGTACTCGAACGGAAGGATCGCGAGCGCGCCCTTCAGCTCCGGCAGCGACACGAACATCCAGAGGAACATCTCCTCCGGATCGTCGAGATCGCAGTTCTCCCGCGTCGGGATCTCTTCACGCTTCACGACATCACCCCCAGTTCCTTCAGATCGGATTTGCCCTTGTCGATGGCCGACATCAGGCGGACCAGCGGATCCTGCTGCAGCGCTTCGCCGCCCAGGACGATCTCGTAGTCGGGATCGCGGTCGACGCCCCACCCGAAGATGGTTTTCGACACCCGCTCGACGTGGATCCTCTGCGTGATGTCGCCGGGGATGCGGGTCGCGATCCGGTCGCCCTTCCCGAAGTGGCCGATGCCAGGCGCGCCGATCACGTACGGCGCGGCGTTGGCGATTTCCATCGACCCGGAGAACACGGTGCGCGTCTCGTACGCGCCGGCGCGCAGCACGGCCAGCGAATCGAGCGTGTACGCCTTTCCGCCGGACGCGATGAAGAACTCGAAGTACCGGAAGTCGCCCGAGACCTGCGCCCGCTTGAGCAGTTTCACCGCGATCCATGCGAGGACTGTGTCCTCGTAGAACGGTTTGAGGATCGCGTCGATCGAGCCGCCGACCGAACCGACCTGCAGCAGGTTGCCGACGACGTCGAACACGCCCTGCACGAGCGCGCTCATTGTCTCGTTCACGCCGGGCATCGAGTGTCCGCCGGTGACGAGCTGCACCGCGCGCGCTGGCCGCTGCTTGAAGCTCGAGCGGATCAGGCCCGGGCTGTCGGGTGGGTAGTAGACGTACGGCACTCTCGGGTCGGTGCGGCGGTCGCCGGGCACGCGGTAGTCACCGACGACCGGCATGTCAGTGATCTGCTCCTCGATGTTCTCGACGAAGTCGTCGGTGTACGAGCGGATCGTCCGCACGAGCCCGTCGAACAGCGTGCCGCCGTTCGAGGTGCCGGCCTCGACGCCGGACTTGTCTTCGACCCACACCACGAGCGCGCCGTGACGCAGCTTCGCCCCGGGCCAGGGCAGCGGGTCGCCTTCGAACCACCGGCGCCACTGCAGCGATAGCTCGCCGTCCGCGAGCATCGCCTGCGCGGCCTCATGCCAGTATTTGAATCGGGACGTGAGGACGCCCCACGGGACGCCCTTCGCCATCCACTCCATGAAGCTGGACGGCTTCACGACGACGGTCCAGTTCGCCATGTCGAAGCCCTCCCACCAGGAGGACACCTTGAGAGGGTCGTCCGGGAGGGTGAAGATCGGCATGTTCTCGCGGCACAGGTTGATGTGCAGTGCCGTGAGCACGACCCATGGCGACGGTCCGGCGAGCCCGAACACCTTGATCGGCTGGAAGCCCGCCGGCATCACCGGCGTGGACCACAGCAGCTTCGTCTTCAGCTGCTCGAAATCCGACAGGAACGTCGCAACCAACACCGAGTTGCCGAACTCGTCCGTCTGGACGTCGGTCTCCTCGAGCAGCCCCGACCAGCGGATCCCCATGTGGTCGACCGAGATCAGGACGTTGCGCTTCTCGCCGCGCTTGATCCGCCCGTACATGTCGTTGAGCCACTGCGCTTGCGGGAACTCGAAGTCGATCGACAGGGTGCCGACACCGGTGTCGTTGTCGGGGTCTTCCCACTTCGCCTCGTTCTCGCACTCGACGATGTGCGCCAGGTCTGCATTGGCTCCCGTCCATAGCCGCACTAGCGGCGGAGTGCGGCGCATCCGGTCGAGCTCGCGCTGCTGCCGCTCGGTCGCTTCCCAGATCGCCGCGCACTGCTCGGCGAGCGACAGATCGAAATCGACGACACTCACAGCAGCTCACCTCCCCACGGCTTCGGCCACAGCCGCGGCTGGTGCAGCTCCGCCCGGGCCCCGCCCGCCGGCGCGCCGGTGTAGGCGATCGGCAGCCGAGTGGGCGGGGTGTACGGCGGGATCTTGTGCATGAAGAACTGGCGGCCGCCGTTGCTGCCCAGCAGGTTCGTGCCGGACCAGGATTCGAGCATCAGCCGCATCGGGTCGTAGTTGATGCGCGCGCCCGCGTGCACCGAGTCGATCGGCAGCAGCGTGACAACCCGATTCGCGAATCGGCCGCCCGGGACACGCCGACCCTTCGGCCCCACCCACGACGTGTCCGGGATCGTCCACGTCGCGCGAGTGAGGACCCAGGTCTGCATCATCGTGAGCGGCGTCGGGTTCGACACCTCGATGAACCCGGACTCCGACGTCGACGTCGACTCGAACACGGTGACGCGTTCGCGGCCCTCCCAGAACGGCATCCCCGAACGGACCCTGTAGATCGGGTTCAGGTACTGCTCATCCTCGAGCGTCGGATCGAACTCGGGATCGAGGTCCGTGTCGTCGTACCGCTGGATGAACAGGCGGCGGGTGTCCCGCTTGGACTTCACGACGATTCGAGCGAGCTGCTCATTCTCGTCCCATTCGTCCGGGGCGTCGGTGATCATCTGGTCGAGCAGTGAGTCGAGCTGCTCGATGTCCATGTCGGTTTCGTCGCCGAACAGGTGCAGACCCAGCGTCACGTCCCGCCACGGGAACGTGCGGCTCTTGAACCGGCCGCCACGCTCACGCGCCGCCCGCTTCCACTCCGACGAGATCGGCGCGCCGTAGATGCCCTGGAGCTGACCGGCTTTGATCATGACGCCCTGGCGGCCAGCGTTGCGTCCAGAGAGATCGAGCCGATATCCATTCGCGCCGATCAGCGCAATGTCGAGCATCACTACCTCCCGAAACGCATGAGCGCGATGTTCTGCTGAACAGCCTGATCGCGCTGCCAGGAGTCCTGGTCGGCGATCGTCTGGTTGTTGTTGTTGATGATCTGGACCCGAGGCCCGCCACCGCCGACGGTCGCCAGCTCCTGCACGGTGTCGAGCGCGCGGTCGGCGACGTCCCACTGCTCAGGCTTGAGCACGAGCTCGGGCGTCTTTAGGCCGTTGAACCCAAACGTCCCCGGCTCCCACACGCCGCCGGTGTCGAACAAGCCAGTGCCCTTGAAGAACGCGTTCATGTCCGCGATCCACGGGATGATGTTCGGATCGCCGTCGACGCCGTTCTCGCCAGATGACGGAGCCACCGCTCCAGCGCCCGCCTCGGGGGTGATGGTGTAGCGGTCGGCCAGGTCGAGCCACTCGCCGACGCCGAAGATCTCGACAGCCGAGTCGGCCCAGATGCCTCCAATGTCGGAGCCCATCTTTCGGATGCGCTCTCGTCCGGAGAAGGCCTGTTCTGGCTGCTGCGTGGTCGCGCCATCCGGGGACGGCACGACCGGCATCATGGGCGCGCCACCATCAGTAGGGAATCCAGTCAGCGGGTCGAGCTGCTGCACGTTCGGCTGCACAAGCTGCGCTACCACCATTGGCAGGTGCGCGTGATCGGTGAACTGTGAATCGTTCGCGCCGGCCGCGGGCCCGCCATACTGGCCGTTTCCGCGCCCGCCGCCCATCTCGAAGTTGACGCCATTCGGCAGCGTTGCTGCAGTGTGCCCGCCATATGGGCCGCCATTGAACCAGCCGACGTTCAACGAACCCGCGGGTCCGAGGCCGGACTTGAAGCCGCGGGCAGCGAGCTCCGTGCCTTCGGTCATAGTCGCGAACCGCGACCCGAACGGATCGCGACCAGTCGCGAAGTTCGCCAACGCAGAGACGGCGCCGGAGCAGTCGCCCCAGTTCACGCCACCCCAGACGTACGGCTTGCCCTCGACGCCCTTGGCGAAGGTTGCGAGCTGGTCCGGCGACACGACCGCGCCGCCCTCGGCGAACCGCGGCACGTCACCCATGTCCAGCGCAGCGCGAAGGCGGTAGACGCCCTCCTGGCCGCCGAGCGCGGAGACGTCACCAGTATCGAGGACATGCTCGCCCGGCATAAGCATCGCGAGGACCGAGTCCTTGCCCGGCGTCCCGCCCGTGATCGGGCCACCTTGGGCTAGCATCGGCAGATCCGGCAGGCCGAGTGTGAAGCCGTCCCACTTGATCGGTCCGACCTCGAAGCCGGGGATCCGGAACTCGATCGCGTTCCACGCCTGGATGATCCAGTTGATCGCGCCCTTGAAGGCGTTCTTGATGCCGTCCCACATGCCCGACGCGGCCGAGGAGATCTTGCCCGGCAGGCCAGTCACGAAGCCGACGACGTCGTTCCACTTGCCGACGATCCAGTCCTTGACATCGCCGACCTTGTCGCCGACTGCACCGAATGCGCCTTTGAGCATCTCGAAGCCAGAAGACAGGACACCCCAGGCCCAGTCCCAGGCGGCAGTGACGGCACCCCAGACTGCGCCCCAGAGATCCTGGAACCAGGTCGTTTTCGTGGCGATCAGCACGACCGCCGCGACCAAGCCCGCGATCGCGGCGATGATCAGCCCGACAGGGTTGAGCATCATCGTGCCGTTGAGGAGCATCTGCGCCGTGTTCCATGCCACGGTCGCGATCTGGATGATCTTCACTGTCGCCGCGTATCCAGCGAGCGCGCCGAAGAACGGAGCCGCCACCAGTGCAAGCGTTTTCAGGGTGTCGGTGTTGTTCATGACCCACGTCGCCATGTCGCCGAGCGCGTCGGTCAGTCCGCCCTGAATGGTGTTCTTCAGCTTCTCGAGCTCATAGCCAGGACCGGAATTGATCTGCTCACCGAGTCGCTGCGATGTACCCTCGAATCCGTCCATCGCTTCGCCGGCTGATGCCATCCCGTCGAGAAATCCGGGGATCTGATCCTTGCCGAGATCCTCGAGCGGGGTACCGAAGAGCGCAACCGCAGCGGCCGCCTGCCCGGCCGGGTCGTCCATTCCATTAAGGCCGTTGACGATGTCGTTGAATGCCTTGTTCGCAGCATCCCCGCCCTGCAGTAGGGCGTTCGCGGTCTCATCGCCAGCGAGCCCTAGCTCCTTCAGCGCGTCCTGCGCTCCCGTGTCGCCGAGGTCGGTCGCCTTGATCGACAGCTCTTTGATGGCATCGCCGACCTTGTCCATCTGAATCTTGCCGCCGTCAGCAGCGTTGACGAGTAGGCCGAACGCCTGCTCCCCGTTCATGCCCATAGATGCGAAGAACTGGCCGTACTCGTTCATCAGGTCGGGAAGTTCTTCACGCATGGCGAGGTCGGTTCGCGTCCAGCCTGCGGCCATCAGGTCAAATGCCTCAGTGCTGTTCGCGGCAAGGCCGTTCGTGATGAGCTGATCCGCCATCTGGACCGACTCGGCGACGTCCGTTCCGAAGGTGTCCGAGAATGTCACCGCAGCGGCGGCGATCTGGTCGATCGACTTCTCGCCTTCGGAACCCGCGACCTCGAACGTGGACGCGACCGCAGCGATCGCATCTGCCGCGTCCTCCATCGAGCCGGACAGCCCCTGCTTGTACAGAGTTCCGGCCGCATCGCCGTACTCCTTAGCGAGCTCCGGTGTTGCGCCGAGCTGTGCGCCGAGACGTGACTCGATGTTCAGGTTGTCGAGTGCCTGCATCCCGAGTTCGACCGCACCGCCGATGCCGGCTGCGGCGATCGCGAAGTTCTTGAGCTGGTCGATGCCGTTGTCGACACCGCTGCCCATGTCCTCGACTGAGTTTGAGAACCCGACGAGCTGGTGGCTGGCCTGCTGCGCGGAATCGCCAGCCTCCTCCGTGGCCTGAGTGACCCGCTCCTGCGCTCGCTCAAGCTGCTTCAGTGCAGCCTCGGAAGCGCCGACCGTCTGGTTGTGCTTCTCACGCGCCTGTCGGACCCGCTCCTCGGCGGCGGCCAACTGCGAAGTCTTCGCGCCGCCCTTGTCGCGGAGCTCCTGCAGCTTCAGCTCTTCGATGTTCAGCTTCGCAGCCGCGGACATCTCGGATGCGCGCGCCTGCTCGATCTTCCGCGACGCGGTCTTCACTGCCGCCTCAGCCTTCGCGAGACCGTCCGCGATGCCGTTGCCAAGCTCCTGGCCGGCCTGCTGCCCAGCCTGGCCCATCGGCCCCTGTAGCTGACTCGAGACCTGCGAGGCGATGCCCGAGATCACGGGCACGATCTGCACCGAGGCCCAGCCGATTGAGGTTGCCACCTACGTGTCTCCGTTCAGCTTGCGACGCCGAGCAGCGAAACGTGCTTCCGCCCTGGCGATCTGCTTGTCGGTGACCTGCGCCTGCTTCTTCGCGGACTTCGGTCGAGATGGGTGATCGGTGGGCTTGGCTCCACGCTTCTTGCCCGAGTTGGCGCGCAGTGCCCATAGGTCGGCCAGGAGGTGGTCGGTGATCGACCACGGCATTCGGCCGCCGTTGGCGTCGATGGCGAGGGCAGACTCGCGCGGCAGGCCGTTCTGGAGGCGGACCCACACCTGCCGCAGCGTGAGCAGCGGCCGCCCGTCATCGTCTGTGCGCCACAGGTCGCTGAGGTCGCGCCGGTAGAACTGGTCGAGGTCAGCCTCGACGAGGTCTGCCTTCTCGGCAATCAGCCGTAGGAGCCCTAGGAGTTTCCCGAGCCGCCGGTGCCGAGCTCCTCGCCGATGAGGTCCCACATCTCGCGGGCGGCTTCCGTCGGCTTCTTGCCGGCCTCCATGGCGCGCTGGCAGAACGTCACGAAGCCCTGCTGTCCGAGGACCTGAACGAGCATTCCGGGAATGTTGCCGACGGCGCTGGCGGCAAAGAACTGCCAGTTGTCCTGCAGCGCGGAGCGGCGGATCCGGAACTCGTCACCGAACGCGGTGACGATGATCTCGACATCCTCGACCTCGGCCTGCTGGGCGAGCTTCTTCGGCTTCTTCGGCTTGCGGTCCTGCGGCCTCGGGGCGCTGGCAGGGATCCGGCGGGCGGCCTTGCGCTCAGCGTCCTCGATGCGCAGCTTGGCAACCTCGAGCTGTCGTAGAAGCTCTTCCTTCTCCTCGTCGACGTCGGGACCGATTGTCTCGGTGTCGTCGTTCTCGAAGTCGTCGAAGTCGTTGTCGTAAGACATGAGTGTGCAGCTCCTAGTTCGTGTCCCGCCAGACGGCGGGTGCGATCGCCGCGACCACTCGGTCGGCGGCGGAAGTGTTGAGCCCGGCCTCGATGAGCCGGGCGTGCGTCGAGGTGATCTGGTCCACGAATCGGCCGGGCTCGCCCGGCTCGTCGTCAGGCATGGCTTCGGCGAGTTGGATCGCCTTCGCTACCTTGGAGCGCTGAGCGCCGCGAATAGGTCCCTCGATACCGAGTTCCCGGGCGGCCGCGATGATCTCAGCGTCGGATGGGATGCGCGGCATTGTGCCCCCCTGTGCAGCGAGAGATGGAACCGGCCGCCCGCGGGCTGCACACCGCGGGCGGCCGGGGCACTACGCGGCAGTGACGGTGACGGTGCCGGCAGGAGTGAGCGCTGCCGACGGGCTCGCGAGAGTGCCGCCGTTCTTGAGGGTGACGGTGAAGGGGCCGCCGGCGGATCCGGTGACCGTCACGTTCCCGGTGCCCACGATCGCCTCGAGCGCGGTCTTGACCGCGGCGCTGGTGGCGTCGAATGCGATACCGACGACGGTCTGCATGTCGACACGTAGCGGGAAAGTGCCGGCGGTCGTTCCGGCGGGCACCGTGACGGTCCAGCTCGTCGGGTCTCCGCCGGTCTGGTTCGCGGTGCCGAGCAGGTGACCGTTGGCGTCGGACATGATGTCCGCGGTGATCGGGAAGGTCCGGATGCCGGACTCGGACTTGGTCCACGCGCCCGTGGTCAGCAGGGCGGGGCGGCAGGTGTACTCGACCTCTTCGATGCCGTCCTCGCGGGTGACGATGAGGAGGGTGCGCTCGATACCCTTCGGTACGGAGATGAACCCGTCATCCTTGCCGTACGCGATGCCCGCGGTGATCGCGTTGCGCTCGAGCGCGTTGAACGACAACTCGAGGGTGCCCTTGCTGGTCTTGCCCTTGAATCGCGGGTGGCCCCAGCCGTCGTAGAACGTCTTCTCGACGCCGGGCGTGTAGGTCACACCCTCGGTGCCGAGGAGGCCGAAGTCGAGCCACATCGAGCCGGGCGCGTCTCCGGGCGCGGGGACGGCGGCCGAGAGCGGGCCGGTGTAGGCGGGGTCGAGGATGTAGATCTCGCCCTCGTCGAATACGGAAGCGTTGTCGGCGTTGATGACAGCCATGACAAATAGCCCCTTTCCGGGGAACAGGCCGCCGCGCGGCGGTCAGAACGATTGAGTCCGTGCGCGGGTACGCACGGTGAATCCGGCAATGAACCCGCCGGTGCTGGGGTCACGGTCGTCGAGGAGTCCTGTGCCGGGCCGTACTCCGATGCCTGGCACTCGAAGCGCGAGTAGCCACCCCATGCAGAGGCCTGCAATTCGGCGCGCCTCCGTGCGACCGGCCGCGTAGACGGTGACGCGGACCTGGTCGCCGGTATAGGCCGGCCACTCATCCACCCCTCCGCCGTCGCCGCCGATGACCACCGCGGGAGGGAAGTCGGGCGTCCACTTCGGCGGCAGGTTCTGCGCGACCGTCACGCCCTGGTTGCCGGCCATCTGAATGGCGAGGAAGTCCTTCACCGGCACAACGTGATCGACGGGGATCCTGCGGGCCCTCATCGCGACTTCACCTCGAGCCCGACCATGCCCGCAGCCTTCGTGAGAGCGCCTCGCTTGAGCTGCATCCCGCGGCCGCCGGGATGCTTGATCGCGACCGAGGCGACGTGACGGTCCGTGGTGTACGTGTCGACCTCGACGGGCACGTCGTCGTCGACTTGCCCGCGGGCATTGTTGGCGACCTGAACGGCGATTCCGTCAATAAGCGCCGCGACCTCGGTCGAGTTGAGGACCTCCTGGATGCCGGCCTGGTTGATCTGGAACTGAACCTTCTGGGCCACGGCTACCCCCTGCTGGTGACGGCGAGAACCTCGAGCCCACGGCGGCCGGTGCCGAACGCGGACCGCCAGTCGAGGACGCGGGCCTTGCAGACGAGCCCGCGGACCTCGATCTCGTCGTCGTTCGTCAGGTCCGGTGCAGGCGTGAAGTAGAGCGTGTACTCGATGGTCTCGCCATTGCGGGCGACGCCGGAGTTCCGCTTGGACACGCCGGGCGATACCGCCTTCACGCGCATGGCGGTTCGCTCGACCGAGGATGGAATCGGATCGTTGTTTGAGTCGATTCCGCCGGGGCTCTTGCGAATCCGGACGACAGTCTCACTCATGGCAGCCTCGGCAGCTTGTAGCGATTGAGCACCGCGACCTCGTGCGCGAACAGCGCCGTCGATCCCTCGGATGCCGAGAAGCTGAACGGCCCGATCGTCTCGGCTTGGCCTCCGAGTTCGGAGTTCACAGCGCGCGCCGCGGCGTCGAGCACGACGCCGAGAAGGTCGGCCGGAGCGTCGAATCCGTGGCGCATCCGCACCTCGATCGATCGCCAACGGTCTGGCCACTGGCCGCGGAGTGTGCCGTCAGCCGACCACTCCACATCCTCTACGACCGCACCCTGCACCTGAACCTCTTCGATGGAGACCAGGCGCAGGGTGGGTAGGTCGAGGATGGTGCCGCCGTGCCCGTCGACGATGACCGTCTCTTCGACGACGGGCGCGACGTGCCAGCCGCAGTAGGAGCGGACCGCGCCGTTCGCGACGTTGAGCTGCCACTCCTCGATGCCGGTTCCGGCCATCAGTTCCTGGAACTGCTCAAGCCCGATCAGCGCGTCCATACTCACCTCGCCTTGTTGCGTGGAACGCGGGCCCGGGTCGCCACCTTCAGCTTCTCCCGAGCGCCGCGCTCCTTAGCGTCGGCGTCGGTCAGCTGCACGGTGTGCTCGAGCCCGCCGATCTCGACGACGTATTCGCGCATCACGCCGCCTCGAGTGCTGCGATACGAGCCGCCAACTCGGCGAGGATGCCCTGCACGTTAGTGGCCGTGCCGGGCGCGATGGCCGTTGCAGTCACTGCGCTAGCGGCGTGCGCATGGTTTCCAGGCGAAGCCGTCGAGGCCGTCGACCCGAGCGCGATGCTCGAGGTGCCTGCGCCGATCGCGGCACGGGCCGCGGGAGCGTCGGCGCCGGCCGCAACCACCGCAGGCTTGCCGGAGATATTGGCCCACGTCACGGCGGCGCCGCCGCCGATGCTGATTGGATCACCGTTCGCATCGACGAGGACGATGCCCGCGACATGCTGCGACGCGTCCAGCTCGCCGCCGACGATCACGCGGAACTGCTTGTTCGTCATGGCGATACCTTTCAGCTATTCGAGAGGGTGAGCTTGACCAGGCCCAGCGGGCGACGGACGGCGAGTGCGACGCGCTCCTCGGCGCGGATCGTCACCAGGTTGTTGGTGAAGTCGTCGTCGTGAGAGTTGGTCGCCTCGACGCGGACGCCGCCCTTGCGGTACAGGGTTGCCGCCTGCGAGAACGCGCCGACGAGCACAGTGCCGGCAGCGATGGCCGGGGTGACCACCGTGCGCAGGCCCCACAGCGGCGGATCCATCGGGACGCCGCCATTGCCGTACTGGCCGGCGAAGAAGCCGCCGCCGAAGTACTGACCGTTGGCGTCCTTCGACAGCCGGAACGCCTGGTAGTCGATCGGGTTGATGACGATGCCGTCGGCGTTGAGGCCGGAGGCGGTCGAGATCTTCGTGATCGACCGGAAGACCGCGTCGGCGTGATCGGCAGCGGTCGTCGAGGCTTCGGTCTGAATGCCCGAGCGAGTCAACAGGCCGGTGAGGTTCTGGCCGGTGCCGTTGCCGTTGAGGAGCTGCGCCTCTTCGAACGCGGCGAGGTCATAGAGCAGCCGGCCGTCGATCTCGGACTTGAGGAACGGTGCGTCTTCGATGAACTCGTCGGACAGCTTGATGAAGCCCGCGAGCTTCTTCAGCGCGTCGACTACCGCGGTCGGGTTGACGTAGTGCATCTGCGGCTTGGCGCCGGCCTCGGCGACGGTGGCGAATCCACCCTCACGCGCGCCCTCGACCAGGTAGCTGATCGCATTGCCGGAGATCTGCCCCTTGCCGAGCAGGTCGGCGATGGTCAGCTTCGGTCGGAACGCCTGGACGACCTGCTTGTCGTAGTCGGTGAGCAGCGGAGTTCCTGCGCCCCAACCGGTCACGACGTGAGTGTCGGCGGCCGCCTTGTAGTCGGCGGAGGTGATCGAGAACCGCTGCCCCTTGGCTCGAGCGAGCGCGTCGGTGGCCTCCTTGACGAAGTGCTCACCGAGGGTGCGGGACTTCACGGGGGCTCGACGGCCCTTGGGCTCGCCGCCTTCGGGTTCGCCGTCCCCGGCGCCGGCCTCGGCGCTGGCATCCGCCAGCCCATCGAGGGTGCTGAGAATCTCGGCCGCGTCAGCAGCCTTCGAGATGGACTCATCGAGAGTCTTCACCTCGGCGACGAGCGTCGAGATGGCAGCGGTCTGTTCGTCGGTCAGCTCCGCCTTGGCCGCCTTGGCTCCGTCGACGATTGCCTTTGCCTCTGCCAGCTTGGCAGCGCGCTTTTCCTTCAGGTTCACGAGAGCTCCTGTAGCTCGAGTAGGGAAAGTTCGATTGCTGCCAGGGAGACGGACGGGCTCGGCGTGGTCGGATCCGGCGCAGCCTTGCCGGGCTGCTCGGTCGACGGTTCCCCACCGCTGGTCTGGTCCTGGTCTTCGGAGTCCCCAGAGTCGGGGAGGATCGCTTCGAGATCGTCAGCTGCGGTGCGCAGCTGCACGATCACGTCGCGCATGGTGTTCTCGTTCTTGGCCGAGATGACGCGGCCGGCCTTCGCGCGCAGCGCGTCGGTAGCCGACTTCACGGCGAGGATCTCGGTTTCCTGATTCGCGCCGATCGGCACGACGGACACCTCGTAGAGCTTGATCTCGTCGAGCGAGACATGGTCGGGCATGTCGTCGCCGGCCTTGACGTTGTGTGACTCGACTACGTCGAACGCGAACGACATCTGCCCGACGCGGCCGCCCTTGAGTAGGCGGTACACCTGAGCGCCCTTCGGCGAATCGAGGTCGAGGCGGCCGTGAATCTTCAGGCCGCGATCGTCCTCCTCTGCCGACAGGACGCCGCCGACGTTGTAGTCAGGGTCGGACATGTTGTGACCCCAGAGGATCGGGAGCACGCCGCCGGATTCGCTCCACGCCTTGAGGCTGTTGGCGAAGGCGCCCTTGGCGACCACCTCGCCGTACGAGTCGACATTGCCGAACACGCTGGCGTATCCGATGAACTCGCCCTCGCCGAGGCCATCGGATTCGGCAGCCTTGACGCGGACGCGGAAGTCCTTGATGTTCACGGTCATCCTTCCCCGCCATCATCAGGCACGGTGGTCGGTGCATTCGGGTTGTCGGCAACCTGGTTCAGGTTCGACGTCAGCAGGGCGGCATCGCCGCCCAGTGCGGGCATGTTCTGAGTCGCGCGCGCTTCATCAGCCGTCATCCACGGACGACCGGTAGCGGCCTGCAGAGATGCGGCCTCCTCCTCGAAGGATCCCTTCATCTTTTCCTTGACGTTGAACTCGACCATCCGGCCTGGGTCAATGCGCGGCGCGAGGAAGGTGTTGATGCGATCCTGGATCATCCGCAGCGTCGGGCCGAGGGTGTCGGAGTACAACATCCGCGAGAACTCCTTGACGTTGGAGTAGTTCGCGTTGTCGAGGATTCCGACCATCACTGGGTTGACGTAATAGACGCTCGCCACGGTGGTCAGCGCGAGTTTGGCGGAGTCGATGTACTCGTCTTCCTTCGACGAGAAACCGAGCCGCTTTAGCTCCATGCCGTCCTCGAGGAACGGGGTTCCGCCGGCGCCTCGTCCCGAGTTTCCGGAGTAGGTGTCGCGGTACTGCTTGACCCACTTCTCCTTCGCTTCCGGCGACCACTCCGGCGCACTGGCAGGTCGGGTGATGAACGCGTCGACCCGGCCGCCGTTATCCCACCGCTGCTTGCGGTAGGTCTGCGCCGAGATCTGCTCGCCCAGAATCGCCTTGAGTGCGGAGACTGGCGAGCTGCCGATGCGGGTGTCTTCCGGGTTCCAGCCATGGAAGACGAGCATGTCTTCGGCGGGAATGATGAGGGTCTCGGAGACCTCAGGGAGTGAGATCTCGTAGTGCAGGATCGCGAAGGCGCCGTCGGTCTTGGCGTCCGTGATCCAGGTCGGACGGATGGGTCGAATGATCCAGCCGCTCTCAGACTTCGCATCGGGTGCGACAAACCAGTACGCGATGTCATACAAGGCGAGCGTGGCGACCAGGTCGTACACGAGCTCGGTGCAGGTCTGCTCGGGGTTCGGCTTCCGGAACAGATCCGCTAGTGCACCCTCTCGAGTGCGCGCGTGATTGCCATCCTCGGATGCCTCGAACACGTGCAGGCCGAGCTGGGAGACGTTGCGCGCCAAGAAGCCGACGACCGTTCGAAGGTTCGGCTGGTCGCGCCAAAGCTTCTCGACCGTCTGCCCACGCAGGCCGTCAAGGTTGACGACGACCGCGGGCGCGGATCCCGGGCTCTCGCCCGCCGGCGCCTTGGCGCCGAATCCAAAGAAGGACGCAAGCCCCATGGTTTGCCTCCTAGAGCATGATGAAGTCGGTTGTCTCGTAGGCCGAAACTCTCGGCACCTCGATGGCCTGCCTGAGCAGCCAGGACGCTTCGGATACCGCGATCAGTGGTGCGACGTCCGAGGGTGAGCCCTTCCGGTCGAAGAACCACGCATCGCCTGCGCTGCGGGCCCGTGCGGCGCGGGCCGCCTCATCCAGCACCGGTTGGCCAAGGTGCCGGACCGTCTGCTGGCGGATGCGGTCGTAGAACAGTCCTGCAGACTTCGAGAGCTCAGCGCCGCCGCAGGGCACGACAGTCAGGCCCGATTCGGTCATCCCATCAGCCAGGCTCGACACTGGGGCGCCGCGCTCCTGGATAGCGACGCGGCCGTCGAACCAGCCGCCCTCGGCATCGAATCGCTCGACCAGCCAGGGGATCACCCAGGCCGTGCCAGCGCGGGATGCGATGACCTCGACATGCTCGATGCCATCCTCGCGTTCGACGGCGATGCCGATATGCGCGCGTGACCGATCCCATGACACGTCGACAGCTACGCCGATGCGCGCGCCAGGGGCGCGCCGCGAACGGCCGTCACGTAGCGCCGACCAGTCTGCAGCGTCGATAATGCCGGTCTGGATCTGCTCCACCTCTTGGCAGAGGTTCTCCGTACGGAACCCGTTCTCAGTCTTCGTCTCCCGGTCCGCCTGTAGTGCGGCGGGAGTCAGCGTGTACCCGAGCGATGGGTTCGCCTGCGCGCGAGCTGACCAGTCGTCGATGTCGCACCCATCGGGTGCCGACCACTCGAACAGGCCGAGGGTGACCTCGTCGGTCATGCGGGTGTCGATCGCCGTCTTGGCGCGGCCACGGAGGTCGCGAAGCACAACGGAGTGAACGTCGCCGGCATTCGATGCGCACACAGTCTGCGCGCGCGGCGGCACGAGCGTCGTCGACGACAGAGCGTTCCACGCGTCCCAAGACTTGTGCTCGCGCAGCTCGTCGAGGAACAGCAGGTCGGCCGTCTTGCCTCGGCCCGCATCGCGCTCGAGCGTCTCGACGATGTACCGGCCACCCGAGCGCAGGCGCATAGCCTTCGCGCCATTCACGCGCTTAGGCTTGTGCATCCGCTTCCGGAGTGCCGGAACGTTCTCGGCCTGCGTGACCACGTCCTCCCAGACGTCCTCAGCGTCACCGAGGGACTGGGCCGCGCCGATCACCGTGCGAGCGCCGTCGACAAACAGGCGCCACAGGATCAGCGCCTTGATCAGCGTCGTCTTCCCGTTCTGCCGGCTGACGAGCAGCATGACGCGCTTGAAGCGGAACGTGCCGTCCTCATTGAGCTCGAGCGCGTGGATGAGGAACCATTGCTGCCACGGCAAGAGCGTCATCCGCAGAACGGATTCAGCGAATCGGATGCACTCGAAACCCGCGCTCGTCTGCGGCGTCAGCTCGCGGAGCGGAGGGGTGAACAGTCGAGGTTCGGTGCAGCCCTTGAGGTCAGACAGACTTGAGCGCAGGGCGGGCATTGAGTATCGCGTCCAGCTCGTCACCTTCAGGCTCGGCCTGCAGGTTCAACTTCGCCGCCCCCTCCGGCGTGAGGCCGAGACCAGTAAGCACCTTGTGCAGCGTCGGCACCGGGCCGAAGGTCGCCTTCGTCGCGGCCTCCGTGCCCAACTCCACAGCGTCATCGATAACACGCGCCAGCATTCGGGCCTGCTCGATCGCGCCCCGATACTGGGCGGCGTCCTGCAGGTGATCGGCGGCGCGGACCGACGCGTTGACCTCCGAAAGGAGCGTCTTTCTCGCCATGATCAGACCTCCGATACTGGGTTACCGCGCGCGTGACCCCCCTCCGACCTCAGGAGGGAGAGAACCAGCGCGCCGGTGGAGTGGTCCGCCCCGTGGGGGTTGCCGTGATCCTGAGGCCCCTAGGGGGTCACCACTGCTCGCTGAGCGTCCCCAGGACTGAGGTGACGGCATCTGCCCCCCGGGAGGCGTTGCAGCTTGCGTGCGAGGCCCTGAAGTTGGCGGGGTCGTCGACTAGCTGAGGGTGCGTCTTGACTGGGTGGAGGTGGTCGAGCTGGAAGGCGTCGAGGTGGCTACTGGGGAGCGTGTAGTCGATCGGCTGCCCGCAGAGGTGACAGTTCGCGCCCTGGCTCTCACACCGAAGCTTGAAGTCAGCTCGCAGCGACTTGTGCCTGCGAGTGGATCGCTCGTTGGCCATGACCACCTCCTGAAGTTGAACCCACCCGAGCAGCCGCACCACCACTGCCGGCAAAGGCAGCGGATCGGTGTGCGGCTTCGCTCCCGCCGCGTACGGGTTGCCGCGGCGGAGTGACGTTGACTCGGGCGGGAAGTCTGCGCGCCCCACCGATCCTCGGGGGAGGTTGATCGGTGGGGCGCGGTATCCCCGGGCGCTGGCTGAGCGACTCGCGGGGTGGCCGGGACTGCCGCGTTGGCGGCCGGTCGCGCCGGGAAGCGGCAGCGACTGAAGGTGTCCCGGAAGCAGAATCCCCGCCAGGCCCGGAGGACGGCGGGGAGTTAGGGCGATCCGGGATCTTCCCCCAGATACACCAAAGGCGCGAGCGGTACGTTCACCTCTCGCGCCTAGCGGCGTTAGCTTAACACATACCCCGGCCGATGCAGGTCAGGCTGGCCGCCAATCCTCGCGGTAGTCAGGATGATCGGCATACGCGGAGGCGAGATGTCGGATCACAGTCGCAAGCGCAACAACGTGACCTATCGATGTCTCGACCGGATACGTAGCACTCGACTTGATGTGGTCGTAGTGCGCACGAGCTTCTTCCTCCTGCGCCAGGATCGCCCGCTTGGCTGCCACCTCCCGCGCCACGCGGGCCGGATCATGTCGGGCGATGTGGTCAGCGTGCGGGCCATCGTTGTCGTCGTCGCGGTCGAGGACTGCAAGCGCCGGGTGATCCCCGCACACGAACCCAGGCCAGTCGGCGTACTCGTCGACATCGTCCGGCGCATCGGTTCGCCACCACGTGAGGCCGTAGCGGATGACTGCCGCGCGCGCCACCCGCTCATCCTCATCGAGCCGCGCCCGCAGGAACTCCACAATCTCGCTCATGCGCCGATCCTCTCATCCACTCGTTCGCCGTCGTCGTCCTTCGCGGTCGCATCGAGCACCGCGCCGAGGTTGTAGATCCGATGCCTCGCCCCGTCCATGCCCTTGGTGATCCGCAGCGGCACAAGCACCCCCGCCTCGGTGAGGTACTTGATCCTCCGCTGCGTCAGGCCCGCGTGTACCGGACCCAGAGTCTTCGCCACCTGGACGCATCCACGGGCGTTCAGCTCGAGCGCTCGAGCCTCCTGCACCTTGGCCGGGTCTGGCGGTGGTGGCAGCTTCTCTGCGGGCAGATCGGTTGAACGCCGCGCCGCCTCGAACAGCTTGGCGATCGCGGGGTACGCCCCCTCGCATCCAGGAGTCATGGCGAGCGAGGTCACGCGGTCGGCCAGCCAGACCGCCGCTGCGGCCGTGGATCGACCGCCGTCATACGCCATCGCTCGGTACTCACACACATGCCGGACCCACGTGACGACCTCGCCGTGCAGGAGCTCGTGCGCGCGGGATGCGCCGTAGTCGTAGGGCAGCGGCTGCTCGTCACTGCCTGAGCTGACCTGAGCCCCGCCGATGCCGACGCATGACTGCCGCGTCAACGTGATCGCCAGATCCTCGACGAGCCCCGGGATCTCGCGCAGCAGTGAGGCGAGCGCCTCCATGTCGGCGCGGGTCATGAAGAACTGGTCCGTCACATCTGCCCCCACTCGTGTCCACAGACGGTGCACATTCGGATGACTTCAAACCCCTGTTCCTCGCAGCGAATTAGCCGCTTCGGCGCGGGGCGGAAGGTGTAGCCCGACATTTCTGCGAATCGCTTCTGCCGGGCGTGCGCCGGATCCCCGTCACTGAATCCACGTGGAGCGCGAAGGCGGTGACAGTCGACCGCGTTGCAGTGAGGGCAGGACGTCCACGCTGTGAAGGTCTCCGTCATGCGCTCCCCCTGATCTCGCCGATGATGTACTCGATGTCGTAGCCCTTGCGCTCGGCGATGGCCTGCAGGTCGGCGCAGGTTTCGGCGATGCGATTCCGGGTCGGCCACATTGCGCCGACGGCCTGGTAGTCGCATCCGCCGATCAGCTTCCGCTTCGCCAGGACGACGTATCCGACGATGGGGTTGGTGTTGGTCATGAGTTCCTCCTGGCGGCTGCGGGTGCCACCCAGTCGATCATGTGGCGATGTCATCAGTTCCTCCTCGGGTGGTGTCGGTGGCAGTACCAGATCCAGGCGGTCAGGTATGCGACGGCGTCGCTGGTGGGTCGTCCGCAGTCGTTGCAGTGGTGGGTCATGGCCGCTCCTGGATGTATCCGCAGATGCGGCAGCGGAGTTGGCCATCCGGGCCCCATTCGATGAGCCTGGACTTCGGGAGCTTTCCGAGGTGGCTCAACGCAGAGGCGATCTCGATGGGGCTCATGCCAGCGGCGTCAATCTGCGCGCCGTCGCGTACGGCGATGGCGCTCCCGTCCGCGGAGATGTACAGGTGATCCCTCATCGCTCACCGTCCAGGGCTGCGAGAACCTCTACCGCCAGGACCCTGGCGCTGGAGAAGCGTCCGCCGCGGGCAGCCGCCTGGTACGCGCCTGTGTCGTGGCACATCTCGCGTACGAGTTCGATGGCTACGTGCGCCTTCGCCTCGGCAGCGTTGGCGCGGTTGAGCATGTCGAGCAGTCGTGCGTTCTCTGCTCGCGCCTCCCGCAGCTCGGATCGCGCAGCGATGTCGGCGCGCATCTCTCGGATGTCGGTGAAGCGGCGTCGCTCCTCCGGCTTCACGGCATCTGCGTTCTGGATGATTGCCTCGATGTGCGCGAGGCATGGGCTTTCGGCGGCGGGGTACACGTTCTCGCTCATTCGTGGTCCTTGGTGTCTAGGGCGTTGAGGACGGCCTGCGCGGGCCGGTCCCGGATGACTGCGATCGCCCGCTTTAGCGCCTCGATGTCATCGCGCAAATGCCCGAGCACGCCCCGATTGCAGGGTTGGCACAAAAGTGATCGCACGCACTTCCCGCACGACCCGCCGGCGGGGCAACAGGCGTGGTCGTGGTCGACGGCTAAGCGTTTCGCTGCACCCGTGGCTCGCTGACAGATGTAGCACCGCCCGTTCTGGGCCCCCAGGATCGCCGTGTAGGCCTCAGGGCCGATTCCGTAGGTGGTTGTAACCCTGCGGCCGTGTGCGGCTGTCTTGGAGGCTTTGATGAAGGCGCGGTGATGAGTCGTGCAGCGCGGGCCCGGATGTGGAGTCGGACGCTTCGACGTCGGGTCGCAGTCCTTGCATCGCTTGGCGGTCATGCAATCACCGACAGAGGCCTGTGGATAACCCGGATTCGTTCGCGCGATCGACTCGGAAAGTGCTGCGATGCGGTCGGATCCGCGCTACCCCCCTGCGCGCGATACGAATCGTAAGAAGGAATCTCACGTAAGTAGTTATCTACGTAAGTCCGTCCGTTCGTACGTACGTTAGTGCCAATGTCAAATCGCTTGGCAGAGGTCGACTTCAGGTTCAGGTTTGCCATACCGTTTGCCATGCGGTTTGCCATATGGCAAAACCGGCTCAGCTTCCCCATGTGACTTGTGCTCCCTTCCTGCCTGCGGCGGCCCGGGTTTCGTGAAGTGCCTGTTGAGCGAGGCCGACGGCCTGCCGGGTGCCGTAGTTCTTGATCCGGTAGCCAACGCTTGGGACTACCTCCCAGAGGCCAGCGGCGACGAGCAGTTTCGCGTCGGCCGGTGTGCCGTGGACGAATGGCAGGGCGGCCTTCTTGATGATGCCGTCGGTGCCATTCCCGACCGCGTGAGCGACCGAACAGGCGTAAACGAACCCGGCCGCTTTCCCTTTCGGGCTCGCTCCGACGAGCTCGATCACCTTGTCGTGGGTCGGGAAGTTCGTGTCGAACCTCGACCAGGGCAGTCCCATTACGCCACCTCCTCCGTTTCGTCGTTGTAGTCGTCATCGGGAAGCTGTTGGCCTCCCATCGGGCACTGGTGCCCGGCTTTGTCTTTGTGCCGCCAGACGCGGCCGGCGGGGTTGCTTGCGACGGTGCGCCAGCAGACGGGGCAGCGGGTGGTCATGTCGCGCCCTTCCCCTCCAGCGTCTCGGCGAGGCATTGCCCGAACTTCGCTGCGTCCCCGTCTCGTTCACGCCAGTAGTCGGCGAGGGCCTGGACGCGGGCGATGGTGTCGGCGTCACTCACGGTGAATCTCCTGTCCAGGTGATTTCGTCGGCGTGGCGGTGTACGCCACGGTGGCCTTGGTCGCGTCCGCACTGGATGACGACCACCGCATCCCGGTAGCCGGCAGTGTCGGGAATCCGGGCCTCAAGGCTCGCGGGGCAGCGGGCGGTCATGCGGCCACCGTGAGCGATGCGGCCACACGAGTGCCGAGCCAGCGAGCTACGTCCACCGACACGGCGTTGCCGATCTGCTTCTTGACCTCGTCGGTCTTCCCATGGAACTCGTAGCTGTCCGGGAAGCCCTGCCCGCGCGCGCATTCGCGGTTTGTGAGCATCCGGAAGCGGTAGCCGTCCTCCGTGAGCGTCGCGACGCCATGGTGGTTGCCGCCGGCGGTGATTGTGGCGAGTGGATACTGGTCCGCGCGGCGGGCCTTTGCGTTGCGCCGGTACGTGACCAGGTGCGGCACGCCGCGCTCGGCGATCTGCTCGAGCTGGTCGGCGACGTACAGGCGCCGGGTGACGGGCTTGCCCGGGTTCTCGTCGAGGATCGTCGACGCGGGTTTCGGCGCCAGCCCGGGCAGCGTGAGGTCGACGGCGCCGTGCCTGGTGAACACTGCGAAGTACCGGACGCGGCGCTGCGCTGCCCCAAGGTCTGCCGCGTCGATGATCGCGATCTGCTCGCGGTAGCCGAGAGCCCGCATTCCATCGAGCCACCACGGGTACAGCGACCACGCCTGGAACTCGGGCACGTTCTCGACGATCACCGCCTCGTACTGGTGCACCTCGGCCGCGGCGATCACGGCGAACGCAGTTGCCCGGTCCACACTTCCAGCGTCGGCGCGCAGTCGCTCCAGCTCCGCCGGCGGCTGCTTCCGGCCGCCAGATCGTGCGTGCCATACGCAGGATGGTGATGCCCACAGGCCGAACGTCGTCGGAAACGAACGCCAGTCGACCTCGGATAGGTTCGCGATGCGGTGTTCGGTGTCGGGGTGGTTCTTCTCATGGGTGGCGATCGCAGTCGGCCAATGGTTCGCAGCCACCATCACGTGATGCCCGGCCTGCGTGAGCCCTTCCGAGCTGCCGCCGGCGCCACTGAAGAGATCGGTCCAAGTCGGCGTCATGGTGTTACTCCCTCCAGCGTCTCGGCGAGGCATTGCCCGAACTTCGCTGCCTCCCCGTCGCGTTCACGCCAGTAGTCGGCGAGAGCTTGGACGCGGGCGATGGTGTCGGCGTCACTCACGGCTGGTCACCGCCCTCCGCGAGCGCCCGGAGTGCCGCGGCGTGCTGTCGGCGGATCTCCGCGTACTGGCCGCCTGCGCGGGATTCTCGTTCCCACTGCCCAGCGAGTCGGGTGAGGCTGGCGCGCAGTCGGTTCCGTTCACCAGCGCGGGTCGCGAGGTCAGCCCAGACACCGCGCTCGTGCGCCACCCAGCCCCGCGCGTGGAGCTCGTCGGCGACGGCCTGGGAGAGTCCGTGTCGGGCGGCTTCTTGCCGGGCCAGGTCGATGTCAGCCACGTCGGTCACCGCCCTCCGCGACACGCCCGTCCCAGCCGCAGCCCTCGCATAGCTCCTGCTGAATCAGATGCAGGTGTGCGAACGCGCAATCAGCCCTTGGCTGTTCAACCGACGGAACACGCTCGGGAAACAGGAATCCGTACCGCTCCCGCATCCACTCGTTCGGTTCAGTGGTTCCGAACTGGTCTTCGCCGAGGCTCATCGCTTACCGCCCTCCGCCACACGAGCAGCAGCCAGGTACTCGGCCGCCAGATGCTCGAGCCCAGCTGCGGCGCGCGATCGGCCACCGACCCACACGTCGTACGGCAGGCTCGTCCCGGTGCAGTCGACGCGGACGTCGAACTCGTCGAACCACACCTGCCAGTCGTCGTCCGGGATACCTTCGGGCAGCTCGACGATCACGTGGCCGGCGTTGGTGAGTGCAGCCACCACATGCGCGGCGTAGGCCCGGTTGCGGTCGCCGGATCCGTTGGTGTGCATGATCTTGTCGCCCAGGGCCTCGGCGATGATCTGTTCCGCGGTGCTCACCGATTGCACATTTGAGTGCACATTTGTGTCTATTTGCTGTTCCGTGCTCACGACCGGCCTCCCTCGACCTCTTCGTACGTCTGGGCGAAAATGTCCGGCCTGCAGGGGAAGAAGCCGCGGGAACCCCTGACGATCCAGTCGCCGATCTCGATGTCTCGCCACACGTTGTCCGCTTCGACGTACAGTTCGCCGTGCCCTGATTGGACGGTGAACACGTGATGGTTTCCGGAGGGTTCAACTTTGTGAATGCCAGTGAATGCGCGCACGGCGTACGGGTTGTCGCCAGTCCACTGGATAGCGGCGACATCTGCGACTCTCTTGCGGAACGTCTGTGCGCCGTTCATGCCCTGTCTCCGTCCATGGGGTCGATGGCGCGCACCAGATCGGTGCAGAAGTCGTACACGAGTCCCTGGTGGTCCTCGCCGGTGCCCGATGTGGCGATCCATTGGACTTGTCTGGCGTATTCCGTGACGCTCAAGCCGCTGACGAGTCCTTCGGCGAGTCCGTCGAGGAACGCGGCCTGAGCGTCCGAGTCCGACTTGGCGAGCCACTGGCCCAGCTCCCACCAGTTCACGTCGACGGTTGTGGTGGTTTCGATGCCCTCGATGTTGCTCATGCGTTGCCCTCCTTCTTGTCTCCGTCCACACGCACAAACGGGGGCACCAGCTCGCTTGCGATGAAGTCCCCCACGCAGCACTCGGCATCCGATGGTCGGTCGTAGTGAACGACTCGCCCGTCTCGCTTCGCGAAGTCAGCCTTGGCGTAACCGCCGGGGGTGCGTACGCGAACCCCCTCCGGTACGTCCTGCCATGCCTCCCAGGGCTTCTCCGGTGTGCCATCCGGCCCGCTGTCCGGGACAGACACAGCAGGCGGGGTGTCGCCGTGCATGAGGTCGCACGCCGTTCCGTCGCAGCCGTGATTCACCCAGCAGTCTTCCGATGCACCCTTCGGCGGCGCTCCATAGGCCAAGCGCCGCAGCCGACCCTCAGCCTTGACGAACTCGGATGGCTTCACATCGTCCGCGCCGCAAGCGATCCGAACGTCGGTCCACTGCTCGGCTGTGAGTACCGTCCCGCCTTCGGGGAGTAGACGCCCATCAGCCGCAAGCCGAGCCAGGACAGCGCGGAGGCCGGCGATCATGATCTCCGCCTGGAGATCCGGTAGTTCATCCCACGGAGTCCACGACTGCCCGGCCTGCTCACCACGGATCCGCGCCGCCTCGTAGTCCACCCGCACGAGCGTCTCTACGTACTCGTCGCGGGCAGACTCAGCCTCCAAACGGGCGGCCTCCCTCTCGAGACGCTCGGCCGTCATCGACCACCCCATCCGGGCGTTCACCTTCGCTGCGGTGCGGTACTCATCCGCCGTGAACGCCGGCCGCTGCCACTCGTGTGGTGCATCGGCTCGCGGGTCGCCGTACGTGTTGATCGTGTCGGTCATCGAGCGTTCTCCTGGTCCGGGTGGGTGATGGTGAAGGTGCCGCCGTTGCCGCACATGCCGACGACGATCCAGCCGTGGATGCGGGCGAGGTCGCCGGTCAGCGTGATCTCCGGGTAGCTCGAGCGGATCATCGGGCGGACGTGGTCGTCGATCAGCTCGACCACGACCTGCCAGTTGGTGCGGTCGCCGGGCCACAGGGCGTCGAAGTCGTCGGCCTCGGGCATCGCGACGTCGGCGAACGGGATCTGCAGTGCGGGAGGGTTCTTCATGCGTCCGATGCGGTCGAACGTGACAGTGATCGTGTCGGTCATCGCTCACCCGCCAGCGCGGCACGGACCTCGATAGCGAAGGCGCGGGCGACCGGATCAGGTTCGCCGGACATCAGGCCGACATGGTTCTCGAATCGCTCGGCCAGAGCCTGCACGCGTTCGATGGCCGCTTCAGCTTCGTCGCGCTGCCTGCGGAGTGCGTTCATCACACCCACGTTCTCGGCCAGTTCAGTTCGCGCCTCTGCGAGCTCAGCCTTGGCGATGTTGAGGCGTGACTCGATTTCGGAATCGTAGTCAGGCATTGCGGGTCTCCTTGTCGGGGTTGGGGATGCCGCGTGCGGGCCATCCCCACGGGTCGGGGAGGTTGGTGCGGGGCTGGAAGACGTGCGGTGCGTGCTTGGCGGCGATCAGTTCGGGGTCCATCCAGCGGTCACGCATCAGATCTCCACCGCCTCGGGTCTGCGGCCGCGACGATCTCGCCGGCGGCCAGGGTGATTGCCACCGCCACCCCCGCCGCCGTGACACCGACGGCGAGGGCGAAGGCGGAGAGCTGGGCGCGGGTCATGCGGAGGCCTTCAATCGGTTGACGTGCCGCATGGAGATGCGGAGCCGGTCGGCGATCTCTGAGTTCGACAGCCCCAGGCGGGCAAGCTCTGTGACGCGGCCTGCACGTTCGATTCGCCGCTCCCGGTCGTTTTCCAGGCGGCACATTCGGCAGGTTCGTGTCGGCTTCCGGTTGCCGGGCTGCCGGTTCCAGTACGTCGTCGCCTCGGTCCACTCGTGCCCGTTCTTGCAGTGAGTGTCGGGGGACGCCGGCGGCGTGCGGTCAGTGGCCGCCCAGATGCCGTGCTGCTGACCCGATTCAGTGGCCCACTGTCCGCACTGGGCGATGACGGGGCAGCTGAGGCAGATCTGCTTGGCGCGCTCGCGGTCGAGTGGCCGGCGCGAGTCTGCGAACCAGAGTTCCGGGTCGTGATCGAGGCACGCTGCCCGGTCTCGCCAGGCGGTCACTGGGGATCACCGGCCTGCAGATCGGCGAGACGGCCCTCGATCACCGCGCGGACGGTGGCGCACTCGTCCTCGGCGAGCGCGGCGGCCTGCTTCCACATCTCACGCAGGGACTCGACGTCCGGTGCCTTCTCGACGGCCGCAAGCAGCGAGTCGGCGTCGACCTGCACCTCGGGCTTCGAGTCACCCTGCGGCGCAGCAGGCATTGGCTCCACGATGTACGGCGCGCGCTTCCCTCGGGTGACGGTGAGTGCCAGGGTGAGGCGCTTGTCGATGTGGGACAGATGACTGACGCGTATCCCGCCGACGTCCTGGCCGCCGAACCTCACCGCGGGGTCGCGGTACAGGGACATCCTTCTGCCCACATAGGCCGACGCCTCCGCGCCCCATGCCGCGACGAGGATGCGCCGCACCGTCTTGCTGGGGCGGAACGGCCTGCCAGGGAACTCGACGAGATGGACGTTGACCGGCTGCTCGGCCGAGCCCTTGGTGACCTTCTCGACGGTGACGGTGCGCGGGCCACTGAGGAGGTCCTCTGCGTTGAGCTGATCGGACCTTGGCGCGATCGATTCTGTGAGATCCATCGTCAGGATTCCTTCCCTGCAAGGCGGATCCCTCGGGGATTGTCGCCGTTGTCGTGAAGTCGCTTGTCTGCGCGGTAGGTCATCTCGGCTTCAATGGCGTCCCAGGAACCCCTCGAGCGATAGACCAGCGGGTCGCGCTTCCCCCCGCTCTTGGCGCTTCCAAGGCAGCAGCCTCGGCCGCCCCACCAGACGGTCGGCATCCCGTCCTGGCCGTACTCGACTCGATCGAACTCGGGTAGCTCTTCGTCCGGGATCGAGGCAAGGATGGCCTCGATTGCGGCGCGCGCTGTCTTGACGTCCATCGTCAGACCACCATTTCCATTTCGATGATTCGTTCAGTGAGGGGAAGTCCGACGACCGACTCTTCGTAGAGGCGGATCATCTCGGCGGCGTTCTCCTCGAAGGCGTGGACCGCGGCGGTGATGGCGTCGAACCAGCGTTGATCCGGGTAGACGCGCTTGACCCACAGGTGCATGCCGCCGGAGTAGCTGATGTAGTCGATCCACTTGCGACCGGACACCAGTAGCCCGCACTGCAACTGCGCCATGTTCTCGGCCGGCGGGTGACCGGAGATGACAGTTTCGACCTGCTTCTTCTGCCGGCGTGACTTGACCTCGATCAGTCCGTCATCGCCGACCAGACCGTCGGGTGAGTACCCGATCCGGACGCCGTTGTCGTCGCGGATCATGATCCCGGTTTCCCGGACGGGCGCGAAGTGTTCGGCGTAGATGTCGCGGGCCCGGGGCTCGTCCTCGATGCCACGCAGCATGTCGTCGCTGATGTAGGTCGGATCGGTCCAGTTGGTGATGCGTTCCGCCACGAGAAGCGCTGTGACGCTGCGGGATGTGTCGTTGCTGGCAGTCTCGAACACGATGCTCGAGCGACTGCGACGTGCGACCTCGGCGCGCTCCGAGTGCAGCGTCTTGATCGTCGCGCCAGCCTTCACCTTGCTGCGGCACGGGTCATTGGCCTGCGCGTCACAGGAAGGGCAGTCGTAGTCGATTGCCGACAACGATCGGGTCGCGATGAGGTTGCCGACGACTGATGCTGTGACGATTCCTCGGCGTTGGTCGTGCCACTCGTCCGTGCCTTGCACGAGGCTTGGGAGTTCGGTCAGGGTTGGGCTGCTCATTCGTCGTCCTTGGGGTCGTCGAGGAGCGCTGCGATCTGCTGCAGCTGGTCCCCGGTGAGTTCGATTGCGAGTTCGGTTCGGTCGTCGGCCAGTTGAAGGCGCACGACGCGACCGCTGCGGGGCCAGCCGGCGAGTGTGCCGATCGCGGTTAGTTGGGTGAATCCGTCGCGGATGTCGATCACGCGATCACCACCGGCAACTCGACGGCCTCAACCCGGCAGGGCGTCTCGCCGAGCCAGAGCTGGCCCTCTCGGGCGCCGACGGTGAACGTCCGGCCGAGTGCACCGAGCTCACGGAAGCGGGCACCGGGGGCCAGGAACCAGATCTGCGAGGCGTCCACGATGACGCGGGTTTTTCGGGTCATGACGCACCTCGCTCGATGGCGTTCGCGAGCTGGTGGAACGGGTCAGCCTCGCGGTCGGCCCTGGCCTGCTCGATGCGTTGCTTCTCCTGCTCGATGCGAACCTTGCGGAAGTCCTGCAGGCTGTGGTGCCCGCTCTCGATGCAGGCGGACCCGCACGGCGCCATCCGCACCGAGCTGCAGGTCATGCAGTCCCACACGATCATTGGGTCACCTCAATCTGTCGGTCGATGTGCGCGTCCCGTGCGCGGTCCCACGCGTCAGCCGGATCGGCGAGCGGGTCGAACAGCGCCGGGTCGGTCGGGTTGGTGTAGCGGAGGCTGGCGATCGGGTCGGTCATGCTGCACCGACCAATCCCCACCAAGAGGTGGTGCCGATGGTGACGCCGAGAGTGACCGCCCAGAAGAGGGCGACGGTGCGATCCCACTGCCCGCAGCGGCATTCGCGGCGGAACTCGTCGACAGTCGCGATGATCTGGTCGTCCAGCTGCGCCGTCTCGGGTGCGAAGTCGTATGTGCCGGTGTGGGTCATAGGGGCTCCCCGTTCGCGATCTTGGTAGCCGCCTCGGCAAGCCTGGCGATGAATGTGGCCCGCACTAGTGACGCGTCCTCTTCGTGGACCTGCAGGACGGTTCCGTTCGGTCCGATGCATTCGACGGCGTGCGCGGCGATGGCTTGCGCGAGCTCCCCGCTCTGTTCGATGGCGCTCATGCCGCCACCGCCTCGGCGTCGTCCCACGTCGGCAGCGGCGACTCGGCCGCGAGGCGCGCGAAGATCGGGGTGTCGGACGGCGCGACGGGCGCCAGGACGTCGACCGGAGTGACCGGGCGAGTTCGATTGAAGAGCTTCATCTCAGGCTCCAAAAGTGTGTAGTCGGTCGCGCGATGACCCGGGGGTCTCGCGTCGGGAAGTTGGTGGCCGGCGGTGACGGGGCGCGGTCATCTGGGCCGCGTAACAGGAGCTCCACACACGGTGTGGGCGGGTCCGTCACCGCCGGGGTCTAGGTGGCCTTCAGGCTGCGGCGCAGTGCGAGGTCGCGCACGTCCTGCGCGGCCTTCATGTCGGCCTCGATCTTGCGGGCCTTCGCGAGGTGCACGTCGGCGGCAGCGCGGTGGTAGGCGAGCTTCGCGGCCTGGACCTGGGCGTCAGTGGTGGTCATGCTCGCCTCCGTGAAGTCGTTGCCCCGACGCTCATCTGCTCCTCTTCGCGGAGCCAGCGCTCGAAGGTGTCCGCCTGAACACGGACGCCCGTGTCGCCAGTGCGAACATGGGGGAGTGGGTGGTTCTTGCGGCTGAACAGCCGGTAGACCGAGGTGCGGTTCAGCGACAGCCGCTCGCCGATGTCGACCGCAGTGAGCGCTGGGCGAAGCGCCGAGGTAGTCATGCCGCCTCCGCTCGCCGGATCCGCTTGCGGATCAGGTCGATTCCGCGAGGTGTGATGCGGAGCGTGTAGTGGTTGCACGAGCCCCACGTGTGATTGACGACCGTCTCGCGCGCCTCGAAGTGCAGCGCGAACTCTGCGTAGTAGTCGTACTGCACGTTGCCGCACGCTGCGTGACGAATGAAGATCAGCTTCTCAGCGAGGAGGAAGGCCCGGAGCTCCTTCTCCTTCATGCCGAGGATCTTCGCGGCCTCACCGACAAGTCGACTGCCTGCGTCGGCTGTGAGGTAGGCGTCTGCGAGCTCGGCCTTGGGCGCGAGTTCAGCGACCTTGGCGTCGAGCTTCTTGATCGTGTCGGCCGCCTCGAGCACGGCCCGGGCGAGGAGCTCGGGCCCGGTGAGCGCCGGCACGGCGCCGTAGCTACCGGTCTGCCGGATGGCGGGTAGGACGTCGTGGGTGAGCCACCGCTTGATCGCCTTCGCCTCCGCCTTCCGGCTACGGAGGATGAGCGAGTACATGCCCGGCTCGTTGATGATGGTGCCGAGTTGCTGCCCGCCAAGGGTGTTCAGACTGTGTACGCCCTTCTCGTCCTCGTCGAGACTGGCGAGCGACGAGCGGCTGAGGCCGAGTAGTGCGAGTAGATCGGACGCGACGAACCAAGGCTCGCCGTCGATGTCGAGCACGCGCACGCGCTCGCTCTCGTAGGTGAATGGAACGAGTTCGGTAGAGTGGTTCACGTCTACCTCCTTTCGCATTGGTTGGACATCGGCCGCCGGCAGCTGGTACCTGTTGGCGGCCTTCGCTTCTCATCCGCCCCATGAACGAGTGGGCGGGAATGGGCCTGGTGGCATCGGTCGGCAGCGTTGCCTCCGCCGCATGGAATACGGCAAGTTGGGCACCTTTGAAACCAATGGCAGGTGTATGAGCTGTCGCGCTCACCAGGCTGAATCACGCTATGAAGGTGTGAAAGGACGCGCCACGTGTTGGCGTGGCGTGGAGATTTGGTGCGGTGGCCAGAAGTAGGCCGAGTGCTCCTAGGCGCGGAGCTCTTCAGGGAAGAGGTTGGTGACGGTCGTGCCAGTGAGGCGAGCGATCCGCACTAGGTCCGACCCTGTGATCGGGCGTTCTCCGTGGAGTCGCCTGCGCGATGTGGATCTGGAATGGCCGAGTGCGCGCTGCACCTCTACCTGTGGAATATCTGCGATCCGGAGCTGGAGTCTGACGTGGTTGGAGATGCGGAGGTCGATGTCCTTTCCGCAACTCAGATCTGGCGAGTCGGCTTTCATATCGAGAACTATGCCTCAGAACTGAGTCCTCCGCAACGCGAAATTACAGCCGTGTCATCTGTATCGATTCAGTAACGGACCCGTAAGTTTCTTTTCGCGTAGCCTCAGGTCTGAGCTAAAGTGCTCCGTATGGATACGGATGGACGTACGTTTAAAGCTGACGAAGTACGCGCGGCGATCGCCGGCGAGATTCGAGCTTTGCGTGGACGTCGGGGGATGAGCCAGGCCGAGCTGCGCGAGCGCGCGGGCTTTAGTCGCGCAACCCTGGGGCGGATCGAAGCGGGCGAACGCGATGTCGAGATCACTGAGCTAATGGCTATCGCTTCAGTGCTTGGCGTCACTGCGGCCGGGCTACTTCAGGCCGTTCAGGACTCGCTAGAGGGTAAGCAGCTGTGAAACACGGATGCCAAGTTCGAGCGCACGAAGGAGGAGTTCGGTCGCGGTGATGCCGGTCGACTCAATCGGGATGTCATCGGCTGAGGGAGTGGTGTGCATTAATGGCCCCTTCGAACGTATGTGCGAATCGTTCGGACACTGTAAGCCTTGTCACCGACACCGTAGAGCAAACAGTCGGTTGGGTTACTGGATCGAGACAAAGGGGATGAAATCTTGACCGTCCAGAAGCGTGAGCGTGGCGGGCAAATCCGCTGGGTCGGCCGCTACCGCGGTCCGGACGGCAAGGAGCGCTCGAAGACCTTCGACACCAAGGGTGCCGCCAAGGACTGGGTTGGCGATCGCGAGCAGGAGATGCGGCGCGGCGAGTGGATCGACCCAGACATGGGGCGAGTTACGGTCGGGGAGGTCGCCCAGAGGTGGGAGAAGCTCGCCGGCAAGGAGGGGACCCGGGCGAACCGTCACTACCTCACGCAGCAGCTCGGCAGGCTGGATGGAATTCCCGTAGCGCAACTCCGTACGCCACACATCAATGAGTGGGTGTCAGAGCTGGGCGCCGGTCGGCCGTGGGCAGAGAACCGGCCAGTGACTGTCAGCACTATCCGCACTCTGTGTGCCCAGCTCTCGGGAGCGCTTCATCTAGCCGTCGAAGAGGGGATGATCGCCAAGACTCCGCGGATCCCCCGGCCGCCGAAGCCCCCACAGAGCATCTCTCGATCCGAGCTCGTCACCGTCGGTGAAGTCCGGGCGCTCGCAGAAGCGGCCCGCGATGGGATTAAGGGCGCGAAGCCGGGCAAGGGGGTCCGGGCATCGCCAACCCTGGCGCGGATGATCCTCACCGCCGCGGGCACTGGCCTCCGGCCTGGCGAGCTCGCCGGGTTGCGGGTGCGATCTGTCGACTTCCTCCGACGCGAAGTTGCGGTACTTGAGCAGGCTGGCTTATTGGCGACGGATGGGCGCCGGCCGCTCAAGACCAGGGCGTCGCGCCGAGTCGTGCCGTTTGGCAACGATGTTCTTGACCTGCTGTCCGAGGAGTTGCGTGAGTTCCCCGTTGGCGACCAGTCCGAGAGCGTATTCCGGTCCGCCCGTGGCCTGATGTGGACCGCAGGGACGACATCGAACGCCTTCCTGCGCTTGCGTGAGCACCTCGGCCTGGATTCACACGTGACATTCAAGAGCCTTCGGCACTTCTACGCCTCCACCCTGATCGCAGCCGGTGCGTCGGTGACGATGGTTGCCGAGTATCTGGGCCACGCATCCCCGGCGATCACGCTCGAGGTGTACGCGCATCTGTGGCCCGGAGATGACGACCGAGCGCGGAAGGCTGTCGATGCTGTCGCCCTGTTGTCCGCTGGCGGTGCGGGACCAGTGCGGGACGGGGCCGGTAGGCTGGCACTCGCGTAGCGGGTCGCCGTATGGGCTGACCTGCATGGACGGGATTCAAAACGAGGAGTGCTGGTGGCTGAGTTTATCTACACGATG
>NZ_QQAT01000035.1:0-37846 GCF_003350365.1 Rhodococcus sp. AG1013
CCACGCTCAGGTCGCCGGACAGCCCGTCGACGCTGCGCAGAACATGGGAGGTGCGCTCCGATGAGCGTGTTGAATGCAGAACGCATCAAGCTGACATCCACCAAGTCACCGATGTGGTGCACGCTGATCGCGGTGGTCGTCAGTATCGGCCTTGCCGTGGTGGTCGGCGCTGCGATGAAGTCGCAGTACGGCGCGGGGTTCGCCAACCCCTACAACTACACCGCCGCAGTGACCCAGATGGGCGCGGTGCAGTTCGGAGCGATGCTGGTGATGATCATGGCGGCGCTCGCGGTCACCACCGAGTACCGCTTCGGTGTCATCCGCACCTCGTTCCTGGCCAGCCCGAATCGTTCGGCGGTGATCGCAGGCAAGGCGCTGCTGTTGTCGGGATTTGCGGCTGTCCTCGGCCTGGTCGTCGCCCTCGCGGCGTTCTATCTCGGCCAGGCCGCTTCGGGCCTGACCATCCCGCTCGGTGACGGCGACAACGCCCGCATCGTCCTCGGTGTGCCGATCTACTTCGCACTGGTCGCGGTCTTCGCGGTGGGTGTGGGCACGTTGATCCGCCAGTCGGCGGGTGCCATCTCGCTGGTGTTGCTGTGGCCGCTGGTGATCGAGAGCATGGCGACGGTGATTCCGAAGGTGGGCAAGTACATCGGCGAGTTCGGTCCGTTCAACAACGCCACATACTTCCTCGGACAGCAGAACGGCGGGCAGTTCGACTTCCACTGGGGTCCGTGGGGCGCGCTGGTGTACTTCGCGGCGTTCGTGGCGGTCGTCTTCGGCACAAGTCTGGTCGTGGTGAACAAGCGCGACGCCTGACACTTCCACGATCGGAAGCCCTTCCGCGTCGGGTCGGTACACCGATCCTGCCGCTGAACAGGTTTGTCTGCTAGCCGCGACGACAGTAGCGAAACGCTCGGCTGGGGTGTCCCAGCCGAGCGTTCTACGTGGGCGGTTGTTGAGTTCGGTAGTGACAGCGTCGAGATGCGCGCGGGAGTGACCTTCCAGGCTAGTTCCTTTCGGGAAGTACTGGCGCAGTCGCCCGTTCGTGTTCTCGCTCGTCCCGCGCTGCCAGGGCGAACGAGGATCACAGAAGTAGACGGGAATGTCGGTGGCGGCGGTGAATTCATGGTGCAGGTTCGTCTCGGAGCCCTGGTCCCACGTCACCGACCGCTTCAAGTGCGCCGGCAGATGCCCGATGGTCCCGGCGATTGCGTCCCGGACCCGGTCGGCGGTACGGCCGTGGGGCAGGTGGACGAGCATCACGTGGCGGGTGGAGCGTTCGACGAGGGTGCCGATCGCGGACTGGTTGTTCTTCCCGACGATCAGATCCCCTTGCCAATGCCCGGGCACGGCCCGGTCGTCGACCTCGGCGGGGCGCTCGCTGATCAGGACCATGGGGGCCGCCATCCGCTGCACCCGCTGCGGCCCGCGGCGCCGCCGGCGAATCGTCCGTCCAGTACGCAGGACTCGAGCGACCTCGCGGTGCAGTTCGCCATGGCCCTGCTGGTAGAGGGCCGGATAGATCATTTCGTGGCACACGTGCATCTCCGGATGGTCGGGGAAGTCCCGGCGCAGCCTGCGCATTATCTGTTCCGGACTCCACCTGACGTTCAGATATTCCTGCACCACCTGCCGTAGCGCTGGCTGCGCGGCGAGCTTGCGGGTCTTCGGCCGCGGCCGGCCGGCTGCGGCCCGGGCCTGGGCGGCGTGCGGCCGGTACCGGCCGGCTCCCACATGTTCATCGGTGGCTTGCCCGACGGTGAGCCCACACCGCGGAGATCGCTACCAAAGCCCAGCCCGCGAGAGCAGTGACCGAAGCCGGCCAGTCAAACACGAAGTGCTGAACGTGAACATCGTTGGTATGGGCATACGTACAGCTCGCGCCGACCACAGGCAGCCACGAACGCGTTGCCTTATAGACAGGACCCCCGTCGCTGACCGAGTCGTGGACACTGACACAAAGATCGGTCGCTGAACTTCCGACACCGAGGAATGACAAGGCACCGAACCCGACCAGCACGAACACCACACCGGCCGCCGCTAGAACCGCCGGCAGCCACGACGCTCCCCTCACGCGAACCCCCCTCACGTCGTGCCGGCCCGGGCGGAACACGTCATCTGCCCAGGTCACGAACGATATACCGTGCCATCATGCCCACAACCCTGCACCGCGCAATCCGATACGGCGCCCGCGCCCTCGCCGCAGTGCTCGCCGCCGGGATCCTCTACACGATGTTCGTCCACCACAGCCTCAACATCTTCACCCCACCCGAACGCCTCGAATCCCTCGGCAGGACCTACCAACTCGGCAACCTTCCCCCACTCACTCGTGAAGAGATCCACCAGCGACACCCACCCAGCCACCGCGAGTACTACACCCTCGAACACGTCAGCAACCTCTGGCCCCGCCACCCCGTCTACCAATTCCAGAACGACACCATCCGAGGCCAAGCCACCACCAGCGCCTACCTCAAATGGGGCGACCACTACATCACCTACAGCCTCTCCGGCGCACCCTAAGACCCACCCGGGACATCTCGCCTCCCCTGGTCAAGGCAATGAATCAGCCCCCACACCCGAAAGGGTGTGAGGGCCGAGCCGCACCGCGCGAACGCGATCGGTGAGACTGACAACGGGACCGGCCCGCTTCCGACGAGCCGCCCCTCCTGCATCAGGTCTGGTCGAACAGCAGGGCCGCCGCGTCGTGCTCGACGGGACGGACCGCGATCCCCTCACGCTCGACGCCTGTGAACCCTGCGTCGGACAGGGCCGCGCCAGATCCACACCCTCCAGGTCGAGGCCGGGAGAGCCACGTTCACCGTCGCCCGGTGATGCGAGACCTCGGTCCACACGATCCCCACCGTCTGCATCCTCGTGTTCATCGGCCTACTCCTTCCCCCACCCGCCGTCCGGTTCCTAGCGGTCTTCGAACCATTCCGTATACCGCCGCCTGCGTGATTGGCACGTCAGGCCGGCGAACAATTGCCGTCTATGGCGAGGACCTTCAGCAGGGGCTCTCGTCACCGTGGTTGTCGATCCCCAGGTCAGGACGGCGGGGATCTGTCATCCACAACGACCTGAGTCTGCAAACCATGAATCCGGCCGAAAGCCGTCCACCACCTCGATCCCGGTTACCCGAGTGATCCGTCGTACCCGGCGTGCACAATGACTTGCGTGACATTGAAGGAAACGCAGGGACCGGGGCACGGCATGGATTTCGCCGCCCTCGCCGCGTATGTGAAGGAGTACCGCGCCGGTGGTTACGCCGTCGACACCGTCACCGAGTCGGTGTGCGCGAAATGCGGCGGACGAGCCTTCGCGATCGGCGTAGACGACGAGGCGGGTTGTGCCGAACGTCTCTGCGTGGCCTGCGACGATGCCGTCCTGATCGCCGACAGCGTGGACCACTGGCCCGAGGCCGAACCGTCCCAGTGCGAATGCCCTTGTGGCGGGGACGAGTTCGCCGTCGCGGTCGGCTTCGCCCCGGTCGGCGGCGGGAGCGACGACGTGCGCTGGGTGAGCATCGGGCTGCGGTGTTTGCGAGACGGGATGCTCGGCGTGTACACGGACTGGAAGATCGACTACAGCCCTTCGGGCCACCTGCGAGGCATGGCGTAGGCGGGACGTACCCGAAGGGCGTCGCCGGACCGAGCATCCGCGCCCGGTCCCAAAGACGCCTCGCCCATCACGGCATCCATGTCGCTCCATCCGTGCAGCAAAGGCGTATTCGCACACGCCCTCCTACGAGTCTTCGGTGGCCGCACCCGACTGCGACTCCCGAGTCGCGGCGACCGCCTGCAGGAGACGCACCCCAATCGGCACCGACGCGCGGTCACGCCTATCGCGGGCCGTCGAGCTCGATGTACAGCGTGTCGGACCAGTAGCCGAGACCGAGCTCGCGGAGGGGTTCCTCGCTACTCTCCTGCGACGGCGTGAACACCCGCTGCCAGAAGTTCGGCTTGGCGGGTGCGAGCCTGACCAACGCCGCCTCCATCTCTGTGTCGATGTCCGCCAGCCCAGCCATCAATGTCCGGCCCTGGTCAGCGAACGGCTCGTCGTCCATGTCGAAGACCTCGCCACATTCGAGGACGAAATGGTGGTCGGGTTCGGTGTGGCTGCGCAGGAACCGCAGCGCATCCTCAGCCATCGTGCCGAGGCCGGGGTGGTCGATGCGGCCGAGGAAGCCGTCGAGCCGGGCAATGCCTGGGCCGCAGCGGGCCGTGACTGCGATCAGGTCGGGGGTGTCGTCCCAGATCATCGACTGGCGGGCACGGGGGTCCACGGAGACGAGGATCCGTGGGACCAACGGTATCGCGTACGACCACTCGGAGATGCCGGCGAGGCGATGAACGCGTGCAGCTGCCGGATCTTCCTGAGGGCAAAAGGGAGTGGTGTAGAGATACGCGCGGTTGGCCACGGCCGCTTCCTGTCTGTGGTCGGATCGGGCGACGAGCCGAGTCTAAGCGCGCAGTGTCGGTCGAACCCCTAAGTGGTCGGCGAGCTGGTCGGTGTCGCGGCGGTGACGCGCCGCAACCCGCAGCAGGAATCGACCGTCGTCATCATCCCCGATGACGAACAGAAGTGCCGGCACGGGGCGGCCGGATCGGCCACGGCGTGATCATCGGCAGCTGACTTTCAGTAGAACCGTCCACCGTGGTCCGGACAGAGGTTGCACCGCGTGGACGCGCTGGACGCGACGCCGTCGATCTCGAAACCATTCTGCTGCAGAAGATTTCGAACGACAGCTCTCTGAACCAGCGCGGTGTGAGCCTGCTGCACGCCCGGCGCAGCATCGACCGCACGACCACCGGGTGGACGACGCTGACGGGCGCGAAGTAGACGCGGCCGCGCCAGCCCTTCAGCCGCACAACCGTCGTCAGGCGGACGAGTCGCGTCCCGGTGTCGACCGCGACACCTGCCCGGAAGTCGAGGTGTCGGTCGTCGACGGAGATCAACGCCTCACCGTCCTGCACGCACGACACAACGAAGACGACGCGGCCCGCGCGGGGCACGCCGATCAGCGGGACTACCAACTGGCGGACCGCCATGGCGATACGAATCCACACCGGGGTCGATCCGCCTGCGAACACCGCCGCGGCCCACACCCGCGGATCGTCGGTGGCGCCGAGCGGTAGTGGCGCCGCGACCACGTCGACGAAGTCCGGACGGGGAATGTCCTCGAGCGCAAGGGACCAGAACGCGGGACGCGGCATAGCGCCATCGTCCCCCCGACGCCCTGTCCCGGTCCAGACCGAACCACAGCTGCCACCGGCCGTGTCGCGAAGACCGCGCTCCGACTGGTGACGGTCAGGGGACTGTCCACATGCCGGCGCCGGGCAGGGTTGTGAGAGCCGGGTATCCGGGAGAACCGTCCGGCGCCGTAGCGCCCCGTTGAATCGCATGACCGCGCCAGCCGCGCGGGCTGCGTGACCCAACCTGTCGCCGGTTCGTCCGGCAGTCCCTAGGGTGGGCTCGTGACGTTACGACGACCTCTGCCCCCCGCCACCCGACGCACCCGGACACTGCTCCTCGCCGCGATGATCGCGATGCCGATGGCGTCCGGAATCTCGGCACCGGCCCTCGCATCAGTTCCCACTGCTCCCGCGGCAGATCCCGCGGCGGCGACTCCCGCTGCTCCGGAACGGCAATCCGTCAGCGAGCGCTACGCGGCCACCGGCACCCACGCCGTCACCTCGGTGGCGGTGCCCGGATATCAGGTGTTCCATCCCGCCGACATCGCCACCAGTCCCGACCGCCATCCCGTGGTCACCTTCGGCAACGGAAGTTACGCGACGTACGAGCAGTACGAGGAGTTGCTACGCCACCTGGCCTCCTGGGGCTTCGTCGTCGTGGTCGCCGACAGCAGCGTCACTGGAGACGGGACCGAGATCCTGGCTGCAGCGCGCTACGTCCTGGCACAGAACGAAAATCCGGAGAGCATCTTTCACGATCGCATCGACGTCGCTCATGTCGCCGCCGTCGGACATTCGCAGGGCGCCGGGGGATCGATCAATGCCAGCACCGACTCCGGCGGACTCATCACCTCCACCGCCGTACTCGACCTGCCCGACCCCTGGTGGGCCACTCGGCCCGTCGACGTGATCGACGTGGCTCGGCTGACAGGTCCGGTGTTCTACCTGACAGGGGCCGAGGATCCGGTCTCGACGGCCATACCGCAGGCCGCCTACCACGCCGTGAGCCCGGGGCCCGCGGCCCGCGGCCGCCTGCTGGGGGTGGGGCACAACTGGCCCACCGACGGAGGTGGATTCCGCGGGTACCTCACCGCGTGGCTGCGCTTCACCCTCACCGGAGACACCGACGCCGCGCGCGCCTTCGTCGGTCCGGCACCGGAACTGTTGGCCGATCCACGGTGGGACGGGACTGCGGTCAAGGGTTGGTGAATCGACCATTCCGGGGTGCGCGGCGCTTGTCTTGGAGGTGAAGTCGAACTGATCGGATTCGGTAGTGTGGAGCCTCATGGGTTCCGAATCGGTGGCCGTCCGTGAAGTGATCGCCAACTTCGCGCAGTGGAGCGCGGACAGGCGTTTCTCCGCACTACGATCCTTGGTTCCCGAGGATGACGACGGACCCTTGCTGGCCTCATTCCTGCTCGCGGTTGCGGCCGATGTGTCAGAGGACGACTTGGTGAGGATCGAAGCGGTGCGGGTCTTCGAGATCCTTCAGATCGATGACGATTCCCTTGCCGAGAGATGCCGCACAGCGCTGATCCACCTAGCCCGGACAGACGACGATTGGGATGTCCGCAACGCCGCTGGTTGCGCGGTGTTCGACCTGCCCGGCGCCGAGCGCGAACTCGAGACGATGCGCTCCATGATCGCAGCGGAGCAGGAGGGCTTCGTGCGCGAGAATGTCGGAGCCGCACTGGACATGTTCCTCCGGCGCCGTGATTCCGCCTGGGGCGTGTCTGACAAATAGGCAGGGTTCAGGTGGGATGCTCCCATCGGGACGGGGCGATGCGACGGAGGTCGGGAATGGCCGCGACTTGCAATCGCAGTGAGGGCGAAGCGCCAGGCCGAGATTCCGGCACCGGTGTGAGGGAGGGATCAGGATGTTCGGCAGGATGGTCGGCAGGATGTTCGACAGGACGTTCGATTCGAAGAAGCTCAACGATCTGATGGAGCAGCTCAGGCCCGACCTGAGTCCGGAATCGCTCGGCGTCGGGCCCGACTTCCCGGGCGTCGCCCCGAACCCGCTCATGAGCAGTGAGGCATCGAAGCGCAATGCGGAACTGCGTACGGGCGCGCTTGCGCTCGGCGTTCTCGTCGACTGGCGGGAGGTCAACAGCAATCCACGCGTGGTCCTGATGTTCGACGTGGAGACCGCCGACGGCATCTCGTTCCGCGGCATCGCAGACGAAGCCCTCACGATCACCGAGCTCACCCGACTCGCCCCAGGACAGACGTTGCCCGTGCGCTACCGGCCGGCCGTCATGGACCACTACGTCGCCCTTGCCCGGGACGCGGACCCCGCCCACGTGCAGCAGCTCTCTGACGAGATCGCGAGCCGCAAGCGGACCTGACCCGAAGCCATTGGCCGGAACACTAGTTCTATCCGCTCGACGCCTGAACGCACACCCACCTCACGCCGGTAGCGTCGGGCGGATGGAACTCGTCGTCACGTCGGACACCGGCACGATCGGGGACCTGTACGCGCTGGCGAACGAGCTGCAGGAGGCAGGAGATGCCTTCGCCGTTGCCACGCCAGCGGTCGCCGGGACCCTCGTCCTCTGCCTGAGATGCCTGCCCGCGGACGTCGGCCGGCGGTCCTTCACGCGCTTCGAGCGCTCCGAGCCCGCGCTGCTCGTCGACCTGTGTGTGACGGAAGAAGCGGTGGACGGACTCACCACGGCGCAACAGCGCGAGGCACTCGGCGAATTGCTCCGCGAACGGATCGGAAAAGCGTCCCTGTCCCGGTCCGCACCATGGTCCCGGAACCAGCGGGCCGAACTCCGACATGGGGCGGAGCAGTTGCTGGTTCGGCTCGGCTGGCTCGTCGGTCCACGTGTCCGCGCGGCCGAGCTGTGCAGGGCCGGTCACCCGTTGGACGAGATCGCCGAGGCGACGGGGCTGGACCTGGACGAAGTCGAGAATCTGTTCGCCGATACGACCTCGCCGGATTGACACCCACGGACCCGATCGCTGTCGTCCGTGGTGATCCATCGACACACGGATGATCCCGTCCGTTCTCGCGGAGTACCGGGTTATGGATTGGTAGACATGACAGTTCGTGTCGGTTTCGCACTGATCCGCTGACCGGCGTGCGGACGCGTTAGGCTCACGAGGTGATTGCCGCACCGCGTCGCATCCCTCGGGGAGCAGAGCTGGAACCGTTGCTGCGCTGCTACGGGTACCGGATCACCCGTGCCGGGACGGTCAAAGGCGCCGACCCGTCGCGTGATCCCGAGGATGTGGTCGCTGCGGCGAGATTGGGGTGGCCCGTGCATGCGACGGAGCGGTGGACCCCGTCAGAGATCGTCGAGCGCACGACCGCGGCGGCCGACTCCCTCGATCCCGACGCGGTGCTCGCGGCCTTCGTCGCGGGGCTGGGAAGCGCACCACGTGGCCGCCAGACGGTGATCTCCTACGGTTGGGCACAGTTCCTCGACACCGCACCCAAGGGCACCGGCGGAATCCCGGACTGCGGCCTCGACCCGCTGCACGACGCGGGATACGACGTCGACGTCACGGAGACCTTGTTGCGGTTCGCGCTCGGTTGGTCATGGAACGAACTGCCCGAGAAGTACCTACCCGATCTGGAAGCCGCAGTCGCGGAGGGGCTGCCGCTGCCGAACGAAGAGGACAGGGAACGGGTCCGCGCACTGTTGGACGTCATCCGCGCGCAGCCCCCGGGAACACGGCCCAGCGAACTGGAGAAGGCCGTTGCGCGGGCGAAGATCGTTCCCGGCACAGACAAGTACCGGCGGTACGGCATCCTCATCGGGCTCTCCGAGATCGGCGTTCTGCCCAGCCCCGTCCTTGCCCCGATGTGGGACCGGTTCATCGGCAACACCGAGCGGCACGCCGCCTACCACTCCGTCCAGAGCGGCCCGCGCTCCGACATACCGGTCCCCCTCGCAGGGTGGCGCGGCGGCCTCGACGAACGCAGAGCACAACGCCTACTGGACGTCTGACGCCGGTGCACGCGTCATCCCGTTGAGCGCACGGCGTTCGGGACTCCGGATAACGCGTCGGCATGAAGATCGGCAGGCAATCGTCATTCCGATCGCCGCAACAGACGCAGCGAGCACCCCGTGCGTTCGAGGTTGCGGTCGACCACCTGCTGGTCACGCTCACCGGCCGCACCGAGACCCGGCATGAGCCTGCGCAGCAACGGTTCCCACTCCGCGCGCTTCTCCGGGAAGCACTTGTCGAGGACGTCTGCCATGAGCGGCGGTGCGACCGAAGCGCCCGGCGAGGCACCGAGCAGACCGGCGATGGTTCCGTCCGCACCGACGACGACCTCCGTCCCGAAGGTCAGCACTCCGATCCTGCGCCGATCCGGTTTGACCAGCTGGGCGCGCTGGCCGGCCTGCAGCACACTCCAGTCCGCCGGATCGGCCCCGGGACAGAAGCGTCTCAACTGACTGAACTTGTGTCGGCGCGAGGCGAACAGCTCGGCGATGAGATAGCGCACGAGCGGCAGGTTCTGGATTCCGACCGCCACCAGCACCGCGACGTTTCGGAACCGGATGGTCGTGAACAGGTCGGTGAGCCTGCCGCGCTCGAGGAGCCTCGTGCTGAAGGTGGCGTACGGACCGAACATCAGCGAGGCTTGGCCGTCGACGACCCGCTTGTCGAGATGCGGCACCGACATCGGCGGGGCCCCGATTGCGGCCTGCCCGTAGACCTTCGCGTCGTGCCGGCCGACCACGGCGGGGTTGCCGGTACGGAGGAACTGGGCGCCGAGCGGGAACACCGCATAACCGCGCACCTCGGGGATCCGGGCCTTCTGCAGCAACTTCAGCGCATACCCACCGGCACCGACGAAGACGAAACGCGACCTGATCCGGAAGCGGCGCCCGGACGCACGATCAGACCCGGTGACGGTCCAGATGCCGTCCGACCCGCGCGCGAGGGAGGTCACCTCGTGCCGCAGGTGCACCCGCGCCCCACCGCTCGTCATCACCCGGACGAGCGTGTGGGTGAGCGCCCCGAAGTCGACGTCGCTACCGCCCTCGTAGCGGGTCGCCGCGACCGCCTCGGCATCGTTCCGTCCGTCCATCAGCAGCGGCGCCCACTCTCGGACGGTCTCGGGATCCTCGGTGTACTGCATCGCCGAGAACAACGGTAGGTGCCGCAACGTCTCGAATCGCTCACGCAGATAGGCGATGTCACGTTCACCGAACACGACGTCCATGTGCGGCGTGGGATTGATGAACGATGCCGGGTCGTGCACGTCACCGTCCTCGACGAGCGACGCCCAGAACTGCCGCGAGAGGTGGAACTGGCGGCCGATGTCCTCGGCCTTCGCCGGATCACCGGCATCGGGCATGTAGTTGAGCTCGCACAGCCCGGAATGGCCGGTCCCAGCGTTGTTCCATGCGTTCGAGCTTTCGCCTGCCAGTTCCCCGAGACGCTCGAGCAGCGCGACGGACCAGTCCGGCTGCAACTTCGCCAACAGTGCACCGAGGGTCGCGGACATGATGCCGCCGCCGACGAGGACCACGTCGAGAACCTCGCCTCCGTGCCCGGTGTCCGATCCCCCGCCACTCGCCTGAACCATGCCGTGCCCCTCTCCTCGCCGGTATGTCAGCAAGGCTGCCCACGCGCAACTCATCCGTCCAATGATGATCTGGTGACTTTATGATCCGAATATGGATGAATCGATGCCCGGCGAGGTCGACGCCGTCGCGCCTTTGCTCGCTGCCTTCGATGCGGCCGCGGAAGAAGGGCACGTAACCCGCGCATCCGAACTCCTCGGCGTGCCGCAGTCGTCACTCAGCCGACGACTGAAGACCCTGGAGAAGACGCTGGGCGTGCAACTGTTCCAGCCGGCCGGCCGCCGAATCGCCCTCACGTCGCAGGGGCGGGAACTGTTCGAGCGGACCCACGGCCTCGTCCGGGCACTCGACGATGCGGTCGCGGCGGTGCGCAGCAACGCGGATCCCGAGAGTGGGCTCGTGCGATTCGGTTTCCCGCTGACACTCGGCCCGGTGAGCATCCCCTCCCTGCTCGCCGACTTCCACACCACCGCGCCCCGGATCCGGCTGCACCTGACGCAGGACCACGGGAACGCCCTTGCCGCCATGGTCCGCGACGGCCGACTGGACCTGGCGGTGATGATCCCCTGCCCCGACGACCTGCCCGCCGCCGTGCTGGGACACCAGCGCATCCTCCTGCACGTCGCTCGCGGACACCCGCTCGCCGCCCGCAGGCGCGTCGATCTCGCCGAACTCGCGGACGAGCCGTTCATCGCGAGTCCGCCGTCGTACCACCTTCGCAGGATTCTCGACTCATCCTGCGCGCGAATCGGATTCGCGCCGCGTGTGTCGTTCGAGATCACCGAGTTCGAGACGATCCGGGCTCTCGTTGCGCACGGGCTCGGCGTCGCCGCACTGCCGGCCGCCGAATCCCCGCACCCGGACCTGGTGGCAATTCCCCTGAGGGGCGTGCCCGATCGGAGCATCGGGCTCGTGACCGGCCACTACCGGCCCACTCCGGCCGTGACGCGACTCCGCGACCACATCGCCGCCCACGCAAGTGCGTTCGCGGCGGGCAAGCACCCCTAGAGCGTGCCCCCTAGCGGGGTGCGAGGTGATGCCCCAGCAGCAGACCGAGCTGGTCCTGTGCCGCGGCGAAGGGTTCACTCGACTTGAGCGCGCGACTCTGGACGATCGCACCCTCGATGACCGACAAGAGCAGTCCCGACATCGAACGCGCGGTCGAGTTGTCGAGCCCGCTCCGAACCATGCCGCCGGAGAGCAATGCCGTCCACTCGGTGAACGCGTGTCCGGCGGCGGACTGGACCGCCGGATCGAGCTCGTCCAACGCCGCCGCCATCATGAACGAGCCCAGACGGTAGTCACTGGATTCGAGAGGATCACGCCAGAATGCGAGCAGGTCGTCCAACCATCGGTCGATCGACGGCGCGGTCGGCAGCCGTTCAGCCATCGCACTCAGATGCGAACCGACGACCCTCGACACGATCCGAGTGGCCGTCTCCACGACCTCACTCTTTCCGGCCGGGAAGTGCTGATACAGCGAGTTCCGCGACGTATTGCTGCGTTTGAGCAGCTCCGCCAGTCCGGCACCGTGCACCCCGAGCTCCTGCACCATGGCAATGGTGCTCGCGAGGAGTCGAGCGCGCGGGCGTGCTGTGGTCATTCGAGCCTCTTTCGGTTGTGTGGACCGATCGGTTCATGTTAGATCTGAAGCATGTGAACCGATCGGTCCACATGGAGAGGATGCCGTGCCCGCCCCCATCGCCACCGCACAGCCCGTCGCCCACGCAGCCCTTCTGGGCCTCGGCGTGTACCGGCCGCGACGTGTGGTCCCCAACTCCGAGATCGTCGACCGCATCGACTCCTCCGACGAATGGATCCGGACCCGTTCCGGAATCACGGCCCGTGGCTGGGCCGAGCCCGACGAGACCATCGTCTCGATGAGCGTGGCGGCCGCCCGCGACGCGCTCGCCGCCGCGGGTCTGGTGGCCGAGCAGATCGACGCGGTCGTGCTGGCCACCTCGTCACAGATGGTGCTGGGGCCGTCGGCGGGGGCGGTGGTGGCGACGGAACTCGGTATGCACGACACCGCCGCCTACGACATCTCCGCCGGGTGCGCGGGCTTCTGCTACGCGCTCGGCAACGCCGCGGGTCTCGTCCGCGCAGGGCAGGCCCGCCATGTCCTGGTGATCGGTGTGGAACGGCTGTCCGACCTGCTCGATCCGACCGACCGGACGTGCGCGTTCATCTTCGCCGACGGTGCCGGCGCGGTCGTGGTGGGTCCGTCCGACGCCGAGGGAATCGGTCCGGTCGCGTGGGGTTCGGACGGAAGCCAGACCGCGGCGATCAAGCAGGACAAGGACTTCAAGCAGTACTTCGCCGAGGTCGAGGCAGCCGAAGCCGACGGGGGCCGCACCGAGCGGCCGTACATCCGGATGAACGGTCAGGCCGTGTTCCGTTGGGCGGTCACCTTCCTGGAGAAGGCGTGCCGCGACGCACTGGAGAAGTCCGGTGTCGCGGCCGACGACCTGGACGCCTTCGTGCCGCACCAGGCCAACAGTCGCATTACCGACGCACTGATCCGGACACTGGGACTACCCGATACCGTCGCGGTCGCTCGGGACATTGCCGAAACCGGCAACACCAGCGCGGCGTCGATCCCGATGGCCATGGAACAGCTTCTGCGTTCCGGCCAGGCCCGCCGCGGCGACACGGCGCTGCTGCTCGGCTTCGGCGCCGGACTGGCCTATGCCGGACAGGTCGTCCAACTACCCCCGATCGTGACCGGAGACGGGCTCGGATAGCGTCCCAGTCGCCCCGGACAAGGCCGGATGCGGTGCTCGGGGATCAAGAACGGGAACAGCGCCCTCAGGTCGGCGGCACCAGGTGCGCACCGATCACCCGCCCGACGAGTCCCTCGAGCACGGCATCGCCGGCGACCAGTTGCAGACTCCGGTTCGCCACGAGGACAGCGGTTCCGTGCAGGGACACCCAGATGGCAAGTGCGCGATCGCCCGCGTCGGTGTCGTTCGACGCGTCCTCGACGAGCCCGTGCAGTGCGGCGAAGAGTGGCAGGGTCGTCGCGCGCAGGTTCTCCCCGGCACCCTCGAGCAGGTCGTGCCGGAACATGAGCTCGAACATCGCCGGCCGGTCGCGGGCGAACTCGACGTAGGCGATCCCGAGCGCGACGAGTCGATCTCGCGCAGGGGCACTGGATCCGTCGAGCGACGGGCGCAGCCGCACCGCGAGGTCCGAGAATCCCTCGACAGCGATCGCGGCGAGCAGCGCGTTGTGCGTCGGGAAGTAGCGGCGCGGCGCTCCGTGTGACACCCCGGCCCGCCGGGTGATCGCCCGCAGGCTGACGCCGGACGCCCCCGCCGCCTCGAGCAATTCGACACCGGCAGACACCAACTCGTCACGCAGCGAACGCACCGTCTCCATGTAGACAGTGTCTACCATCGCGCTACGATCAAGCGAGTAGACACTGTCTACTCGAGTGCGGGCGGGAAAACAGGAGGCTGATGTGTGGTATCGACTGTTCAAATACGTGCTGATCGGACCCGTTCTCCGGGTCCTCGGTCGACCGACGATCGAGGGTGCGGAGCACATCCCGACGAGCGGTCCGGTGATCCTCGCGGGCAACCATCTCGCGGTCGTGGACTCCTTCTTCCTGGTGCTGATGGTCCGGCGCCGCATCACTTTCGTGGCGAAGCGCGAGTACTTCACGGGCACGGGGATCAAGGGCAGGTTTCTCCGTTGGTTCTTCACCGCATCCGGGCAGGTCCCGATCGACCGTGGCGGTGCCGACGCCGCCGCGAGCGCGCTGCGGGCCGCGCGCGACATCCTCGAGGCCGGTGGCGTGTGGGGCATCTACCCGGAAGGGACCCGGTCGCCCGACGGACGGCTGTATCGCGGGAAGACCGGCGTGATGCGCGTTGCGCTGGCCACCGGTGCGCCGGTCGTTCCGGTCGTCGTCCGTGGGACCGACACGGTCAACCCGCCCGGCACCCGCGCGTGGCGGCCCGGCCGAGTGCGGATCACGATCTGCCCACCGGTCGATTTGTCTCGCCACCACGGCGGGCTCGGCCCCACCGACGGGTCACCCCACCCAGCGCGGTCCGCCACGGACGAGTTGATGCGCGTCCTGCACCGCCACTCGGGCCAGGAGTACGTCGAGATGTACGCCGCGGACTACAAGCGTTCCGATCGGGTCACGACGCCGCTCGAACAGTGATCCTGACGTTCTTCATGAGCGGCTGGTCACTCTGCGTGCTGTAGTCACCGATGGCGCACAGCACGTTCATCTCGGGCATGTACCCGGCCGCGCTGCCACGAGGGATGTCGTACGGAATGGCGGTGTAGCCGTGCAGGGAGCGCGTGCTGCCGTCGCGGGCGATGCTGGTGATGTCGACATCGTCGAACTTGCCGATACCGCGCTCGCGCATGTCGTCGGCGTTCATGAAGATCAGCGTGCGCAGGTTCTTCACACCACGGTAGCGATCGTTGTCGGAATAGATGGTGGTGTTCCACTGGTCGTGCGAGCGCATCGTGCAGAGGACCAGCCGGTCCTCGGCGGGGACGACATCCGGCAGTGTGGCGGTGGAGAATTCGGCCCGCCCGGAGGGGGTGTCGAAGACCAGTTCGCGGGCGGGTTGGCGGATGCGGAAGCCCAGGGGCAGGCGCACTCGTCGATTGAAGTCCTCGAATCCGTCGAGCACGTGGGACATGGTGTCGCGGATCCGGTCGTAGTCCTCGACGTACCGCTCCCACGGCGTGGCGCTGTCGGGCAGGGCGGCGCGGGCGATGCCCGCGACGATAGCCGGCTCGGACAACAGGTGCGGGGACGCGGGCCGCTTCATCCCGATCGACAGGTGCACCATGCTCATCGAGTCCTCCACCGACGTCGCCTGGACACCGGCGCGCTGCTGGTCCTTCTCGGTGCGACCGAGGCAGGGCAGGATCAGCGCATCGCGGCCGTGGACCAGGTGGCTGCGGTTGAGTTTCGTGCTCACGTGCATGGTCAGTCGGCACTTCTGCAGCGCCGCGAAGGTGTACGGGGTGTCGGGAGCGGCCAGCGCGAAGTTCCCGCCCATGCCGACGAAGACCAACACGTCGCCGCGGTGCATGGCTTCGATGGTGCCGACGGTGTCCAGTCCGTGGCGTCGGGGCGGGTCGATCTCGCAGACCGCGGCGAGCCGGTCGAGGAACTCCCCCGTCGGACGATGATCGATACCGCAGGTCCGGTTGCCCTGGACGTTGCTGTGACCCCGAACCGGTGAGGGCCCGGCGCCTTCCCTGCCGAGGTTTCCACGCAGCAGCAGCAGGTTGACGATCTCGCGGGCGGTGTCGACGCCGTGATCGTGCTGGGTGACGCCCAGGCACCAACTGAAGATGCTGCGGTCGGCCTCGCAGTAGACCAGCGCCGCCTTGCGGATATCGGCGCGAGCGACCCCGGACTGGTGCTCGATCTCCTCCCACGACGTCGCCTCGCACAGGGCCCGGTACTCCGCGAACCCGGAGGTGTGGCGCTCGATGAACTCGGTGTCGAGAGCTTTCGGGTCGGTGCGGGCCTCGTCCAGGACGACCTTCGCCATCCCACGGAGCAGCGCCATGTCGCCGCCGATGCGTGGCTGCAGGTTCAAGGTGCTGGTGGGGGTTGATCGGAATGAAGCCATGGCCAGGAACTCGTGCGGAATGATCGCGCGCCGGGCCGCGGCCTCGATCAGCGGATTGATGTGCACGATCTGAGCGCCCCGCTTGTAGGCCTCGACAAGTGAGGTCAGCATTCTCGGCGCATTGGAGGCCGCGTTGACGCCCATGACGAACAGCGCGTCCGTGACCTCCCAATCCTTCAGGTCCACCGTTCCCTTGCCCGTGCCGAGGGACGCTTGCAGGGCGCGGCCGCTCGCCTCGTGACACATGTTGGAGCAGTCGGGCAGGTTGTTCGTGCCGAGCTCGCGGGCCAGGAGTTGATACAGGAACGTTGCCTCGTTGCCGAGCCTGCCCGAGGTGTAGAAGGCCGCCTGATCGGGCTCGTCGAGTTCACGCAGGGCCCGGCCGACGAGGTCGAAGGCATCCGGCCAGCTGATCGGAACGTAGCGGTCGGTGTCCGGGTCGTACCGCATCGGCTCGGTCAGACGGCCCTGATCCTCGAGAGCGGCGTCGCTCCACCGCGACAGCTCGCCGACGGTATGCGCCGCGAAGAAGTCTCGGCCGACTCGTTTGTGGGTCATCTCCCAGGTGACGTGTTTGATCCCGTTCTCGCAGATGTCCAGGTGCAGGCCCTTGAGATCGTCCGGCCAGGCGCATCCCGGGCAGTCGAAGCCGCGGCCCTCGTGATTCATCCGCATGATGCCTCGCGGCCCGTCGAGGAACTCACCTTCTCGGGCGAGCACGCGGCCCACGCTCTTGGCGGCGCCCCAGCCGGCGGCCGGGTGGTGGTACGGCCGGAACCGGAAGGGGGCTGATTCGCCACTGCTGCCGGCCGTCGGGTCGGTCTTCTCGTTCTCGGATTCCGCGCTCATGATCGGTACGCTCCTGACGCGAACGGATCGGTCGAGGTTCGGTGACTACTCACGAAGAGCCGGATAGCACGCCAGGACGGTGCCAGCGGCGGATGCCGAGGAGTCTATCCCGAAGGCCGCCCGCCCGGACCCGATCCGACCGCGCAGGGCTCCTCGCCGAGAGGATCTCCGCGACCGGCTAGCGCTCGACGGGGACGTCCGGCTTCGATTCGTCCGCGGAAAGTTCGTGATCCGAGATCCCGAGATCGTCGTACGGGCTCAGGGACACGAGGAGAAGGTAGATCAGTGCGGCCGCAAGGGGCTGCAGGATGAGCACGATCGGCGTCACCAGCCCCGGTGCCGCGGCGACGACGTCACCGACGGTCGGGGAATCGACGTCCGGGAAGCGCAGCTGCGCGACACCCATGCCCACGAGCGCCGCGACGCCCGCGCCCAGCCCGGAACCTCCCACCAACGCGGCCAGCGCGGCCGGACCCCGGGAGCGGCGCATCCCCCACACCGCGACGGCCGACAACACCCCGAGAACCGAGCCGATTCCGGCGAAGATCGCGATCGCGTCGAAGCGGTGCAGGCTCTCCGTGGTGAGCACCACGCCCCGGTCCTCGGCGACGACGAGCATCCGGACGGGCGGCGCCAGGAACGCCCACACGACACCTGCCGCGGCGCCGAGGATGGCGAGCCACCACACGATCCGCAGGGCTGCGCGCGGACGCGGGCGTCGAGATGTCGTCACATCGTGCGACGTTACCTGCGTCCGAGAAGAGCGGAGTCGAGGACGCCGTGGCGCGAGCACTTCGCCCACCACCCGTCCGGGCTGACCTGGACGATCATCCGTCGACCGCACTGCTCACAGAATCGCGGCGGCTCGAGCCCCAGTTGTGCCGCCGCGGGCACCTCGTCATCGACACCGACGACGATTCGGTGCCCGGTGAACGGGTTGTAGCGCTCGTCGCCCATCGCACCGGCCTCGCTCACAACGTCAGAGGGTGGCATTGAGTGCCTTGATCGGCATCTCGAGATCCACCAGCAGATCCAGATCGCTCTCGGCGGGACGGCCGAGGGTCGTCAGGTAGTTGCCGACGATGACGGCGTTGATTCCGCCGAGCATGCCCTGCTTGGCCCCGAGGTCACCGAGAGTGATCTCACGTCCACCGGCGAACCGGAGGATCGTCCGCGGCAGCGCGAGACGGAAGGCGGCGACGGACTTGAGGGCCTCGCTCGCCGGCAGCACATCCAGATCCCCGAAGGGTGTGCCGGGACGCGGGTTGAAGAAGTTCAGCGGCACCTCGTCGGGTTCGAGGGCGGCGAGGTTGGCCGCGAACTCGGCGCGCTGCTCGACGCTCTCCCCCATGCCGAGGATGCCGCCGCAGCACACCTCCATGCCCGCCTCGCGCACCATCCGCAGCGTGTCCCAGCGCTCATCCCACGTGTGGGTGGTGACGACGTTGGGGAAGTAGGACTCGGCGGTCTCGAGATTGTGGTTGTAGCGGTGCACACCCATGGCCGCGAGCTGATCGACCTGCTCCTGGGTGAGCATGCCGAGCGAGCACGCGATCTGGATGTCGACCTCGTTGCGGATCGCCTCGATCCCGGCGGCGACCTGGGCCAGCAGCTTCTCGTCGGGCCCGCGAACCGCCGCCACGATGCAGAACTCGGTGGCACCGGTCTTGGCGGTCTGCTTCGCCGCCTCGACCAGGCTGGGGATATCCAGCCACGCGGACCGCACCGGGGACTGGAACAGACCGGACTGCGAACAGAAGTGGCAGTCCTCGGGGCACCCACCGGTCTTGAGGCTGATGATTCCCTCGACCTCGACCTCGGGGCCGCACCACTTCATCCGCACGTCGTGCGCCAGGGCCAGCAGCTCCTCGAGCCGGTCGTCGCCCAGCCGAAGCACCTCGAGCACCTGGTCCTGCGACAGCGCTTCGCCGCGCTCGAGCACCTGATCACGGGCGGTGGCGAGAATGTCGGTCCGCTCGGGGGCCTGGGTCACTGCAACTCCTCGGGTTCGAACAGCCCGCAGGAGCGGGCCGGACGGATACAGCAACATGATCGACGTCACGAATTGAACGCCGTACAAGTTGAACGGCGTTCACGTTAGAGCTGCGGTCGATTAGTGTCAAAGGAAACCCGCTCGAACGGCCGATCGAAGTAGGAGAAGTCAGTGCAGCTACGACGCGGCGACGTCCTCGACGGCGCCATGGCGATCCTCGACGAGTACGGCCTCGCCGACCTCACGATGCGCCGGCTCGCAACCTCGCTCGGCGTCCAGCCCGGCGCGCTCTACTGGCACTTCCCCAACAAACAGACCCTCCTCGGGGCGATGGCGGACCGTATCCTCGAGGACGTCGACGCGCCGGTGTCGTCGACGCGGTGGGACGACGGCATCGCGGAGTTGGCCCACCGCCTGCGCAGCGCGCTGCTCGCCCACCGCGACGGCGCCGAACTGGTGGCCGCGACCTATGCGTCGCGGATGACGTCGAACCTGGCCCGCGAGAGCTTCGTCGGTGCCGGGATCCGCGCCGGCCTGCCCCGTCCGTATGCCGAACTCGCCGCCTACACACTGCTGTACTTCGTGCTCGGACACACCGTCGACGAGCAGTCCCGCGCACAGTTGGAGGCGATGGGCGCACTCACTCGGTCCCCCGCCTCGCCCGACACCGAGACGGGCGCCGACCTCGGCTCCGACGACGAACTCCTCGACGGCGATCCGGCCGTCCGCTTCGACTTCGGTCTCGGCCTGTTCATCGACGGCGTCCGGGCTCGACTCGGCGAGCCTGCGGCCCGCGCCTGACCGCCCGCGCCCGCCCCTACATTCGGAAAAAATCGCAATTCCGTCTGCGCCCGAGTTCCTTTCACCGCCGAATGGCGAGGGCGGCGCCCTGCGGCCCGTTACTGTCGCCGATCATGAGTTCAGTCGAACGGTTCCAGACTCGCACCGCGGTGCGCCGGGCCGCGATGCATGTCGGTCTGACCATCGCGGGAGGGCTTTCCCCCTTGCTGCTCGCCGGTTGCACGTCGGGAGGCCCGACCCCTGCACCCTCTGCGAGCGAGACGGAATCGGCGGCCGTCGACACGACCACAGGATCAGACGGATGTGATGTGGCGCCGAAGCAGCGCGACGAGCTGTACGGAAAGGAATGGCTTCTCGCTTACAAGCAGGAGCCGTCCTCGGGTGTGTCCCTCCGGCGCTGCCACTACTCGAGGAGTGCACAGGACAGAACCGATCTCGTACACCCGGCATCGGGCATCGCCGATGCCGACGAGGTACAGGAGATCATTCTGTCGCTGCCCGATTCGACCGACGTGGGCCACCGATGCGGCCCCGGGGGTGATTACGTGTTCATCTACACCTTCGACGAATACACCGTGCTCGACCAGTCCGGAACGCCAGTAGCGACGTTCCAGACAAGCGAGAACGGCCCGTGCGGAATCAACAACGTGATCCCCTCCGCATGACGCCGTGGCCCGACGATCCGCATCACCGCGGAATCCACAGCGCATGTGAAGTGTCGGACTTCGATGCCGAGCGCGGCGCGAGAGCGAGCGTGCAGACGAAGGTTGCGGCCGCGAAACCGACTGCGACACCGGGCATCATTAGTGACGCCTCCCCTGCAGACGTGGACAGCACCCACATCGAGCACATCGACATCAGCAGGAAGATCGCGGCCGCAGAACACGACGCGAAGCGCGCCCGCCAGCACCGCTCACTGGGGGCAGGCCAAAACGCTGCCGCCCGGATCGCCAGATGCCCGGCGGCCACGGACACGCCACCGACGACGGCGCCGAGAACCGAACCGATGAAGGCGCCGAGAAGGATGCCGGCGAAGCTCCCGCCGACCGCCGCCACGACCACACCTCCGGACACCGCACCCGAGCCGATCGCGATCGACATCTCCCGCCCCACCCATTCCCCCATGCGGTCATGCGTACCACAGGAGGCGTCGTCGAACCCTTCACTGGTGAAACGTCTTCGGCAGGGCGAAGGTTGCTCGTTCATCTCGGATCGCGCCCTTCACCGCTGAACCGCGTCGACGACTACTAGCGTCGGAGACATGGGACAGCCTGCCGTTACCGGGCGTCTGGTCTCGATCAATGTGGGACTGCCGCAGGACGTGCCCTGGCGCGGTAAAACGGTTCACACCGCAATCTGGAAGTCACCGGTGCCCGGACCGGTCAGGGTTCGACGCCTCAACATCGACGGGGACGGACAGGGCGACCTGGCCGGGCACGGTGGTGAGATGCGCGCGGTCATGGTGTATCAACTCGACTCGTACGCTCACTGGCAGCAGGAGTTCGGGCGCGACGACTTCGTCCACGGTCAGTTCGGTGAGAATTTCACCGTCGACGGCCTCGCCGACCACGATGTCTGCATCGGCGACCGCTATCGCATCGGTGAGGCTGTCTTCGAGGTCACCCAGCCACGAGTCACCTGCTATCGGGTCGGGCTGCGGATGAACGAGCCGCGGATGGCCGCACTTCTCGTCGCGCATCGCCGGCCCGGCTTCTACCTTCGCGTCATCGAGGAAGGGACCGTGCAGGCCGGGCAGGACATCGTCAAGATCGCCGACGGCCCCGAATCCCTCACCGTGGTCGACGCGAATCGTCTGCTGTACACCGCGGATCATCCCCGGGAACAGCTCGAGAAGGCGCTCCGGATCGAGGCTCTGAGCCCGGGCTGGCAGACCTCGTTCCGTTCGCTTCTCCGACAGGCCGACCGTCCCGGCGGCGGCAACGTCGGGCTCAGTCCCGCCGCGGCCGGACCACCGCCCGCCTGGCCGGGCTTCCGCGGTCTGCGCGTCACCGACATCCGCCAGGAGACCCGCAACGTTTTCTCCATCGTGCTCGCCGACCCGAACGGCTCCGACCTTCCCGCCGCACTGCCCGGGCAGTACCTCACGGTGAAGATCGCGTCCGACGACGGCGGATCAGCGCTGGTGCGGAGCTATTCGCTGTCCGGTGAGCCCGGCGCTCCCACCTATCGGATCAGCATCAAGGTCGAGCCCCACGGTGTGGTCGGCAACAAGCTGCACGAAGCACTGGACGTCGGCGACGACCTCGCCTCCGCTGCACCACGAGGAACGTTCTTCCTGGCCGATGGGCAGACTCCCGTACTGCTCGTGTCCGCAGGGGTCGGGATCACCCCGGTGCTGGCGATGCTGCGTGCACTCGCAGACGAGGAATCCGGCCGCGAGGTGTGGTGGGTGCACGGCACCCGCAGCCGCGACGAACACGCGTTCGCGACCGAGGTGCGGCAGCAGCTGAACCACCTGCCCCACAGCCACTTCCACGTCTGCTACAGCAGGCCCGCAGCCACCGACCGCCCCGGAATCGACTTCACGGACACCGGGCACATCGACGCCGAACTGCTCACCCGAATCGATCCCCCACGCGATGCCACCGCCTACCTGTGCGGACCCACCGCATTCATGAACGATGTAACCGGCGCCCTTGTCGGTCTGGGCCTCGGTCCGGAGCGGATACGCACCGAGATCTTCGGCGCGGGCCCGGGTATCACCCCCGGCATCGCGGCAACCCCGTCTGCGCCACCGCACGCTCCGCCGGGACCGCCGACGCAGGGACTCGCAGTGTCCTTCGCCCGCAGTGGCCTCACGGTGCCGTTCGACTCCACCGGGTACGCGAGCATCCTCGAACTCGCCGAGGCCTGCGACGTCCCCGTTCGCTGGTCGTGCCGCACCGGCGTGTGTCACACCTGCGAGACCGCGATCATGAACGGCGACGTCGACTACGACCCGGATCCGGTGGACCCGCCCGGTTCCGGCGACGTTCTGATCTGCTGCTCGACGCCCCGCGACGACGTCGTCATCGACCTCTGACCCGGACGATCCGCTCGATGCGGACACGACATCCGTCGAACGTCCGGCGTCCGTGCGGCAATGGTGGCAGGCTCACGGTCATGGGTGACACATCGAACATCGGACCGGTCGAACTGGTCGTACTGGCATTCCCCGGCGCTCGCGTCGACGACGCCACGGTCGCTGCGCTGCAGGACGTCGTCGACCGCGGCTACGTGACGCTGCTCGATCTCGTCTACCTCGCCAAGGACGCCGACGGGAACGTCACCCAGGTGGACGTCGACGAGGACCTCGACGACGTCGGCCTGGCAATCCTGTCGATCGAGGCGAAGTCGCTCATCAGCGACGAGGACCTCGACGTCGTACGCGATTCACTCGAACCCGGCAGCTCCGCGGCGATCATCGTCTACGAGGAGACGTGGGCGCGACAACTCGCGTCGACGGTCCGCGGCGCCGGCGGCGAGGTCGCACTGCACGTCCAGATTCCCCGCGACGCGGTGATCTCCGCGGTCGAAGCAGCACTCTAGGAACAGGAGAGCCACATGGTATTTCGAGCCGGCCGCAGGGGTCGTCCCGGATTGCTCGGCACCGTCGCGCGCACCGCGGTCATCGCGGGCACGGCGCAGGCCACGTCCAACGCCGTGAACCGCCGCGGACAGCAGCGGGCCGCGGAGCAGCAGGCATACGCCGAACAGCAGGCCGCGGCACAGCAGGTGGCCGCCGTCCAGCCCGCGCCCCCGCCACCGCCCGCCGCGCCGTCGGGTGACGACCTGGTCTCCAAGCTGCAGCAACTCGGTCAGCTGCACCAGTCCGGTGTGCTGTCGGACGACGAGTTCGCCGCGGCGAAGGCACAGCTCCTCGCCTGAAAGATCCGACGAAACAACTGAATTCGTGTCGATGGCCTGACGAGAGGATGTCCACATGACGGAGAACGAGGGTGCCGCCCCTGCAATCGTCGCAGCCAATGCCCGGGCGTCGGCGGCGCTCCCGTTCTCCGACGATGCGGACGTCGCGGACGCGGACCGCGGCTTCGTCGCTGCGCTGAGTCCCGGTGTGGTCACGGCACCCGACGGAGCCGTGGTGTGGGACAACGATTCCTACGCTTTCCTCGCCGAGTCCTGCCCTCCGACCGTCAATCCGAGCCTGTGGCGGCAGTCGGGGCTGGTCGCGCGGCAGGGCCTGTTCGAGGTCGCCGAGCGGATCTACCAGATTCGCGGCCTCGACCTGTCGAACATGACACTGATCGAGGGCGAGACCGGCGTCATCGTCATCGACCCGTTGATCTCGGCGGAGACGGCCGCGGCCGGACTCGCGCTCTACCGTGAGCACCGCGGTCACCGGCCGGTGACCGCGGTGATCTACACGCACTCCCACATCGACCACTTCGGTGGGGTCAAGGGCGTCACCACCGAGGAGGACGTCGCGGCGGGGCGCTGCGCGATCATCGCGCCTGTCGGCTTCGTCGAGCACGCCGTCGAGGAGAACGTCTTCGCCGGCACCGCCATGGCACGCCGGGCCGCGTACATGTACGGCGCCGCACTGCCGCGTGGACCCCACGGCGCCGTCGGGGCCGGGCTGGGGCAGACCACGTCGACGGGAACCCCGAGCCTGATCACTCCCACGCTCGACGTCACGGCGACCGGACAGATGGAAGACGTCGACGGGGTTCGAATCGAGTTCCAGATGACGCCGGGCACCGAAGCGCCGGCCGAGATGAACTTCCACTTCCCCGATCTGCGTGCACTGTGCATGGCCGAGAACGCAACCCACACGCTGCACAATCTGCTGACGCTGCGCGGCGCCCTGGTACGGGACCCGCACGTGTGGGCGAAGTACCTGACCGAGTCGATCAATCGGTACGCCGCACGCTCCGACGTCCTGTTCGCCTCCCACCACTGGCCCACCTGGGGGACGGCGCGGCTCACCGAGTTCCTCTCGCTGCAACGCGACCTGTACGGCTACCTGCACGACCAGACTCTCCGGCGAATCAACCAGGGCCACACGGGGATCGAAATAGCCGAGGAGATCGAGTTGCCGCCCGCGCTGGCGAACGCCTGGCACACGCACGGCTACTACGGATCGGTGAGCCACAACGTCAAGGCGATCTACCAGCGCTACATGGGCTGGTTCGACGGCAACCCGGCGCACCTGTGGGAACACCCGGCGGTGGAGTCCGCGCGGCGGCACGTCGAGTTCATGGGCGGGTCGGCCGAGGTGCTACGGAAAGCACGGGAGTCATACGCGGACGGCGACTTTCGCTGGGTCGCGCAGGTGGTGAACTACGTCGTCTTCGCCGAACCCGACAACGCGGAGGCGAAGGCCCTGCAGGCCGACACCTTCGAACAGCTTGCGTACGGCGCCGAGAACGGGACATGGCGCAACTTCTATCTCACCGGCGCGTACGAGCTACGCAACGGGCCCGTCGGAACCCCGACGGCGAGCGCCGCGCCCGACATCGCGGCCGCACTGTCGGTGGAGCAGGTGTTCGACGCGATCTCGCTGCGGATCGACGGGCCCAGGGCGTGGGCAGCGCACATCGTGATCGACTGGCGCATCACCGACGAGGACGTCGTGCACCGCACACAGCTGCGCAACGGTTTGCTGGTGCACTTCGACCTCGACGCCACTGTCAGGGACAGGCCGGCCCCGGACGCGACGTTCACGCTCACCCGGCCGATGCTGCTCGGCGCGTTGCTAGGTGGGGTGGACATGGGCGAGGCGATCGCCGACGGCCGGATCACCGTCGAGGGTGACGTCGCCACCCTGGCGGAACTCGCCGGGTATGTCGACGAGCCCGACCCGAACTTCGCGATCGTCACCCCCTGACGAAGGCACCCACCACGACCGGACGGGCGATCAGATCGGCGTCAGCCCCCACCGCGCGGCCGTTGCCGCGGCCGCCGTGCGGTTGGGCGCCGCGATCTTGCGCAGGATCCGCTCGAGATGCGTGGCCACCGTCGCGGGGCCGATCCGCAGCCGCGCGGCAATCGCACCGTTGGAGGCGCCCGTCGGCAGCAGCGCGAGCACCTCCGCCTCCCGCCCGGTCAGTTCCATCGGCGGGTTACCCGGGCGGCACGCGACCAGGGTGCCGCCGCGCCGGACCGGCTCCATTCGCACACACAGCACCGAGCCCGCACCGACGAAGACGAAGTCTGCGGCCCGTCCCGACGCCGCGACCGCGCCGGCCAGTCGACCCCCGGTCGTGCCGGGGCCGAACAGGACGACCGGGGCGTCACCGGTCAGCGCCCGTGCCGAGCCGTCGGCATCGACGACCAGCGCGGCGTCTCCGGGACCTACCCGCGGGGACGGGCCGGGCTGTGCCAACGGGTCGAGCGCCTCCGCCAGCACGTCGCTCAGCAAGGTGACCGTGACGACGGACTGCTGGTCGAATCGCTGTCCGTCGGTGGTACTCATGTTGAGCATCCCGATGTAGCGACCGTCCCGCGTGTGCAGGCACTGGCTCAGCCCGTCGCTGTAGTTGTGCGAGCGAATGACCCGATCGAACACCGGTCCCGAACGCATCGCCTCGGGGACGTCGAAGAGTCGCATGGGAAGTCGCGTGTCCCGCAACTGCCGGAAAAGTGGGTGCCGTGGCATGCAGTTGTTCACGATGTCGACGGAATCGGCGTGATAGCCGAGGCTCGCGCTGGTCACGTGTGCGCCTACGACAGGGTCCCAGAACGACAGCACCGCGTGCCTGTACGGAACGGCGGCGGCGAGTTCGAACAGGACCCGACCGGTGGAGACACCAGGGGAACCCGCGTCGAGCGACCCCGAGGTCACGGCCGCCCGAAGGCACAGGGCCGCCCCCAACCGGTCAACCGTCGTGTCCATGGCGGCAGTATGCCCTACGTCACAGAAGACCCCGCCGCGTCCGTCGATCGACGGATCCCCGGACCGCACGGCGGACGTACGTTCGCTCCTCCATCGATCAACGAGCCACGGAGGATGCCATGGATATCGCCGACTACGCCGCGCGGGATGCGACCGAACTCGCGTCACTGATCGCCGCGGAAGAGGTGAGCGCCGCGGAGGTGCACGTCGCGGCCGCGGCCGCACTGGACCAGGTCGAGCCGCAACTGGGTGCGGTCGTCGGCGAGCGGTTCGCCCAGCCACTCGACCACGACGCGTCGGGACCGTTCCGGGGTGTGCCGTTCGCGATCAAGGACCTGATCACGCACGCCGCCGGGGTGCCGCAGCGCAACGGCAGCAGACTGTTCGGGCCCGGGATCGAGCATCCCCACGACAACGACCTGATGACACGGTTCCGCCGCGCGGGCCTGGCCACGATGGCGGTGACCACCTCCCCCGAATTCGGCTTCAACGCCACCACCGAGGCGCTCGCCTACGGCGGGCCCACCCGCAATCCGTGGGATCCGACGCGCAGCCCTGGCGGATCGAGTGGCGGATCGGCGGCACTGGTGGCAGCGGGCGCGCTGCCGTTCGCCCACGCCAACGACGGCGGCGGCTCGATCCGCATCCCCGCCGCGGCGTGCGGACTCGTCGGCCTCAAGCCGAGCAGGGGCCGCACCACTGTCGGCCCCGACCACGGCGACCCCCTGCTCGGACTGGGCATCGAGTTCGCCGTCACGCGCACGGTGCGGGACTGCGCCGCGCTGTTCGACGCGGTGCACGGATCCGAACCCGGCGACAAGTACCTGTTCCCCGCGGAGGATGCGTCGTTCAGCGAACTGATCACCCGGGGCGTACGGCCGCTGCGGATCGCGTTCACCACCGTCCCGTACGACGCGAGCCGCACGGTCGATCCGGAGTGTGCACGGGCCGTGACCGACCTCGCCGCCCGACTCGCGGACCTGGGCCACCACGTCCAGGAGGCGGCGCCGCGCATCGACGCCGCGGCGTTCGACAAGGCGAACCTCGACGCGTGGTGCAGCTTCCTCGGCGACATCGTGGCCACGGCCTCCGAGATGGCGGGCACGGTTCCGGGCCGCGAGCACCTCGAGGCGACGACGCTGGCGTGCGCAGAGTACGGCGCTTCCCTGAGCGCGCGGGACATCTTCGCAGCCGAACACCAGTTCAACGTCGCCCGCCGGGAGGTCGCGCGGTTCCTCACCGGGTACGACGTGTTCCTGACGCCGACCACCGCGCAGCCGAACGTCCCACTCGGGCAGCTCGACGCAGACGACGCCTCCCTCGACGCCCGTGGTTGGTACGACAGGATCTTCGAGTACGGCGCGTTCACCGCACTGTTCAACGCGACCGGCAATCCCGCGATCTCGCTGCCGCTCGCCGAATCCGGCACGGGCTGGCCGATCGGACTTCAGTTCGTCGGCAGGTACGGCGACGAGGCCACCCTGCTAGCTCTCGCCGCGGATCTGGAACGGGCGATGCCCTGGTCGGCTCGACGCCCAGGGATCTACGCGCACTGACGGCGACTGCTCGGACCGGACCGAATCAGCCTCACGCCACACCGTGACGGCGCTCGTTGACCAGGACACAGATGTCCTTGTCGGCGGCGGTCCGGTTCGCCGCCTCGAGCTCGCCCGCGAGCAGCAGTTCACGTTCGCGGGCAGCGAGCGCCCGAATCGCGCGGTCTAGCTCGTCGTGCTCCATCGCCCACGCCGCCGCGTGCACGGGAGACGACCTCGCGCGTCGACGTTCGCCCCATTCCTTCCACGCGAACACGATGAGTGCCAGTATCGTCAGCAGGATCGGGATCATCGCGACGACCACCAGCCACGTCGGCGCTGCGACCAACTCCCCCGAGTACTCGCCCGGATACTCTCCCGGCCCCATGAATCCACCCCCACCACCATGACAATGCCGCGCGAACTACGCTGCGCCCGTCTGCGTATCGGATAATAGACCGGCTCCTCGACCGCGGGAGCGGCACCCGAAGATGGTCGAACCGGTATGCCGGCACCTCCGGTTCGCGCAGAATGGGAGTCGGCGTACACGCGGACGAACCCCGGGAGCGGTGCGATGATCCGACTACGGCTCGGCCAAGCATTGATGGTCACCGCGCTCGTCGCTGCGGTCGTTGCCACGGCGCCCGCCCATGCACAGCAACCGACCCCGGCAGCTGCGCCGGGCACGGTGACCGCTGCGACTCCCCTGCCGCCGTCGTTCTGGATCCCCGGCGCCGTCGACGGATCGAAGCTCACCTACTGGTCCACCGGCCCACTGAACCGGCCCGCGTTGAGTACCGGCGCGGTCTTCCTCCCACCCGGTGATCCACCCGCAGGTGGCTGGCCGGTGATCTCATGGGCGCACGGCACCGTGGGCATCGCCGACAAGTGCGCTCCTACCGTGACCGGGACGGTCGGCAGTCCGTACCTCACGCACTGGCTCTCGCAGGGTTACGCGATCGTCGCGACCGACTACGTGGGGCTGGGCACGACGGGAATCCACCCGTACCTGGACGGTCCGTCGGAGGCGCACAGCGTGGTCGACATGGTGCGCGCCGCGCGTGCGGTCGAACCGTCCCTGTCGTCGCGGTGGGTGGCACTGGGCCAGTCTCAGGGCGGCCAGTCCGCGATGGCCACGGCGGCGATCGCGACACGCTACGCACCCGAACTGGACTACCGCGGGGCGGTCGCGACCGGGGCGCCGTCGAACCTGGAGAACCTGGCGCCGCTCGTGGGGCCGGGCTTCCCCCGATTGCCACTGACCGGCAGCACCGTGTTCGTCTCGTACATCCTGGCCGGACTCCGGGCGGCACGACCCGATCTCGACATCGATCGATACCTGACACCGCGCGGCATCGACGCCCTCGCCCGAGCCGAAACCGACTGCTACGAGGAAATGGCAACGGACCTGGACGACGTCACGATCGGCGATCTGGTGAACCGGCCGCTCGACGATCCCGCAGTGCTGGCCGCTGCTCGCGGCATGCTCGAGATCCCGACGACCGGCTACGACCGGCCCGTCTTCCTCGGGCAGGGGTTGACGGACGAGATGGTGCCGGCTCCGCTGGCATTGAAGCTCGCGGCCGAACTCGCCGCCAACCGCCAACCGGTCACGTTCCGCACGTACCCGACGGGGCATATCGAGACGATGCGGGCTGCACTTCCCGAGAGCCTGTCCTTCGTCCGAAACCTGTTCGGGCCGTGAGTAGGTCGGATGCTCAGCGCGGGGCCAGGTTCGTCAGCGCCAGAGCAAGAATGCGCTCCATGTCTTCGACCCGATAACTCGCCTCGGGCTCGCAGGCTCGGTCAGCGACCAGGTGATTGGACATGGCCAGTCCGTGCAGCAGAACCCAGAGCATCGGACCGACGTCCCGAGCCTCGCCGGCGATGAGGGTGCCGCTCTGCTGCGCCTCGACGACCAGTTCCTGGAAGTACCGATTGAAGTCGTTGGCGGCATCTTCGAGCACCCGGCTCGGCTTGATCGCATAGTCGCCGCCGAACTCGAGTCGGTAGTGGTTCGGATGTTCCCAGGCGACTCGTACGTAGGCGAGGCAAGCACGGAACAGCGGGGCGGTGGCCGACGTGGTGTCCGCGACGGCACGCTGCATCTCTGCCTTCAGGAAGGCCAGGTTCTCGGCGGCCACCGAACTGAGGAGGTCGTCCTTGTCCTGGAAGTGCCGGTACGGAGCCGTCCGCGACACGTCGGCCGCGGCACCAACCGCCCGCAATGTGACGTGAGCCGGTCCACCCCGCGCCAAGAGTTCACTGGCCGCGGCGATCAGGGCACGGCGCGTGTCTCGGGTTCTTTCCTGCACGCCCAGAGAATAGGAGGAGGTTGACGCTGTCAACAAGTCGAGTTAAGTTGACGCCGTCAACTAGACGGTGGTGGTCGAACCGTCCGGTCGAGATGCCGAGCACGGTCGGCCCGACGCATGATCCGGGCCAACGCCGACCGGCTACTACGTTCGTCCGATACGGGGGCTCAATGACATCCACATCGCAGGCAAATCCGCTCGACCTACTCCGCTCGGATGTTGCGACCTGGAATTCCCTACGGAGTTCCAGGGATTCAGAGACGGTCAGCCTCGTCGACGCCGACCTGGCGGGCGTGGGCCTGGCGGGCGCAAATCTGACGGGCATCGATCTCACCGGCGCAGACATGTCCGGAGCCGACCTCACGGATGCCGAACTCGCAGGCGCGAATCTGACTTCCGCCGAGTTTGTCGGCGCCAACCTGACGAGGGCCGATCTCACCGGCGCAATCGCGCATGACGCCAATTTCACCGGCGCGTATCTCACCCGGGCCAACCTGCGGGACGCCGACCTGACGATGGCCTATCTGACGAGAACCTACCTCGCACATGCAGATATCACCGGCGCGAACCTCTCCGGCGCGTACATGACCGGCGCATACCTCGGGGAGGCCGATCTGACGAGCGCCACCCTGATCGGCACCTATCTGGGCAAGGCCAACCTGACCGGCGCGAACCTCGTTGACGCCGTCCTGAACGGTGCCGATCTGACCGATGCGACCTTGCCGGACGGCACAGTGGCCGAGTGACGGCGGGCGTATCTTCCCCGTCGGCATCCTGAAGAGACCGTAGGACTCGAAAGAGTCCGTGACCTCGTTTCGTAGGCATGGCCGACTGAATCTGTTGATCATCGGAAGTAGTGGTGAGCTCGGCCCACAAGGCGTGGACCGTCCTGGATATGGAACCCTCGCGAACCCTGCGAAATCTGGTTCTGCGAGACGGGCGGCAGACGCCGGATAAGCTCCCGGACATGGACGTCCGAGTGGAGATCATCCGGGAGGCGAGTCAAGGGATCGTAGATGCCTTCAGCAGGTTGCTGCCGCAGTTGTCGTCGACCGCCAAGCCCCTCGACTACGAAGCGATCGACCGGATGGTGACCTGTGATGCCAACACCGTGCTCGTCGCCCGAACATCTGATGCGGTCGTCGGCACCCTGACCCTGGTGCTGTTGCCCCTGCCGTCCGGTGCGAGGGCCCGTATCGAAGACGTTGTCGTCGACGGTGCGGCGCGAGGCCAGGGAGTCGCTGGACTTCTCACCCAGGAGGCCCTGCGGATCGCCCGGGAGGCGGGTGCCCGGACGGTGGATCTCACCTCCCGACCAGATCGTGCAGCAGCTAATCGACTGTACGAGCGTCTCGGCTTCCAGGCCCGCAAGTCCAGGGTCTACCGCTTTCCATTTGACGACTGACAGCCAACCGCCGACGGCCCGCTGCGGCGCCCGTCTGTTCGAGAAGCCGCAGATGCCGGAATAACGCCCCCACCTCTTCATATGGGGGTGGCAGGCCCGCAACCGTGGCAGGGATGCGAACGGGCCGGCCATGAAGGAGCGCTCGACTTGGTCGAGGTCGACATCCAACAGATCGCCCAACTCGCTGAACACCGCGTTGCTCACGAGAATGTCTACGCCGCCGAACAATTCGACAGCCCTGGACACAAGCGGATCGAGTGCGTCATGATCGCTCACATCGCTCACATCGCACACGATCGGCTCGGCGCGCACACCCGAATTGGTCAACTCCGCACAAGTGTCCACCAGCTTGCTCTCCGTGCGCCCCACTACCGCGATGTTCGCCCCTCCTTCGCCAAGCGACAGCGACGCCCTGCCCTACGCCCTGGCCCGCGCCGGTGATCAGCGCGACTCTGCCATCAAGAGTGCCCATCAGCGCTCAACCGGTGGTTCCAGAGACTTGTCGGGGCCCGCGTTTCACCTCGGCTACAACGTGACCACGAACGGCCGGTCCGGAACTGCCGAGGGTAGTTTTCATATGCATGAGTTTCGCGAGATGAGATGACGTTCGATGACGACCTCCGTGAAAGCCGAGCGCGGAAACCTGCCGGCGGAATCGACCAGTTTCATCGGCCGGCGCCGTGAGCTGGCCGAGGCGCGGCGGTTGCTGTCGGCCTCGCGGCTGGTGACCCTGACCGGCATCGGTGGGGTCGGCAAGACCAGGCTGGCGGTGCGGACCGCCGAGGACTCGCGGCGAGCATTCCCCGACGGGGTGTGGTTTGTCGCGCTCGGCGAGCTGCACGATTCGACGTTGTTGGCCGAGACCGTGGCGGCCACGCTCGGACTCGCGGATCAGCCGGGCCGGTCGTCGTCCCGGCACCTGATCGATCACCTCTCCACCACCCGGACGTTGTTGGTGCTGGACGACTGCGAGCATGTGCTCGATGCCGTCGCGGAGTTGGCGGAGGCGCTGCTGCGAACGTGTCCGGAGCTGCGAATCCTGGGGACGAGCCGCGAGGTCCTCGGGGTGGTCGGGGAACAGGTGATGCGGGTGCCACCGTTGACGGTTCCGGACGCGCAGCGGATCCCGTCACTCGAGGCGCTGCCCCAGTACGAGGCGGTCACACTGTTCGTCACGCGGGCCACCGCGGGCCGTCCGGACTTCGCGCTCACCGAGGCCAACTGCGCGGCAGTGGCGGGAATCTGCAGCAGGCTGGACGGGCTGCCATTGGCAATCGAGCTGGCGGCGGTGCGGATCCGGGCGATGTCAGCCGAGCAGATCCTGCAACGCCTGACGGACCGGTACCAGTTGCTGACTGCCGGTTCTCGGGTCGCACCGACCCGCAAACAGACGTTGCGGGCGTGTGTGGACTGGAGCTACGACCTGTGCGAGGAACGGGAGCAGAAGCTCTGGACCTGGCTGTCGGTGTTCGCCGGCAGCTTCGAACTGGATGCCGCCGAGGGCATCTGCCCAGACGAGCTGGTTGCAGACGACTTCCTGGATGCGGTCGCCTCGCTCGTGGACAAGTCGATCCTGGTCCGGGAGCAGGTCGGGGAGGTTGTGCGCCTCGGCATGGCCGAGACGATCCGCGTGTACGGCAGGGAGAGGTTGCGCGAATCCGGCGACTACGCCTGGTTCCTGCGGCGGCACCTCGACTGGTACGAACGACTGGTACTGCGGGCCGCGTCCGACTGGATCGGCCCCCACCAGACGCAGTGGATCGCCCGACTCGATCGGGAACAGCCGAACCTGCGCGATTGCCTGGCGTTCAGTCTGACGGACGCGGTCGTCGCTTCCGATCCGGATATCAGCGCGCGCATCGTCAACGCCATGTTCCTGTTCTGGTCGTGCCGGGGTCTGCTGACGGAGGCCCGGCATTGGATGGGCCGCTGTCTGACGAGCTCCGACACCATGCAGGCCGAGGAGCGCGTGGTGATGTCGTACTTCGACAGCCTGTTAGCTGGTATGCAGGGCCAACTCGACGAGGCCGCGGCGAGGGTGACGGAATGTTGCTCGCTCGCAGAGCAATTGGGAGATGCCGAGTCGATCGAGATCGCGAACTACGCGAACGGGTATCTGGCCGTGTTCCGTGGAGACCTCGCCGCGGCGGTCGAGCCGTTCCGGGCCGCACTCACGAGCGACCCAGATCTGGGTCGATCCTGGCGCCGGACCGCCATACTGCTGGGTTCCCTTCCCTCCCTTGCACTCGTCAGCGGGCTGCTGGGGGACGAGGGGACGGCCGTCGCCTGTCACGAGCGGGTACTCGAGATCACGACGCCGCTGGGTGAGTCCTATTTCCGGGCGTACTCGTTGTGGGCTCTCGGCGTGATAGCGCTCCGGGCAGGAGAACTCGATCGGGCAGCAGCCCTGACGGAACAGGCGTTGCGGCTGATCTGGCAGATCCATGTCCAGGTCATGACCGGCTGGTGCCTGGAGTCGTTGGCCTGGATCGCGATCCGCGGCGGCAATCCGAAAGGTGCCGCGGTCCTGATGGGCGCCGCCGAGACCCTCGCGCGGACGGCGGGAAGCGCCTCGGTAACCCTCCCCTACCTGCTCGGCTACCACGACAAGTGCGCGCAATCCACCCGCGAGGCACTCGGGGACCGCGCCTACGGCGTGGCCTTGCGCACCGGTGCCGACATGAGCCTCGGCGAGGCCGTCGCCTACGCACTCGGCGACCACACCGCCGACCAGCCCCGGACGACACCGGTCACACCGGTGTTGACTCGCCGCGAGACCGAGGTGGCCGAACTCGTCGCGAAAGGCCTGACCAACAGGGAGATCGCCTCCATGTTGGTGATCTCACCCCGCACCGCCCAGGGCCACGTCGAGCACATCCTGACCAAGCTCGGGTTCACCTCGAGGACGCAGATCGCGGCCTGGAGTGCCGAGAACCAGCAGCATCGACAACTCTGATCCGAGGCTCTGATCCGACGACGGGGAGATGCCGTGACGCCCTGGACGTGCCCGGCCGCGACGTTGGAAGCGGGCGTGGCGGCCGGGTACAGCTCGGCGTCGGTCCTGGAGGTTCGTTGAAGTCAGCGCCCGGTGGTGCTGTCGATCAGTTCGCGGAGGATGTCGGCGTGGCCGGCGTGGCGGCCGGTCTCTTCGATCATGTGGGTCAGTGCCCAGCGGACGCTGGGGGTGGGGCGTCCCGGTCGCACCCGCGGAACGGGTGAGCCGAGGTCGGGGCACTCGTCGAGAATCTTGTTCGCGGCTGCGACGGTCTCGCGGTAGCGGGCAACGACATCGACCACGCTGTCCGTTGGCACGGCCCGGAACGTCGCCTGCCAGTCGGTCACGTTGTCGCCGAGGAACATCGCGCGCTCTACGAACGTCAGGTGATTGAGCAGTCCGAGCAGGTTCGTGCCCGAGGGCACTGCTGCTTCTCGCACCTGCGGTTCGGGTGCGCCGTCAACCTTCGCGGCAATCGCCGATCGGAGGTAGTCGAGGAAAGCACGGAGGGTCTCGGTCTCGCTGTATCCGGATCGCGGCGGTGGGGTGTCGCTGCGGCGCTTACGCGGCGAGTTGGTGGGCACGGTGGCCTCCTTCCTGGGTCTGGTCAGGCGGTACGGCGGATGAGGAGGGCGAGATCGGTCACCTCGGCGGTTTCGCCATCCCGTCCGGTCGCGATCCGGCGGGGCTGGCCCGCATCCGTGGTTCTCATCGAATTGCTCCTCTGGTCGGGACACTCCCAGTCTCGCCGGGAACGCATCGAACCGGCACGCAATCTTGCGGTTCTGGCAAGGTGGTCTCGTGGATCGCGAAACGGACGATGTTCTGGACGTGGTGGGTCCGCGGCTGCGTGCGCTGCGCCGCGAACGCGGCCTCACCCTTGCTGACCTCGCGGTGAGCACCGGGGTGTCGGAGAGCACGCTGTCGCGGCTCGAGAGTGGGCAGCGAAGGGCGACGCTGGAATTGCTGCTGCCTCTCGCCCGTACCTACGACGTTCCGCTGGACGATCTCGTCGGGGCCCCGCGCACCGGCGACCCCCGGATCCACCTGAAGCCGATCCGACGGGCCGGGATGATCTTCGTGCCGTTGTCCCGGCGGCCGGGTGGGGTGCAGGCGTTCAAGATGATCATCCCGACTCAGCCGGAACCGCTCGAACCGACATCGAAGACTCACGACGGTTTCGAATGGCTGTATGTGCTCAACGGTCGCCTGCGGCTCGTGCTCGGCGATCGTGACATGACGTTGCCGCCCGGTGAGGCCGCCGAGTTCGATACGTCCCTACCGCACTGGCTCGGCAGTGCGGACGGCGGCGTGGTCGAACTGCTGATCCTGTTCGGCCCGCACGGAATGCGTGCGCACGTGGGCGCTGACCCGCATCGTTCCTCTCGCAGTGCGATCCAGCGATGAGCGCCACCTCGCCCGCGCAGGCCTTTGAAGCTGGGATGCGGTAGGCGCGCCCAATTCCGGTGCGCCGGTGAAAAGTGTGCCGTATCCCGCATCGGTGAGTGGCTCTGTCCGCCCTAGTTGTAGTTCCCGGGGACGTTGTGGACGCCGACGCGGTCGATGGGTGACTTGCCGCCGATCCCGGTGTGGGGTCGGTGGTGATTGTAGTGATGCATCCACTGCTGGTAGGTCGCTGCGCGAGCCGCTTCGGAGGTGTAGGTGTCAACGTAGGCCCGTTCTGCGGCGAGGGTGCGGTTGAACCGTTCAACCTTGCCGTTGGTCTGCGGCCGATAGGGGCGGGTGCGCTTGTGGACGACCGGACCGAGAGCGACGGCGAAATCCTTTGACCGGTAGCAGGATCCGTTATCGGTGAGGACCCGTTTGACGGTGATCTGGTGGGCGAGGAAGAAGGTGTTGGCGCGGTTCCAGAACCCGGCCGCGGTCTCCTTACGTTCGTCGTGGAGGATCTCGGAGTAGGCGAGCCGGGAGTGGTCGTCGACCGCGTGGTGCAGGTAGGCGTAACCCGTCCCGGACCGGTTCTTCCGTCCTTGACGGCGTCCGAGCTTGCGGTGCCCGCCGCCGTCGGGGATCCGGCCGAGCTTCTTGATGTCGACGTGGACCAGGTCGCCGGGGCTGTCGTGTTCATAGCGCCGGGCGGGTTCCCGGCGGACGGGGAGTCCGGTGGCCTGGTCGAGGTGCGCGAGTTTGGGCATCTTGTAGCGCCGCAGGACCGCCTCGACCGTGGATCTGGCCAGGTGAAGGTGGTAGGCGATGCGGTGGGGTCCCCACCGGCGGGTGAATCGCAGCCCGATGATGCGGCGTTCGGTCCGTGTCGGTGTCTGGTGCGGGCAGGTGTGCGGGCGCGACGAGCGGTCCGTCATGCCGGCTTCCTTCTCGGCGCGGTAGCGGTCGGCCCACCTCTTCGCGGTCGACGGTGAGCACTGGAAACGTTCGGACGCGCGACGGAAGGACCAGCCGTCCTCGACGACGAGTGTCGCCAGGGCCAGGCGGCCACGTGGGGTCAGGAAGGCATTAGCGTGTGACACGAGGACCTCTCGGTGGTCGGGGTGTGTGTGGTAACCACACCGATACCGGAGGTCCTCGCCTACTTCCTCACGCCACGCTGTTCGCAACCTGCCTGGGAACTACACCTGATATGTAGAGAAGATTGTCAAGAGGCCATGGTGAGGCGCCGCCGGGGAGCGACCCCGACGGCGCCTCGTTGCTTCCTCGGCCGGAGTCTGCGTGGTGAGCGTGTCGGTGTGCGACGCGCGGTCAGACTGATATACGCGGGT
>NZ_QQAT01000036.1:0-34895 GCF_003350365.1 Rhodococcus sp. AG1013
CCCGACCAGACCGATCCGGTCCCCGGCCTGCACACGCAACGCCGAACCCGGGGCAGACAGCAGCGTCCGCACACCGGCACGAACTTCGAGGTCGGAAGCGGTAATCACAAGTGTTCTCCCAGTAATCAGAAATCAGACAGAGCGGATCGACTTCACAGGCATCGTTTCGAGTCCGAAACTGCGAATCCGGCCGACCCGAATGGAAATGGCCTCGGGCCCGACTCGAAAACTGCGCGTGTAGTCGATGAAAGAGATGGCACATCAGGATTGATCCTGATGTGAACGATAGATTCGCGGAATATCACGTCCACGAAGCTGAACCCGTGGACGGAAGCCGAACCTGTAGGCGGCGGAGGAGGAGCCTAGCTTCTCTCGATCCAGACCAAGCCCGCATGCAGCCGCTCACGGGCCTTCTTGGCTGGCTGGACATACATGGCAGAGCACTTTAGCGCAGTTCCGTGCCATTGCCAATCTGTCGCCCGACGGGGTCGGCTCGACGATCGTGGTGGCGGTCCCGCTCGGTCGATCGTGCGCACGGTAGTCCGACGTGAGGTCGAAGGAAATCGGTAGTGTCGATCAACCATGGAGCCGTTAGCTTTTCCCGAGCTGGCCGCGGTACCGGCAGGCCAGGTGACACTGTCGGATCGGCGGACGAGTAGCAGTTGGTGTGTCGAGGTGGGGGGCTTCGAGATCGGGGTCGGCGCGGTGACACAGGCCGAGTACGCCGACGTCACCGGCGAGTGGCCGGGCGCGTCGCGGAATCCCCGTCGCCCGGTGGAGGGCGTGTCGTGGTTCGACGCGATCCTGTTCTGCAACAAGCTTTCCGCGCGCGCCGGCCTCACCGCCGCCTACCGGGTCGCCGGCGACCACGTCGGGTGGGACGCCGGGTCCGACGGCTATCGGCTGCCGACCGAGGCCGAATGGGAGCGCGCCTGCCGGGCCGGAACGAGCGGACCGCGGTACGGGCCGCTGGACGAGATCGCCTGGTACGGCGACAACTCCGACGGGCGCCCGCACGACGTGTGCGGAAAGCTGCCGAACGGATGGGGTCTGCACGACATGCTCGGCAACGTCTGGGAGTGGTGCTGGGATCTCTACGATCCGGAGGTGTATGGCAGCTATCGGGTGCTGCGCGGCGGCGGGTGGGCGGACGCGCACTGGAGTTGCCGGGCGTCGGTGCGTCGGCGCAGCCACCCCACGTACCGCATCGACGACGTCGGGTTCCGGATCGCGCGCGGGTAGCCCGTCCGATCCTTCGGATCGGTAACGAACCCCGATCGACGGTGGAACACTGCCTACATGTCCGACGGGCGAGAGCAACCCCGCACCGGCCCCGCCGCCGATGACGAGGAGCGATCCGAACCGCATACGGCCTGGGATCTCGCGTTCGGGATCGGTGTCCCGTTGGGCCTGCTGGTGGGGGCGTGTGTGGCGGTCTTCTGCTTCGGCCCGGCGGTGGTCGCGCTGCAGCATGCGCTCGACGTCCCCGAACTGTCGCCGGTGCCGACGAACCAACGACGTCCGGGTGAACCCGGGCCGACCGCGATGTACTGGGTGACGTGGTTCGTGCCGCCGCTCCTGGTGTTCGCGTGCGTCGCGGCGCTGTGGGTGTGGCGGCTCGCGCGGCCCTTCGCGCCGAGCTGATGTATGTCACGCTCGCCGAACAGCCTTCCGAAAATTGATTCGCGGACCTTGTCGATCTGGCGTCTTCCCGTTCGACGTCCTGGATGAGAGGGTCGAAACGCGACCCCGACGAAGGAGCGAACCGATGAAGTACATGCTGATCATGCGCGCCACCGACGAGGCTGTCGAGGCATACAAGGAAGTCCCGTTCGAGCAGGTCATCGAGCAGATGGGCAAGTTCAACGAGGCCCTGATGAAGGCGGGCGTGCTGCTGGCCGGGGAGGGCCTGTCCGACGCCGAGGAGGGGTTCGTCGTCGACTTCTCCGGCGACACTCCGCTCGTCACCGACGGTCCCTACGGGGAGACCAAGGAACTGTTCAACGGGTTCTGGATCCTCGAGGTCGCGTCCAAGGAGGAGGCGGCCGAGTGGGCCAAGCGGGTTCCGCTGGGCCCGGGGGCGAAGATCGAGGTGCGCCGGGTGACCGGGCCCGAGGACTTCCCGCAGGACAACGAGTGGATCCAGAAGGAAGACGGCTGGCGTGAGGAACTCGAGAACCGCAACGCGTAGCCGGATGCCCGCCACGCCGACGGAGCACCGCCCGGACCCGATCGAGTCCGCGCGGCGCTCCGTCGCGGCCGTGTGGCGCATCGAGTCGGCGCGCATCGTCGCCACGCTCATTCGTACCGTCGGCGATTTCGGCCTGGCCGAGGATCTTGCGCAGGAGGCCCTCGTCGACGCGCTCGCGCAGTGGCCACAGACCGGTGTTCCGGCCAATCCCGGGGCCTGGCTCACCACCGTCGCGAAACGCAAGGCGATCGACGGTTGGCGGCGCCAGGAGCGCTACGACGACCGCCTCGCCACCATCGCACGCAACCTCGAGACCGAGGAAACCGCCGCGACATCGGACGAGCTGCCGTGGGATCCGGACCGGATCGACGACGACGTGCTCCGGCTGCTGTTCGTGTCGTGCCATCCGGTGCTGTCGCGGGAGGCGCAGGTTGCGCTGACCCTCAAGGTCGTCGGCGGCCTGTCGAGCGAGGAGATCGCGCGCGCGTTCCTCGCGTCGACCGCCGCCGTGCAGCAGCGGATCGTCCGTGCGAAGAAGACGCTCGCCGCCGCCAAGGTGCCGTTCGAGGTGCCGCCGCGGTCCGAGTTCGGTGACCGGCTCGGCGCCGTCCTCGGTGTGCTGTATCTCGTGTTCAACGAGGGGCACGCGTCGAGCGCGGGTGACGAGTGGATGCGTCCGGAGCTCAGCCGCGAGGCCGTCCGCCTCGGACGCGTTCTGGCCGAGCTCCTCCCGCACGAGCCGGACGTGCACGGGCTGGTGGCGCTCATGGAGCTGACGGCGGCGCGCTTCCCGGCGCGGCTCGATGCCGACGGCGACCCGGTGCTGCTCGCCGACCAGGATCGTCGCCGGTGGGACCACGGCGCCATCATCCGGGGACGCGCCGCGCTCGCCCGGGCCGACGCGATCGGACGCGGCCGCGGCGCCTACGCGTTGCAGGCGGCGATCGCCGAGTGTCACGCCGTCGCACCGTCCGTCGACGACACCGACTGGGACCGGATCGTTCTCCTCTACGAGGCGCTCGGCCGTCTGGCACCGTCGCCCGTGGTCGACCTCAATCGCGCGGCGGCGGTCTCGATGGCGTCGGGCCCCGCTGCGGCGCTGCGGATCATCGACGATCTGGTCGACGGCGGGCGGCTCGCCGGCTATCGGCTGCTGCCCGCGACGCGTGGCGAACTCCTCGCCAGGCTCGGCCGGAACCGGGAGGCGCGCATCGAGTTCGAGGCGGCCGCCGAGCTGACCGGCAACCAGCGCGAGCGAAAGATCCTGCTGGACAAGGCGGCGGCGCTGCCCGACGGCTGAGCGCTGGGATCGCCGCTACGAAACCGGCTCGGGATCAGGCGAGTTCGTCGTGTTGTCCGGCGTCGGCGTCTCGGCAAGCGTGCGATCCGGCGGGGTCGGGGCACTGCCGCGGAACGCGACGACCGCCGCGCCGATCAGGACGGCCGCGTAGATCAGCACGTACATGTTCACGACGATGTCCCAGGCGATCCAGTTGGGCGGGAACAGGTACAGCCCGACGACCACGGTGTCGTCGGGGAAGCGGTAGGCCCACGATCCGGCGATACCGAACAGCGCGATCACGCTCGCCCACCACCACGCGTTCGTCAGGGCCCGGTGCACGAGGTAGACCATCAGCGGCACGAACCACACCCAGTGGTGGCTCCAGGTGAACGGGGAGACCACCGCCGCGGTCAGTCCGGCGACGGTGACCGCGAGGAGGCGCTCGCCGCCGCGATGGAGTCGGACCACCACCCACATGCTGACGGCGACGACGGCCGCGGCGCACAGCAGCCACACCCACGTGGGCACCGGTCCCCCGGCCAGGCGCGTGATCGCGCCGCGCAACGACTGGTTGGCGGGATGCGAGTCGTCCGCGATGCGCGTGGAATCGAAGAACGTCTCGGCCCAGTACTGCCACGAGTCCTTCGGGAGCACGACCCAGCTTCCGACGACGGTCGCGACGAAGGTGGCCGCCGCGACCGCTGCGGCCCGCCACCGGCGCAGCACCAGGTAGTAGAGGACGAAGTACGCCGGCGTCAGCTTGATCCCGGCGGCGATACCGACACCGACGCCCTTGAGCTTGCTGGTCTCGCCGCGCGAGACGTCCCACAGCACCAGTGCCATCAGGACCAGGTTGATCTGGCCGTAGAACAGCGTCGTGCGGACCGGTTCGAGGAACGCGCAGGCCACCGCCAGCAGTGCCGAGACGGCGATGACGCGGCGGGTGACGAGGTATCCCAGCATCCGCCAGCACAACGCGACGATCGCCACCAGCAGGAGCAGGTTGGCGCCCATCCAGATGTACTTGTCGATGCCGCCCGGAAGGAACCCGAACGGGATGAACATCAGCGTCGAGAACGGCGTGTAGGTGTAGAGCAGGCCGTGGATCACCGGTTCGGTGTAGAGCGGCAGACCCTCCATGACATGCCGCGCGCCGTCACGGTAGACATCCAGGTCGGCGCCGCCGGCCAGGATGCCGATCATGGGCTCCCTCGGGTCGACCAGGGTGAACAAGAGCACCGCGGCCGCCAGCGCGAGGAAGGCGAGGGCAGCCGTCGTCGGGCCCCCTCCCAGGAACGGTCGACGAGCATTCGGATTCCTGGTTGCGCCGTGCATGGCTGTGTCCCTCCCCCGGACGCCGCCGCGGCCTCGCTGCCGAGGCGATCGAGACAAAGGTAGCCAACCGACCGAACCGCGGTAAATCCGATCCTGGTGACCGGACGGTCGGGTGGCGGCCGGTCCGCGCTGTAACGTCTCCGCCCCGGAGACCGACGTCTGTCATGACGTGACGTGCGGTTCGGGGGGGTCGACCTGCATGTGTCTTGGTGAGGTCGGGATAGGGGAGTTGACATGACAATTCGCGGATTCTTTGCGCGACATCGAATGGCTGCGCGGGTGACGACGCCGGCGGCGCTGGGTGTGGCGGTCGTCGTCGCGCTCACGTGGGCGTTGTCGTCCCCGCCACCGAGCACAGTGGACACCCAGCTCACAGCGTCGACGACGGAGTGCCGCGACATGGTGACCGTCTCGATCGCCGGCCGCAGCGACACCCCGGTGGCGGGCACCACGAAGATGCTGGTCGATCCCGACGGAAACGAGCTCCCCGCGGCCCTGTCGGACGACTACAGCAGTGGACGGATCGACCAGGTCATCAACGCGCCGAACGGCGTCGTGGATCGCGACGCGTACGCCGCGCTGTACATCGCCTATCCCGCGAACATGGCCAGCTACGACGACGCCGTCGCCGCCGGTGTGGCGAACACCGAATCGGTGATGCGGGCCATCCGTGTGTCGTGCCCCGACACCAAGTTCTCGATCGTCGGATACAGCGAGGGCGCCGACGTCGCTCGCCGGGTCGCGATGAACATCGGTCACCAGGAACCCGACGCCGACCAGGGCTACGGGATCGTCGACCCGTCCAACGTCGTCGGCGTCGTCATCTTCGCCGATGCGGGCCGCGGGGCGGGGCAGGGCCCGTTCCCCGGTGCGAAGAACCCGTTCGGCAACCCGGACGGCTTCGACACGAAGTACCAGAACGGCAAGACCCCGGTGCCGGGTCAGGGTGTCCTCCCGAACACCGGAGACGACGACTTCGGTGCGCTGGGCGGCAAGGTCGCGTCCTTCTGCTCCGACGGCGACTTCACTTGCGCTGCACCCCAGAACATCTCGCTGTTGCAGCTCGTGGTCAACGTGGGCAGGCAGATCAACGTCGATCGGCTCGAAGGCGAGGGCCTCACGCCGGCCACCGGTCAGGACATCGCAGTCGTTCTGGGCCGCATCGGATACGACGCCTTCCTGAACATCCAGTCGCAGCCGAACTGGATGCAGAGCGACGAGACCTTCCTGGACGTCCTGCTGAAGGTGTCGGACCCCGACTACGTGCCGGGCGAGTCGACGACGCAGACCCCGAAGGACGTCAGCTCGATCTCCACCGACGAGATGTCGCCGCTGGCGTACCTGCCGCAGAAGGTGTTCAAGGAGATCGTCGGGCTGATCGTGACGAACCAGAACACCATCCCGGTGATCCTGAGTGATCCGTACCAGATGACCCTGGCCCCGGACATCGGCCACCACTTCGACTACTGGCGCGACGCCGACGGCGCGAACGGCAAGCCGTTGACGTCCGCCGAGTACGCCGCCGCGTGGCTGACGTACCTGGCCAAGCAGGCGCAGAACGGAAAGCCGGTCGACCCGGCGGCGAAGCCGACCGCGACCGAACTGGCCGACGCCCTCACCGAGCTGGCGGCCACCACCACAGAATCGTCGGCCGAGCCGACGGGTTCAGCGGTGCCGCAGACTTCGACCGCTTCCCCGTCGGAGTCCGCGGTTCCCGCCGAGTCCGCGGCGCAGAGCGCCACGGAGACGACGGTCCCCGCCACGTCGCCGGCCGTGGCTTCGTCGACCGAGGTCGCCACGACGCCGACGCCGTCGCCGGCCGCTTCCCCGGACGCTGCCGCATCCACGTCCTCGACGGTCGCCACCACGACCAAGCCGACGACGACGACCACCACCACCCCGGCACCCCGGCCCGCCGGGTAGGGCGCGAGCCGCACCGCTCACCGAGCGGTGCGGCCGCCCCGATCGTTGATCCGGTACGTCACTCGGATCTGTTGGGGACCGCGGTCGATGTGGAGTTCGGCGATGTCGGACGGGATCAACGCGGTGTCGTGCAGGACGGGGGTGCCGTCCTCGGTGACGTTCGTTCGGTGACTGAGCATGGCCGGGCTGTGTTCCGGGCGGGCGAGCAGTTCGGCTTCGGCGGTACCGAGCGTGGTGACGGTGATCGACTCGTTGGCCGACGCGACCGGGTAACCGTGTTGTGCGAGAACCTGATAGAGCGACGCGTCGACCAGTTCGTCCGGGGAGATGCCCGTGCTCCAGGGGATGTAGGAATGCTGGAGCACGGAAGGGTGCGTGTCGATCACGCGGTGACGCGTGACGACGAGCACCTGCTCGGTCGGCCCGAGCTGCAGGGCCCGCGCGACATCGGACGGTGGAGTCTCCCGCGACGACCCGAGGATGTGCGTCGCGACCTTGTGAGATCGGGTCCCGCCGCACCGGACACCGCGGACGGTGCCGAGCGGTCACCGATCCACTGCGGTGGCGAGCGAACCGTCCGGCGGCGACACCACCGCCGGGTCCCGCCCCGACAGCAGATCGAGCACCGCCTTGGGTCGCGCCAGCCACTCCCGCGCGTAGTTCCGCACGACGGCGAGCCGGTTGCATTCGCACTCGGCCTCTACGCCGTCGGTGTCGATGCCGGCGTCGCGGCACAGCGCCACCGCGCGGGACACGTGTAGGCCCTGGCTGACGATGAGTGCCTTCGTCACCCCGTACGTCCGCACCGCCCGCGCGCAGGTGTCGTACGTGTCGAGGCCGTAGCCGTCGCCCACGATCCGCGCGGGATCGACACCGGCGTCCACGAGGTACTCGGTCATGGCCGCGATCTCGTTGCCGGAGCGGCCGTTCGCGTCACCGGACACAAGGACGGCGCGGGCCCTGCCGTCCTCCACCAGTCGGACGGCGGCGTCGAGCCGTCCGGCCAGGAACTTCATCGGTTTCCCGTCCCGGACCTGCGAGCCGAGGACGATCACGACGGGCGCGTTCGGCGCGTCGCGGACGTCGTACATGTGCCCGGACGCGGCGACCGCCACCCACCCCGCGGACCCCAGCACGAGCACACCGGCCATCGCGACCAGTACCGCCGACCAGCCGACGAGGCGCCCGACGATCCGCCGCATGTTCCACCCTCCGAGTTCCCGGCCTCGACCCGCTGCCGACCGCCCCCGGACGATCCTCTCGAGGAGGGATCATCTTTCCGGGCAGACACGCCCGCCGGACGCTCAGTCGAACAGCAGCACGGGCTTCAACACGCTTCCGTCCCTGATGCCCTGCGCGGCGTCGTTGATGTCCTCGAACCGGTAGTACTCGACGAGCTTGTCCAGCGGGAAGCGTCCCTGCTCGATCAGCTTCACCAGCGCGGGGAGAAACACCTGCGGCACCGAATCACCCTCGGTGACACCGATGAAACGGCGACCGTTCAGCAGGTAGTTGACGTCGACGGGGACCGTCGCGCCGGCCGCCGGGGCGCCGATGGCCGCCACCGTGCCCAGCGGCGCGAGGCAGTTGATCGCGGTCTCGAGCACCCGCACGTTGCCGGTGGCGTCGATCGCGTAGTCGATGCCCAGTCCCCCGCTGATCCGGTCGAGTTCGGCGGCCGGATCCGCCTCCTTCGAGTTGATCACGTCCGTCGCGCCCAGTTCCCGGGCCAGCTCGAGTCGTGACGGCACGATGTCGACGGCGACGATTCGCTCGGCGCCGGTGAGGGCTGCCGCCATGACGGCAGCCATTCCCACCGCACCCACTCCGAAAACGGCCAGAGTGGAGCCGGGTTCGGGTGTGAGGATGTTGAGTACGGCCCCGGCGCCGGTCTGGATTCCGCAACCCAGCGGCGCCAGCAGACCCAGGTCCGCCGAATCGGAGACCTTGGTGACGCCGCGTTCGTCGGCCAACGCGTATGTGGAGAAAGAGGATTGGGCAAAGAAGTGCCCGTTGATCTCCTCGTCGCCGCGCCGGACCGTGGTGCTGCCGTCGGCGCGCCGTCCGCCGACGAGGTTGCGCGGCAGGAACTCCTGGCAGTACGCGGGGTGTGCCGTGCGGCAGTTGCGGCATTCGCCGCAGCTGGTGAACGACAGCAGCACCTTGTCGCCCGGCTTGACGCTGGTGACCGCGCTGCCCACCTCTTCGACGATCCCGGCGCCCTCGTGTCCCAGCACCCCGGGGAGCGGGAAGGGGATGTGCCCGGCCTGGACACCCAGGTCGGTGCCGCAGACCCCGGCGGCGACGATCCGGACCAGGACCTCGTCGGCCCGGGGCGCGTCGAGGGTGACCTCGCCGATCGTGAAGGGTTCACCGATGCCGTCGACAATGGCGGCGCGAGCTGTGTTGACCATGTTGTGCTCCTGCGGATTCGGCGGATCAGAACGGGTAGATCGGCAGCGCGCTCTGCGCCGTCACCCACTGCGTCTCGGTGAAGGCGTCGAGGTTGGCGCCGATACCGCCGACGCGGCCGCCGTTGCCGGACGATGCGAGTCCGCCGAACGGGACGACGGCCTCGTCGCCGACCGTCTGATCGTTGATGTGGACCAGGCCGGTTGGGATCTGCTGGGCGATCTCGAGGCCCTTCATCGCATCGCCGGTCAGGATTCCCAGGGACAGTGCGTATTCCGAGTCGTTGGCGACGGACACGGCTTCTTCGACGGTCGCGAAGGAGGTAACGGGGGCGACGGGGCCGAAGACCTCGTTGACGAAGGCGGGCGCCGTCCGCGGGGTGTCGGCGAGGACCGTCGGACGGTAGAAGAGGTCCTCGTAGGTTCCGCCGGCCGCCAGCCGTGCTCCGGCCGCGATGCTGTCCGACACGAGGGCGTGGATCTGATCACGTTGCCGCGCATCGATGATCGGCCCCATCGCCACCTCGCCGGTGAACGGATCTCCGACGGGCAGCCGCTCGGCGTGTTCGGCGAGCAGTGCGGTGTAGTCACCGACGATGCTCTCGTGCACCAGTTGTCGGCCGGTGGCCATGCAGATCTGTCCCTGATGCATGTACGAGCCGAAGGCGCCCACCGAGACGGCCTTCTCCAGGTCGACGTCGTCCATGACGATGAGGGCATTGTTGCCGCCGAGTTCCAGGTGGGCGCGCTTGAGGTGGCGGCCCGCCAGTTCACCGACCGCGCGTCCGGCACGCGTCGAACCGGTGAACGCGATGACCCGCACGCTGGGGTGGACCACGACCGCCTCGCCGGCGTCCGCACCACCGGGCAGCATGCTGAGGACACCGGCCGGAAGCCCGGCCTCCTCGAAGATCCGGGCCAGGACGACGCCACCGCAGATCGCGGTGCGCGGGTCCGGCTTGAGGATCACCGAGTTGCCCAGGGCGAGTGCCGGCGCGACGGCGCGGATCGACAGGATCAGCGGAAAGTTGAACGGGGCGATGACACCGACGGTGCCCACCGGGACGCGGCGCGAGAAGCTCAGCCGCGGCTGCTCGGAGCGCAGCACCTCGCCGACGGGATGCGCCGCGAGCGCCGCCGCGTTGTAGCACTCCTCGGCGGCGGTGTGCGTCTCGGTCTCGGCCTTCGCCCGGATGCTGCCGCCTTCGCGGACGATCCACTCGCCGATCTCCTCGGCGTACTGCTCGAACAGCTGCCCGGCTCGACGGAGGACGGCCGCGCGCTCGGTGTACGGACGCGCGGCCCAGGCCTTCTGTGCCGCCGTGGCGCCGGTGGCGGCCGCCGCGACATCGTCGGGGGTGGCCGTCCCGACGGTGGTGAGTTGCTTCCCGGTCGCGGGTTCGACCACGACACGGTCCTCACCGCCGCCGGCCACCCATTCGCCGGTGAAGATTCGGGATTCCCACACCGGCTTGTTCAACAGACTCGTCACGGTCGCCCCTCGCAGTCGCAGCACATGGATGCCTTCCACGTTGCCGGGCCGCGATGTCGCCCACGACCGGTCTTTCACTGACCGAAAGACGTATTTCGGTTCTGCGGGGTGGGCGCCTCCGTGACGGTGACGAGTCCGCCGTGGGTGGACTCGTCGAACGCCATCAGTGCGACCGACAGGTGCAGGGGTTTCCAGTCCCCGTCGAGTCCGCGGAACCGCAGGATGCCTTCGACCTTCCGGTAGGCGAGATCCTTGGCCATCTTCCGCGCGAGCGGCACATCGGACGGATGCATGGCGGGCGCCGGCTCCCCGACGGCATCTTCCCAGGCCACCCCCGGCATCGGCTCGCTGCGCCACTTGATGAGTGCGAGGCGTTTCAGGTCGACGTAGGCGAGGTATTCGCCGGGCGTCAGCACGGCGTCGAGCACCCGATGCTCGAGGATGACCGGTGGCGGCGCGGCCGGGACCTCGCCTGCCGGGCCGATGTCGTGGGTGATCCCGCGAAGGATGACCTCGCGCCGGTCCCCGGCAGGATCGGGCTTCTCCTCGAGCATCCGGCACGAGAAGTGTGCCGCGCGTTCCTCGCCGTCGTCGCGGCGGACCTTCCACACCGCCTGGTGCTCCGTGCCCGGTTCCGACTGCACGATCTTGGCCAGCGCCTCGCCCTCGTCGCGGTTCGTCACCAGCCGGGTGAAGGCGCCCGCCAGCGCGGCCTCGCTGCGCCGGTCCTCGGGTGCGACGCCGTACAGGTCGAAGAGGTCGTCGCTGCCGCTGGCCTTGCCGGCCGTCAGATTGAAGTGCCACGCGCCCGCCGGGTCCCGCGGCGGTGGTGCCTCGTCGGTGTCTCCGCGCCAGAAGTAGACGCCGTGGAGGCGGGACTCGGAATTGAGCAGCGGTTCCGCGAGGATGCGTTTGCGGCCGTCCTCCGACTCCCGGTCGATCCGCCGATGCTCGGGGTCGGCCATGATCTCGAGCAGAGCGTTCTGCACGTCGTCGAGGGCCCTGTTCGGTTGGCTCCGTCGGCCCTTGAAGTGCCGGCCCAGCGGCACGAAGGGTTTCGGGGACGACCCCACCCCGATCAGTGACGGCTCCTGTCCGCCGAAGGTGCTGATCAGCAGCCAATCCGTGGTCATTTCCGCAGCCCCCGACGCTTCGCGGCCGGCAGCAACCACTGGTACGCCGGACCCAGGATCCGGGTCACCGCGTCCACCACCTTCGCGTCCGGGCCGACGAGCACCCGCGCACGCCCCTGTTCGACACCCCGCAGAATCGTGCGCGCGGCCTCGGCGGGGTCGGTGCGAGCGATTCGCCGATCGAACGAGTCGGCGACCTCGCGAACGTCCACCCCGGCGGCGGCGCTCGCGGTCCGCGCGATGCCGGTCCGGACGCCACCCGGGTACACGCACGTCACCTTCACCGAATGGCCGCCGAGTTCCATCTCCTGACGCAGCGACTCCGTGAACCCGCGGACCGCGAACTTCGCGGCGTTGTAGGCGGAGTACCCGGGCGCCGCCATCAACCCGAATGCCGAGGACAGATTCACCACATGACCGCGGTCCGACTCGACCACGTACGGGAGGAACTCCTTCGTGCCGTTGACGACGCCCCAGAAGTCGACGTCCATCACCCGCTCGATGTCGGCGTAGTCCGAAGCCAGAACCTCACCGGTGTAGAGGATTCCGGCATTGTTGATCACGATGTCGACACCACCGAAGCGGCTCGCGGTCTCGGCGGCGAAGGCGTGGACCGCGGCCCGATCGGTGACATCGACAACCGACGCGGATACCCGGGCCCCGGCCCGTTCGCACAGGTCCGCAGTCTCCTTCAACGGACCTTCGGCGTCCCCGGACAGGGCCAACACCGCACCCCCGTCGGCCAACCTGGTCGACAATTCGCGACCGATTCCCGAACCGGCTCCCGTCACGGCCACGACGCGACGATCGAAGTACCCCAAAGAACTTCCCCTCTGTTCTGTTGAACTAGCGCTCCCAGTTCCTTACCAGAACGGCACGTAGCCGGCATCTCGAGGCGATCCGGCCGGGGCACCGGAACGGTGGGGTTCCACCGGTAGATGCGACCACCGGGCGGGCCTGCCTGAGTCGGGGGTCAGACCGCCCACCCGGTGGTCACTGCGACGCGGCACACCCGCCGTGAAGCGGACGGGATCGGCCGAGCCGGGTTCGTGGGATAACGCCTGCGCGCACCGTAGGGGCCGGGCGTCGTCGGGTCCCGGCACGGGAGCAACGATCGCCACACGCGCATGCATCAATGTGACAGCGCTACAAGCAGACCCGATATCGACAGGGTTGCAGGAAGCCCCGTGAGGGGCGCGCAGGTGCACTGTAAGCCAGCCGGTGACGGGGATGCAACCTCGAGCTGGCGTGTCGGAGACCCGGATTCTGGGCCCGGGCGGTGGCATCGGGATGGATCCGACGCCACCGCCCGGCCGTGGTCCGCCAGGTCGGGGGTCCGGAGGGCCACGGTATCGCCGCCCGGCCGGCCGAGCGACAACTCGAACGCTAGTGCCGGTTCGTTCGACGGCGTAGGGGGATTTGCCCCGTGCCGGGTGGGTCCCCGACGGGGGCCGCCCCGGAAGGGGGGTTTGGCGCGATCCCGCTCGGGGACGCCCCTCAGCGGTCCCGGGGCGCGGAATCCGATTCGGGCGCGAGAGTGAAGTAGTTCTCCTCCTCCTGCACGAAGTGCAGCTGCAGCAGCGCGTGCAGCCCGTACAGGCAGGCGAGGAGGTCGTCGACCTGATCGGGGTCGATCCGGTCGGCCGCATCGGCGCGGGTGAGGTGGGTGCGCAGGCGTCGCGCGAGCCGGTCGATCTCGGCGTGCATGCGGCTCATCGTCGCGGTCGCCTCTGCTGTGCCCAGCGGGGTGGCGAGCGCCGGGTACAGTTCGCGGTCCTCCGCCTGCTCGTGCGGGAGCAGCGTGCCGAACAGGAAGGTGTCGACCCGACGCAGGGCGGGATATGCGGCCGCGAGGTTGCCACCGACGAGCAGTTGCGCCGTGTCGCGCAGGATGGCCAGCTGGTCGCGCAGTTCGTCGTGCTCGGCCGAGAACCGGTGCAGCATTGCCTCGGTGTCGTCGGGAAGGAGAATCTCCTGGTTCCGGTCGCCCCGCAGCGCGCGTAATGCGTTGAGGATCACGGCCACGTCGATACCCTCCTGCAGCAGCGCACCCGCCGCGGGCGGCAGGAATCCGAACGCGGCAAATCCCATGGCCACCAACGACAGCCCCATCCCCACTGCCGCGCTCTGCACGGCGATGCGCCGGGAGCGGCGGGCGATGGCCATCGCGTCGGCCAGGCGGTCGAGTCGATCGGTGGTGAGCACGACGTCCGCGGCCTCCGACGTTGCCGTCGAGCCCCGCGCCCCCATCGCGACGCCGACGGTGGCGGCCGCGAGGGCCGGGGCGTCGTTGACGCCGTCGCCGACCATGACGGTCACCGCCGATTCCCGCTCCGCCCGGACCCCGGCCACCTTGTCGGCGGGTGTCTGTTCGGCGTGGACGGCGTCCAGACCGAGGACCGAGCCGATCTCCTCCGCGGGTTCGCGCCGATCCCCGGTGAGCATGACGAGCCGGTTCAGTCCGGCCGAGCGCAGGCGCCGCAGGGTGCGGGACGCGTCCCGGCGGACGGGATCAACCAGCAGGACGGCGCCCGCGAGATCGCCGTCGACGGTGACCCAGGCAACCGCTGCGCCGTCGAGCACGGCCCGACTGTGGGCGGCACGTGCCCACGCCGGTGCATCGTCGGGCAAGCTGAGGGTGCCGACGGTGACCCGTCGGCCGTCGACGGTCGCGCTCACGCCGGTCCCGGCCTCCTCCGCCACGTCGGTGGGCAATGTCAGTGCGAGCCCGCGCATCTTCGCTTCCTGCACGATGGCGTCGGCCAGTACGTGCGGTGACAGTTGGTCGGCGGACGCGGCCAGTCGCAACACGTCGGTGGCATCGCCGCCGGGCGCGATGAGCACGTCCGTGCCGGTGGGGCGACCGGTGGTAAGGGTTCCGGTCTTGTCCATCACCAGTGTGGTGGCATGTCCGAGGTTCTCGAGGGCGCCGCCGCTGCGAATCACCACACCCAGACGGGACGCTCGGGACAGTCCGGAGACGATCGCGACGGGCGCGGCCAGTAGCAGTGGACACGGCGTCGCGACCACCAGCACCGCGACAGCGCGGGTGGCCGAACCGCTGAACAGCCAGGCGGAACCCGCGATTGCGAGCGCGAGCGGCAGGAACCAGGCCGCGATGCGGTCGGCCACCCGTACGACGGGGGCGCTCTCGGCGGCGGCGTCGCGGGCCAGGCGGACGATGCCGGCGTAGGTGCTCTGGTCGGCGGTCGTGTGCGCCTGCATCTCGAAAGCGGTTCCTGCATTGACGATTCCGCTCCGCACCGCCTCGCCGCGACGCCGCTCGACGGCGAGCGGTTCTCCGGTGAGGACGGATTCGTCGAGCACGGCGGAACCGGACGTGATCCACCCGTCGACGGGCACCACCTCCCCCGGTCCGACCACCAGGTTGTCGTCGGCGAGGACGTCGTCGAGTGGGATCGCCTCGACGTGGTCGCCGGTTCGTCGGCGGGCGGTGCGGGGCGCGTGGTCGAGCAGCGATCGCAGATCCTTCGTGGCGCGGCGTTCGGCGGCGGCATCGAGCGCCTGCCCCGTCGCGAGCATGACGCTGATCAGCGCGCCCGCGAGATACTCGCCGACCAGCAGCGTGCCGATCAGGGACAACACCGCGAGTAGGTCTACGCCCATCCGCCCCCGTCGGAGCGCGTCGATCACCCACCAGGCAGCGGGCGCGATCGCGATTACTGTCCCGGCGATCCAACACTTGTCGGCCACGTTGTCGGCACCGAGCAGCCACGCGATCGCGCCGGCGATCAGCGCGGTGAGGGTGACCGCCAGTAGCGCGAATTCCTTGAGGCGGTGCACACGTTCGCGTCGCCGGGACGATGCCTCGGACGCCGTATCCACCATGACGCTCCCATGTCCTCGCGGGTGCCGTCTCGAGCGTACCGCGCCGGGTGCGGGATCTCCCGTGTCGAAGGCGGCTCCGGGCCGCCGAACCCCGGTACCGTGACGTCCCTGCCCGATATTCGACTTTCTACCTTTCGAGAAGGAAGCCATGAAGACCGAGATAAGTTGTGGGCCCGCGTTCGCGTTCGCCGAGATCAGTGTCCCCGCCGGTGGATCGGTCCGCGTCGAGGCCGGGGCGATGGCGATGATGCGGGGTGACATCGCGATCACCACGTCGACGCGGGGCGGCTTCCTGAAGGGACTCCGCCGCTCCCTGGGCGGCTCGAGCTTCTTCGTCAACGACTTCAGCAGTGAACGGGGTGGTGTCGTGGGCGTCGCCGGCGCACTCCCGGGCGACCTGGTCGAAACCACCGTCGACGAAGGGACCGCGCTGCTCGTCCAGTCCGGCTGCTGGCTCGCCTCCGACGCGACCGTCGACGTCGACTCCAAATGGGGCGGTAGCAAGGGGTTCTTCAGCGGCGCGGGGCTCGTTCTGTTGCGGTGCAGCGGAAACGGCGAGATCCTGCTGTCCAGCTACGGCGCCATCCGGTCGGTGACGCTCGCGGCGGGGGAGACGATGACACTCGACTCCGGTCACGTCGTCGCGTTCGACGAGACCGTCCAGTACCGCATCCGCAAGGCCGGTGGGTGGAAGTCGATGATTCTCGGTGGCGAGGGCATCGTCACCGAGTTCACCGGTCCGGGTCGGGTCTGGATGCAGACCCGTAGCGCGACGGACCTGGTCGACTGGCTCCGGGCCCGGATGCCGTCGAGCACCACGACCACCAGTAGCAGTAACAGCAACTGAGGGTGCGGGTCAGTCGGGGCTGACGAGGTCGTCGTCCGATCTCGTGGGCGTCGGCTCGACCCGCGAGAACGTCAGGGTGCCGTCGTCGATCGGGGTGTCCCGAAGCGCGACGACGTCCTTGTAGTAGTCCATCGGCAGGTTCCACGGATCCTTCGTCCCGGCCTGCGGCCACAGATCCAGCGAGCGCTGGATGTAGCCGGATGCGAAGTCGAGCAGCGGCCGTGTCTCCATGCCCTGTTCACGGTTCTCCGCGACAACCACATCGGCGCCGCGCCGATCCATCGCGCTCAGCACCCGGCACAGGTAGTCGGCGACGAGGTCGACCTTGAGGGTCCACGGGGCGTTGACGTAACCGACGGCGAACGAGAAGTTCGGGATGTCGGAGAGCATCGTTCCCTTGAACGCCAGCCGCTTCGTGATGTCGACGGGCTCGCCGTCCAGGCGCAGTTCGACGCCGCCCAGGGCGAGCAGGTCGAGACCGGTGGCGGTGATGATGATGTCGGCGTCGAGGTGCTTTCCGGAGGTCAGCGCGATGCCGTTCTCGGTGAACGTGTCGATGGTGTCGGTGACCACCGAGGCCTTGCCCCTGGAGATCGTCTTGAACAGGTCGCCTCCGGGCACGACGCACAAGCGCTGGTCCCACGGGTCGTACGTGGGGTTGAAGTGGGTGTCGACGTCGAAACCGGACGGCAGCAGGCGGGTGTTGAGCCAGCGGATGATCGCGCGCACCTGCTTGGGGAAGCGTCGGGACAGCTTGTAGATCCAGACGTTCTGCATGATGTTCTTCTTGCGGGTGAGCCGGTAGCCCCGCTCGTCCCCCAGCACCCGGCGGAACACGCCGGACAGCGCATCCTCCGCGGGCAGCGGGATGACGTAGGACGGCGAGCGCTGCAGCATCGTGACGTGCGCGGTGGCATCGGCCATCGCCGGGATCAGGGTGACGGCGGTGGCCCCGGAACCGATCACCACCACCCGCTTGCCGGTGTAGTCGAGGTCCTCGGGCCACGCCTGCGGATGCACGATCCAGCCGGTGAACCGGTCGGCACCGGGAAACACCGGTGTGTAGCCCCGGTCGTAGTTGTAGTAGCCGCCGGCGCAGAAGAACCAGTCGGCCGTGACCGTCACGGTCTCGTCGGTGTCGCCGCGCCGCGCGGTGACCGTCCAGCGGGCGTCCGCCGACGACCAGTCGGCGCGGATCACCTTGTGGTTGTAGCGGATATGGCGTTCGACGTCGTACTCGCGGGCGGTGTCGCGGATGTAGCGGAGGATGTCCGCGGCCGGTGCGAGCGCCTTGCGGCCCTTCCACGGCTTGAAGTCGTACCCGTAGGTCTGGACGTCGGAGTCGGAGCGGATGCCCGGATACCGGAACAGGTCCCACGTGCCCCCGGAGACGGCGCGGGCCTCGAGGATCGCGAAGGAGCGTCCCGGATGCGTCCGGTGGAGCCGACTGGCGACGCCGATTCCCGACAGCCCGGCGCCGACGATGAGGACGTCGACGTGCTCGGGGTCGGTGCCGCGGTTCGGGTCGGAACCGGTGGGGCGGTCGGGGCTCATGTGTCCTCCGGATGCTGGCACTGGTGAAACCACGTCTGTACTGCACCGTAGCCCGACAGTCGCGCGGTGTGCCAGCAAAATCCGCGGTCCGATCCACTCGACGCGGTGCCGGGCGCGGCGAACAATGGTGCCCACGTCGGCCACACGCCGACACCCGGCCGAGGAGGCACGACACATGACCGAGACACCGGAGATCGATCCCGCCGCGACGCCCAGTGGAACGGGCTGCGCCGAGTGCGACGCGGCCGGCGGGTGGTGGTTCCACCTGCGCCGGTGCGCCGCCTGCGGGCACGTCGGCTGCTGCGACTCTTCCCCCGCGCAGCACGCGAGCGCGCACGCGGCGGCGTCCGGACACCCGATCATCCGGAGCTTCGAGCCCGGTGAGGACTGGTTCTGGGACTACCGGACGCAGGGCTTCGCCGAGGGTCCGGAACTGGCTCCGCCGCAGAGCCATCCGAGCGAACAGACGGTTCCGGGACCACGCGAGCGGGTACCGGAGGACTGGGCGGACCGCCTGCACTGAGATCGGACGAAATCCGGCCGGCTCGCGACGTTCGTAGGATCGGCGGGGTGATCGAGATCCCCGACGTGCTGGTCGCGGCGCAGTACAAGCACGGCGAACGGCGCTTGGCGGACGAACAGGTCGCCATTGCGCGAATGCTGTTGGCGCGCTGAGTCCGTCCGTGCTCAGTCCTGCCACAGCCGCGTCGGCCCGCACCGTGGGGTGCGGGCCGACGCGGAGAACTGTGTCAGCTGAGCTTGGCGATCAGGTCGGCGCGCTGACGGGCGCCCAGGCCGGAGACACGTCGAGTCTCGGCGATGCCGACGGACTCGGCGATGTCGCGGGCCTTGATCTTCCCCACCTTGGGCAGGGATTCGAGCAGGTAGAGCACCTTCGTCTTACCGACGAGTTCGTCGGTATCCGCCTTGTCGAGAACTTCCACCAGGGTGAGCTTGCCCGACTTGAGATCTTCTCTCAGTTCGGACCGCGCCTTGCGGGACGCTGCAGCCTTCTCCAGTGCTGCAGCGCGCTGTTCGGGGGTCAAGGTGGGCAATGCCATTGATGTGCCTCTCTCTCACGGAACCCGGATGAAGTTCAGGCTAGAACGGGAATCGCCGCAGCGCGTGTCAAGTGGGCCCCGCGTGTCGAAAAGCCGTGGCTATTCGTCTCATTTGCCCTTCCACAACGGCTTTCGCTTCTCGAGAAACGCGCTCATACCCTCCTGTGCGTCGCAGGTGACCGCGTTGGTGGCCATCGTCTCGGCCATCAGTTCGTACGCCTCGTCCTGCGGCAGGTCGATCTGCCGGTAGAACGCCTGCTTGCCGATGGCGAGGGTCAGCGGGCTGGATTCGGCGATCTTCGAGGCCAGGTCCCGCACCCGAGACTGCAGTTCGTCGGGTGCGACCACGACGTTCACCAGGCCCCAGTCGGCGGCGGTGTCGGCGTCGATCGTCTCGCCGGTGAGCAGCATCTGCATCGCGCGCTTGCGGCCCACCGATCGGCTGAGCGCAACCATGGGGGTGGAACAGAACAGCCCGATCCGCACACCCGGGGTTCCGAACACCGCGTTCGACGACGCCACCACCAGATCGCACGACGCGGCCAGTTGGCAGCCGGCAGCGATCGCCGGTCCCTGCACCGCGGCGATCACCGGCTGCGGAATCGCCTGCACGGTGTCCATCATCGCCGTGCACACCTCGAAGACCTCCCGCTCGTCCTCGAGGGTACGGTCGATCATCTCGGACAGGTCGTGTCCGGCGGAAAACGCCGGGCCGACCGCACTCAACACGACCGCCCGGACGGTATCGTCGTCGGCCATCTCCCGCAGTGCTGCTGTGACCTGTCGCATCATGTTGGTGGACAGTGGATTCCGTTGGTCCGGCTGATCCAGCACAATGGTGCCGATGCCGGTTTCCGGGTCTATCTCGATTCTGACGACGTCGTTCATCGTGCCTCTCCGTCATATCGGGTCGCAATGCCCGATGCTACCCGGAAAGGCCGCATCGAGCCCGGCCACGCGGCGAGGCTCCGGCGCGAATCGATGAATCAGCCCTCGATCGCGGACTTGATCCGTAAGGCGAAGTCGGGAGCGTCCTTTCGTGCCGCCCGCAGCGCGAGGGGCGCGATGAGCTTGCCGATCCCGTGCCCCTCCAGCACGTTGAAGACCGTCAGCTTCGTCCCGCCTCCGTTGGGTTCGAGGTCGTATCCACCCTCCACTGCGGTGACGGAGTTCTTGGACCGCTCCGCCCAGCGCAGTCGTCGCGGCGGCTCGAACTCGGTCAGTTCGAACTCGCGCTGACTGGTCATCCCGGCGTCCTTGACCGTGCTGACGAAGACGGTGCCGACGCCCGGCGGGCCGTCGGTCGTCTGCTCGATCTTCTGCACCCGAGGGCTGAACTTCGGATCGTTGACGCCGGCGGCGAGGAACTGGAACACCTCGTCGATGGGACGGTCGATCACGGTCGTTCCTTCGAAACGTCCTGACATGTCGTAACCCCGTTCGGTGTGGTTACCCGGAGATGAGTCGAACTCTACTCGCGGCTGGCAGGATCGGGGCGTGAGTACTGCGAACCTGACCCGTGCCGAGACCGCCGCGCGTTCGGCAGCCGTGACCGTCCGTTCCTACCGCGTCGAACTCGACATATCCGGTGCGCCTGACAATTCCGAGCCGGGCTTCGCGACGTCGACGACCGTCGAGTTCGACTCCGGCACGTCCGAGACGTGGATCGACTTCCTCGGTCCCGAGGTTCGATCGGTGACCGTCAACGGCGAAGCCGTGGACATCGAGTTCGACGGCGCCCGTATCGCTCTGCGTGGATTGCGTGCATCGAACACCGTGGTGATCGGCGCGGTCGGCGCGTACAGCCGGTCCGGGGAGGGGCTGCACCGATTCCACGACCCCGTCGACGGCCGGACCTACCTGTACACACAGTACGAGCCGTCGGACGCGCGACGCGTCTTCGCGTGCTTCGAGCAGCCGGACATGAAGGCGCCGTTCACGTTTGTCGTCACCGCCCCCGCGGGTTGGGAGGTGGTGTCCAACCGCCCGGCGGCACTCCACCACGTCGACGACACCCGTCAGGTCGTCGAGTTCTCCCCCACACTGCCCATCTCCACGTACATCACCGCGATCGTCGCGGGTCCGTATCATCGGGTCGAATCCATCTGGAGCCGAGACGATCTCACCGTCCCGATCGGGGTGCTGTGCCGGGCGTCGCTGGCGCAGTACCTCGACGCCGACGCGATCGTCGAGGTGACGAAGCAGGGGCTGGACTTCTTCGCCGAACACTTCGACTATCCGTATCCGTGGGGCAAGTACGACCAGGTGTTCGTGCCCGAATACAACCTGGGCGCGATGGAGAATCCCGGCTGCGTCACGTTCACGGAGGCCTACGTCTTCCGCGGCGCCGCAACGGCCGCGCAGTACGAGGGCCGGGCCAACACGATCCTGCACGAGATGGCCCACATGTGGTTCGGCGATCTGGTGACGATGGTGTGGTGGGACGACCTGTGGCTCAAGGAGTCGTTCGCCGACTTCATGGGCGCCCTCGCGAGCGTGGAGGCCACCGAGTGGACCGACGCGTGGGTCGCGTTCGCGAACCGGAGGAAGGCGTGGGCGTACTCGCAGGACCAGCTGCCGACGACGCACCCGATCGTCGCCGACATCGTCGACCTCGAGGCCGCGAAACTGAACTTCGACGGCATCACCTACGCGAAGGGCGCCAGCGTCCTCAAGCAGTTGGTCGCCTATGTCGGGCGCGACGCGTTCTTCGAGGGCGCGCGGCGCTACTTCCGCGAGCACGCCTTCGGCAACACCACGCTCGCCGACCTCCTCGCGGAGTTGTCGGCGTTCTCGGGCCGTGACCTGGGCGCGTGGGCGCAGGCGTGGCTGCAGACCACCGGCGTCTCCACTCTCACCCTCGAGGGCGGCGACGACGTGCGCGGGTACGAGATCGTGCAGAGCGATCCGAGGCCGCACCGCGTGGCCGTCGGGCTCTACGACTTCGACGACGCCGGTGACCTGGTTCGACGTGATCGCGTGGAGCTGGACGTGGTCGCCGAGCGGACACCGGTCGACCTGTCCCCCGCGGCGCTCCGGCTGCTCAACGACGGCGACCTCACGTACGCGAAGGTGCGTCTCGATGCCGGCTCGCTCGCGACGGTCGAGCGCTCGCTGGACCGGGTCGTCGACCCGCTGGCCAGGGGCCTCATCTGGTCGGCGCTGTGGAACGCCACCCGCGACGGCGAACTCGCCCCCGAGCGGTACCTGACGATGGCACGCGCGTTCGCGCCGTCCGAGCCGAACATGGCGCTGCTGACCGCGGTCCTGGCGAACGCGTCGTTCGCGATCGGCCACTACCTGCCCACCGAGGCGCGGGACCGCTGGCGGCGCGAGTGGCTCGAAACCTGCTGGACGGCAATGCAGGAAGCCGAATCAGGCTCGGGTGGACAGCTGGCATGGGCCCGTGCGGCTGCGGCCGCAGCAGTTGTCGACGACCGCCACGCGGCCGACATCCGTGCGATCCTCGACGGCGGCCGGCCGGGCCCGGACGGGCTCCGGTTGGATCCGGACCTGCGCTGGGCGCTGTGGACGGCGCTGTCCGCGACCGGGCACGCCGACCCGGAGACGCTGGACGTCGAACTGGTGCGCGACGACACCGCGTCCGGGCGGACCGCCCAACTGCGTGCGCTCGCCGCCCGCCCGGACCCGGAGGTCAAGGCGCGGGCCTGGACGTCGGCGCTCGAGGACACGGCGCTGAGCAACGACCACCTCGACGCCGTCATCGCCGGATTCCGGGCGGGCGAGCGCCGCGACCTGATCGCCGGCTACGACGACGCCTACTTCGCGGCGATCCGCGGGGTGTGGGCGCAGCGCAGCATCGAGATCGCCCGCCGGATCGTCCTCGGGCTCTTCCCGGCGTCCGATTCGGTCGATTCGGTGGATTCGTGGCTCGCCGCGAACGTCGATGCACCGGGCGCACTGTGCCGACTGGTCACCGAACAGCGCGACCACCTCGCCCGGGATCTCCGGATCCGGGCGACGTGGTGTTGACGGGTGTCGATGCTCGTCGTTCACTCGATGCGGTTCGCCACGACCAGGTCCAGGAATCGCTGGTTCCTCAGCCACCTTCACTCCGACGATACGGTCGACTACCCGAACCTCCGGACCGGGACGTGCAGCCGGAAGTGTTGGTGCCCCGAATCCCCGACGCCCGGTACCGCCGCCTCGACCCGCAAGCTGCTCGAGGCGTATGCCACCGACATCAATGATCGGATGCGCGACAACGCCAAGCAGGATTTGCGGGAGATCTTCGATGTTGCGGACATCGAGCCACCGACCGGTCTGGGTGACGAGAAGACACGGACCGACTTCACCGGCAACCTCGTCGTGGGCGAGGATCTGATGCATTTCGGGATCGGGAAGCCACGCGGGTAGCTCGCTACCATGGTGCGATCGCAGTGAGATCGCCCCGGTCGTGTGCGTGCCCGGACGGTGGCGGCGGGAAGGAGCCGGCATGGTCGAGCTGGGACTCGACGACACCGTAGGAATCCTCCGGCAGCCATGGGTGCATCCACGCCGGACCAGCGCGGGTCGTGGATGGTCCGGTGCGTATGTCTCCACCCAGGCGGAACGGCCCTACCGGGGTGCATTCGACGGGGCGCGTTCGCACCTGCTGATCCTGCATCTCGGTGGACCCGTCGACGTCGTCCGCGGGCGTGGTGGTGCCGCCCAGCGGACGACGGTGCCGGCCGGGGGCTTCTTCGTCCATCCGGCCGGCCAGGAGTTGACCGTCGAACTCGGTGCGGACCTCGACACCATTCACGCGAACCTGGATGCCGCGTTGCTCGAGGAGGCCGCGGACGGGCGACCGGTCGAGTTGGAACCGCATATCGGCGTCCACGATCCGATGCTCGAGCAACTGGTGCGGTCGATGGACGCCACACTGCGTGACTGGCACCCGTCCGCACGGACGTACGCCGACCATCTGGTGACGATGCTCGCCGTGCACCTGGTGCACCGGTACGGCGCCGGACGATGCCGGGCCGCGGCGGATGGGCCGGCGGCAGGCGGCAGATCGACCCGTAGCAGTGTCTCTGCTGTCATCGATTTGATGAAACATCGCCTGGCGGAGCCCATTCCGTTGTCCGAGCTGGCCGGTGCCGTTGCGCTGAGCACCAGCCAGCTCACCCGGCAGTTCAAGGCTGCGACGGGGATGACACCCCACCGGTACCTGGTGCGGCTGCGGGTGGAGCAGGCAGCACGGGAGCTGCGGACGGGGGACCACCCGATCGCCCAGATCGCGGTCGACTGCGGGTTCTCGCACCAGGAACACCTGACCCGCACGATGCGGGCTCAGTTGGGCACCACGCCCGCGCAGGTTCGCCGCGCGGGCTGAGCCGGCCTTTCTCGGGTTCGGCATGCACGTTTCGTGCCTGCCGATGCGCGGATCGTGCAGGACGACTCGGCCGCCGGGCGTCCATCATCGACATCGGTGTGTGACTTACGCAACGTGTGACGTGGAATGTGAGAGCGGCGAATATGAAAACCTTCACCTACAACGCACAGCCGTCGCGAGTGGTGTTCGGAAGCGGTACGAGCCGAACCGTCGCTGACGAGGTTCTGCGGCTGGGGCGCAGCCGAGTGCTGCTGCTCACGGGCCATGATGTGGCCGAGCCGGCCACCGAAGTCGCTCGGGCACTCGGCGATCTGCTCGTCGCCCGTTTCGACGGGGCCGCGATGCACACCCCCACACAGGTCACCGAGGAGGCGCTGGCCTCGGCCCGCGCCCACGACGTCGACTGCGTCGTGTCGGTGGGCGGCGGATCCACGACGGGTCTGTCGAAGGCACTCGCGGTGCGGGCCGGCTACGACCAGGTGATCATCCCCACCACCTATGCCGGGTCCGAGGTCACACCGGTGCTCGGCGAGACCGAGAACGGCGTGAAGACGACCCGGTCGTCGGCGGACATCCTGCCGGAGACGGTGGTCTACGACGTGGATCTCACCGTCGGTCTGCCCCCAGCGATCACGTTGACCAGCGCGATCAACGCGATGGCGCACGCGGTAGAGGCACTGTACGCGCCGGAGGCCAATCCGGTGACCGATCAGCTCGCCCTCGAGGCGATTCGCGGGATCACGCAGGGCCTGCCGAAGGTGATGGCAGATCCGTCGGACCTCGATGGCCGCGGTGAGCTGTTGCAGGCGGCCTGGCTGTCGGGTAGCTGCCTGGCCGCGGTCGGAATGGGGGTGCATCACAAGCTCTGTCATGCACTCGGCGGCGGTTTCGATCTGCCGCACTCGCAGATGCACACGGTGATCCTTCCGTACGCGATGGCGTACAACGCGCCCGCCGCGCAGGACGTGATGCGCCGGATCGCCCAGGTGATGCGGGTGCCGGACGCCGCCGCCGGCGTCCACGACCTCGTCGCGAGCCTGGGCGGGCCGACGTCGTTGGCGGAACTCGGGTTCACCGTCGACGACATTCCGAAGGCAGCGGCTCTGGCGACGGCCCGGCCGTACCCGAATCCGCGTTCGGTCACTGTCGACGGCATTTCCGCGTTGCTGGCAGATGCGGTGGCGGGATCCCGGCCCGGCGGCGGAAACGCCTTCCCCCGTGCCGAACTCGACCGCATGTCCCGCGCGGTGGTCGCCAGTTTCGCCGGCACCGAGGATCCGCGCTTGCACACCCTCATGACCGACCTTGTCCGTCGTGCGCACGATTTCGTCACGAGCAACGACCTCACGACCGCCGAATGGGAATTCGCGATCGATTTCCTCACGCGCACCGGGCAGGTCTGCTCCGATGTGCGCCAGGAGTTCATTCTGTTGTCGGACACGTTGGGGATCTCGACGATGGTCGACATCCTCACCAATTCACGTGTCCGGGAGCAGACACCGTCGGCGGTACTCGGCCCGTTCTACGTCGAGGGTCCGCCGGCCGTGCGATCCGGAGCGGATCTTGCGGAGGGGCTTCCAGGCGTCCCGATGTGGGTGGACGTGGCCGTCACCAACCCGGACGGCACCCCGCTCCCGGATGCGATCGTCGATGTCTGGCAGTCCAACGAGGACGGCTTCTACGACGTGCAGCTGCCCGATCTCGACGGTCCGGTCCTGCGCGGTCAGTTCCGAACCGATGCCGATGGGCGGCTGCGGTTCTGGACGATCCTCCCGTGCGAGTACCCCATTCCCGACGACGGCCCGGTGGGGCAGATGCTCGATGGAGTCGGCCGGCACCCGTTCCGGGCCCCGCACGTGCACTTCATGATCAGCGCCTCCGGGCACCGCCGCCTGATCACCCAGCTCTTCCCGTCCGACGGCGCCTACCTCACCTCCGATTCGGTATTCGGGGTGAAGCACAACCTGATCGTCGACATGCCCGAACATCGGGGCCCCACCCCGGATGGCCGCGTGGTCGACGGGGCATGGCGCCGACTCGATTTCACCTTCCGCATAGCCCCCGACGCGTGACTGCGCTCCCCGTCGGATCACTACTTCCGGAGACAGACATGACCAACGACAAGACCTACGACACCGACGTTCTCGTGATCGGTAGCGGGCCGGCAGGTGGTTCGGCGGCACTGTTGCTCGCCACCTACGGTGTCGACACGATGCTGGTGAACAAGTACGGCTGGGTAGCGAACACGCCGCGTGCACACATCACCAACCAGCGCACCCTCGAGGTCCTGCGCGATCTCGGTGTGGAAGCGGAGGCGCTCGCGCAGGGCACTCCGCAGGACATGATGGGTGACACGGTGCTGTGCACGTCGCTCGCCGGTGAGGAGATCGGCCGGATCAGCACTTGGGGCGCTGGTGAGGCACATCTGTCGGAGTACTCGTCGGCCAGCCCGTGCCCGATGATCGACCTGCCGCAGACCTACATGGAGCCGATCCTGGTGACCAATGCGGCCGAGCGGGGCGCCAAGTGTCGGTTCGACACCGAATTCGTGTCCCTTGAACAGGACTCGGACGGCGTCACCGCGACGCTGCGTGACCGCTTGCGAGGTGACGAATATACGGTCCGTGCAAAGTATCTCATCGGTGCCGACGGTGCCAGGAGTGTAGTTGCCGAGCAGATCGGGCTGCCGATCGCGGGTCGTAGCGGTGTCGGTGGGTCGATGAACATCTGTTTCACCGCGGATCTGTCCCGTTACTGCGAGCACCGTCCCAGTGTCCTGTACTGGGCGATGCGCCCGGGTGCGCACATGGGCGGTATCGGTATGGGTCTGATCCGCATGGTGCGGCCGTGGAACGAGTGGCTGCTCACGTGGGGCTACGACATCGAGGGTGAGCCGCCGACGCTTGACGAGGACGAGGCCCGCCGTATCGTCCTGGACCTGCTCGGCGACGACAGCATCGACGTGCAGATCGACTCTACGTCGCTGTGGACGGTGAACCACAGCTATGCCACCGAGTACTCCCGGGGTCGCGTCTTCTGCGCAGGCGATGCCGTCCACCGTCATCCGCCGTCGAACGGGCTCGGCTCCAATACCTCGATCCAGGACTCGTTCAACCTGGCGTGGAAGTTGGCGGCGGTGATCAGGGGCGACGCCGGGCCCGCGCTGCTCGAAAGTTACAGCGCCGAACGTGCCCCGGTCGGTAAGCAGATCGTCGACCGGGCCAACCTCAGCCGCGACCAGTTCGGCCCGATCTTCGAGGCACTGGGCATCTCCGGGGGCAGCGACGAGGACGGCATCGAGACGGGACTCGCGATGTGTCGCGCCGAGACAGCGGAGGGGGCGGCGCGGCGGCGCGCGCTGATCGACGCGATCGAGCTGAAGAACTACGAGTTCAATGCGCACGGTGTCGAGCTCAACCAGCGGTACGCCTCGTCCGCGACGGTGCCCGACAGCAGCGCCGAAGAGGAATGGGTCCGGGACCGAGAACTGTTCGCCAAGCCGACCACTCGGCCCGGAGCCAAGTTGCCGCACGCATGGCTGGTCGACGGGGACGGGCTGCGCCGTTCGACCCTCGACGTCGTCGGGCGCGGACAGTTCTCCGTTGTCACCGGCCTGTCCGGTGGGGTGTGGGAGCGGGCCGCGGCCGCCGCGGCCGAGAAGCTCGACATCCCCATCCGGTCGGTCCGGATCGACACCCCTGGTCTGCGGGATGCGTACGGCCGGTGGGCGCGGCTGCGGGAGATCGCCGAGGACGGTGTGCTGCTGGTGCGTCCCGACGGGTACGTCGCGTGGCGTCGGAACACTTCGCCGAACGACGAAGCGACGGCCACCGCGGAGCTGACCGCGGCCCTCACCGCGGTACTCGACCGGTAGTCGGACCGACGGGAGTGGAAACCTCTCGGCTGCTCCGCTACGCATGCAGTGGCACCGAGAACGGCGACTGAGACGAAGCACCAGCTTTACGGGAGCAAAGGCGAAGACAATGTGTGGCCGTGAACCGGCCGACTCTGCGTCGATGTGCCCGAGGACCAGGTCGACGAGGCGCGTTCTGCATGGACTCGGCCGCGCGCGGGGACGTGCGTAACTTCCCGGCGTCCGATTCGGTCGATTCGGTGGATTCGTGGCTCGCCGCGAACGGCGATGCGCCGGGGCACTGCGTCGACTGGTGCTCGAGCAGCACGACCATCTGGCGCGCGATCTGCGGGTTCGGGGGGCCTCTTGTTAACGCTGTATGTCGCCGCTTTTACGCCTGGCTCACATCGCGTTTCTTTTCTGTAAGGCATTGCGGAATCTGGGGATTAGCACTTGGAACACGGTCGTCCGGTCCGTTAGACATGCAGTGGCGCCGACAACGGCGATACAAGAGAAGCAGCGCTTCAATGGAATAAGGGGTATCAAATGGGTTCTTCCACAGCGGATCTCGGTAAGGTCGCAGCCGGCGCGACGCTGATCTCGACGGTCATCGGCCTGGTCGCCGGTGTCGCCGGTGTCGCTGCATTGTTCGTCTGAACAACGCGGCACCAGCGCACCTCGGGCCCGAAGTCGTTCGTCGACTTCGGGCTCGAGCCTTGTTCGGGGGTCAGGTGCGCTTGACCAGCCTGTCGTATCGCTGCCGTGCCGCCTGTGTGCTCCCCAGTCCCAGGCCGAAAGCGATTTCTTGCCAGGTCATTCCACGTTGCCGCGCGATGTCCAGGAGCAGTGCCTCCAATTGGTCCATCTCGGCGCGGGCCTTCGGGATCAGCCCGAGTGCCGCGGTGACGTCGGCGTCGTCGATCTCCGGCTCTCCGGGGTCCGGGGTGTGGACGCCACCGGCGATCGCGGCCACGATGCGGATCGCGCCCAGCGGATCGAGCATCTCGGGGTGGGACTGCCGCGCCCGCTGCTCGGGCGTGGTGCCGTGCCGTTCGGCGATGCGGAACAGGCCGGCGTACTCGCGGTGGGCCCGCTCGCGGCTCGGGTTGGGCGGGGTGAAGGGATCTGAGGTCATACTTCGAGCGTCCGCCCCGTCCCCACCTGTTGTCAACGAATTATTGACAACAAAGTGTTCACAAGCGTCCGGTGGGTGCGATCGGGCGGCGCCGTCACCTACGGAACGTAGAAGGTTGCGAGGCCCGGGGTGGTCGTTCCGCCCACCGTGGATACGACGGTCACGGCGACCTGCCCGGTGCCGGTCTGCAGGGTCGCTGCGGGCGGGAATCCGTGGAGGCCGTCCGACAGCCGGGCGGAGCCGAACGCCCCGGTCGACAGGTTCAGCCAGTGCACGTCGGCCGAGAGCAGGCATCCCCACCGCCCGTCCTTGCCGCCGGTGATCGTCAACGTGCCGGGCTGTTCGCCGACCACGGTCGCACAGCGGATCGGGGGCACGTCGAAACTGCCGTTCGGGTTCCCGAACGGCGCCGGATCGATCTGGAACGGGACGGTCACCGCCGCGGAGGCCACGGCGACCGGCGCCAGGACCGAACCGGCCGCGACGGCCGAGCAGACGGCCAGTCGGCGAACGAGATTCATCACGGGGACCTCCTACAGTCGGGTGATCGGGCGTGGTCCCCATCCTGCACCCGGAGCGCGGTCGCTGCAGGGGGATCCTCGAGTTGGCAGGCCAGACGTTCGGTCACGACGACGGTGGGGTGCCTGTCCGTGGCGCCGTGCAATCACTAGCCGGACTCTGCAGCGTGCGCGTAACGCCTTGCGAGGGTGGCGAACGCAGCGGTCAGTTCGGGTGGACCGACGACGTCGATGTCGGCATCGAACCGGCCGATCGCCGCGGCCAGCGATTCCCACGACCAGGCACCGGCGACGAGTCGGCAACGTCCGCCGCCGAGATCCTCGACCGTGTCGGTGTCGACATACGGCACGATCTCTGTGGCGGGTATCCCGAGGATCACCTCGCCGGTGCAGGGCCACTGGTCGGGTCCGGGCGACCCCTTGAATCTCGCGGCGACGTAGGCCCTCACGTCGCCGGCCGGTAGCTCGCGGCGGGTGAATCCGGGCCCGGTCGGGACACGGGGATGGACCCGGTCCGCGCGGAAGATCCGCCAATCGTCCTTGTCGAGGTCCCAACCCACGAGGTACCAACGCCCTGCCGCCGCCACAAGGTGGTGAGGTTCGAGCCGACGCCGCTCGAAATAACCTGCGCGAGTGGGATATTCGAATCGCAGAACATCCTGCGCGGCGACTGCTGTGCTGAGGGAGACGAGTACGGCGGGGTCGACGTCCGCCGGCGCGCGCAACGCGATGATCGGCAGCGAATCGAGTCGATGCCGTAGCCGCGACGGCATAACCTGACGCACCGTGGACAGCGCCCGCTCCGCAGCATCGGCGACCCCGGCTCCGCTCGCCGCCACCGTCTGCAAGGCCATCGCGATGGCCACTGCCTGTTCGTCGTCGAACAGCATCGGCGGCAGCTCCGATCCGGCCTCCAACCGATACCCACCGTCCGGACCCTTGAGTGCAACGATCCGGTACCCCATCGCCCGCAGGCGATCGACGTCCCGCCGCACTGTCCGCGAACTGACCTCGAGCCGTTCGGCGAGAACCTGGCCCGGCCAGTCTCTGCGTGTCTGCAACATCGACAACAGCAGCAGCGAGCGCGAGGTGGCCGTCGACATGTCTCGAAAGTACCCGAAGTAGCGGACAGGAACTGACCGCTTCTACTGGGAGCGTTGCTGACACCACCGGTCGAGAACCGGTGGCCGACCCGCTCTCGAGGAGAAACAACATGCCCGTCAACGTCACCCCCCACCTGAACTTCCGTGGCGACGCCCGCGAAGCGCTCGAGTTCTACCGATCGGTGTTCGGCGGAGAACTGGCCGTCATCACCTACGCCGACGCGCAGAACGTTACCGACCCGGCCGAATCGGATCAGGTGATGTGGGGACAGGTTCTCTCCGACAACGGCTTCCGCATCATGGCCTACGACGTGCCCTCTCACACCAGGTGGGAGCCCGGCACGATCCCGTTCTTCGTCTCGATCCGTGGCACCGACGCCGAGGAGATCTCGGCCTACTGGAAGAAGCTTGCCGACGGGGCGACGATCCTGGCTCCACTGGCACCCGCACAGTGGGCTCCCCTCTACGGAATGCTCGTCGACAGCTACGGCGTCACCTGGGTTCTCGACGTCGAAGCCCAATGGAACGCCTGACGCGGCGAAACCGGCGTCCCACGGCGGGGGACCGGGGTTTGGTTGACTTGGAGCATGAACGGCGTACCCGAGAAGATCGAGGTGCGGGGCACGGTGCTGGACCGCATCGGCCTCGCGGCGGAGTTCGTCTGCTGGGCTGCCGATCTGCCCGGTGACGAACCGCGAACGGTCAGCATCGTCATCGAACCGGCGGGGCCTCCTACCGATCAGGCCGTCGACTCCGCGGCGCAGGCCATCGCCGGTTTCGACGTGCTGGCTGCCGCTGCGTCGCGCTATCTCGTCGCCGAGCTCGCCGATCCGGTGTGGGAACTCGACACGGAGGACCGTGCGCGGCTCGACGGGCCGGAGGCGCCGTTCGGCCTGCCCGAGGCAATCATCTGGTCGGACGGATCATGGATGATCCGTTTCGCCGAATGCGGCCTCGCGATAGGCGAGGAGTTCGGGATCGGCGTGCGCTTCACCGGGACGGCACCGGTCGGAATCGAGGATCTGTCCGGGTCAGCCGAGGTCCTGTGACCGCTCGGGCCGACCAGGATCGCGCGGCCGGCATTCCGCTGAGCGCCGTCTTGGTGGGAAGGTGACAACCGTGAGTACCGCGCTGGCGAACCCCGGCCTCGCGCTTGTCGTGCTGTGCGGGGTCATGGTCACGATGGCGGCCGTGGTGTACCGGTTCGCCGGTCTGGGCAATCCGCTGACGGCTCCGCGGGCCGCGGTCCGGGGTGCGCTTCAGCTCGTCGCCGTCTCCCTGATCCTGGCCGCGGCGCTGGCACACCTGTGGTCGTCGTTGCTCGTGCTCGCCGTGATGTTCGTGGCCGCCGCGGTGACGGCGGCCCGGCGTGCGCGGGCGGGGTGGTCGGCGGTGTGGTTGTCGGTGGCTCTCGCCGCGGGTGTCGGCCTGGTGGTTCCGCTGATGCTCGTCAGCGGGGTCGTGCCGCTCCAGGGCGTCGCGTTGGTGCCGATCGGGGGCATCGTGCTCGGTAACGCGATGACCGCGACGGCACTCGCCGCCAAACGCGGCCTGGACGCGATCGACCAGCGATGGGGCGAGGTCGAAGCCGGGCTGAGCCTGGGGTTCAGTGTGCGGGACGCCCGCATGGAGGTGGTCGGTCCGGCGGCGTCCGACGCCCTGCTGCCGGGGCTGGATCAGACCCGCACGGTGGGTCTGGTGACACTGCCGGGGGCGTTCGTAGGTGTCCTGTTGGCGAGCGGTTCCGCGGTCCAGGCCGGCGCCGTGCAGATCCTCGTCCTCGTCGGCCTGCTCCTCGCACAGACGTGTGCGGTGGCGGTCGCGATCGAGCTGGTTGCCCGCGGGGTGGTCCACCGCCCCGGAGCCCGGCAGGTGTTCTGACGGGGCGACCGCGGCGAACAGTAGGTGAACACTCGGAGATTCGGCCGATCTGAGTTGAACATCCGTCCGAATTTCGTTGTGATCCTGTCGTGTTCGAGAATCGGGCGCCCGAGGGCGACAAGAGCGACATTCGGAGCGGTGTGAGCCGACGCGGTCTGCTGCGCGGCTCGGCGGTGCTGGCAGGTGCCGGGCTGACCGTCGCGGCGGCGGGACGCGCCGCCGCCGGGGTCCCGGCGTCGGGACCGGCGGGACCTGCGGGATTCGTGCACGGCGTGGCGTCGGGCGATCCGCTGCCCGACGGCGTCATCATCTGGACCCGCGTCACGCCGTCGGCGGCAGCGCAGCCCGGTTCGGGTGTGGGCGAGACGGTTTCGGTGACCTGGGAGGTCGCGACCGACAGCGGCTTCGGTGCCGTCGTACGTAGCGGGACCGTCACGGCCGACCCCCGGAGCGACCACACCGTGAAGGTCGACGTCGCCGGGTTGCGGCCGGGCACCACGTACTTCTATCGGTTCACCGCGGCCGGGCAGGTCTCGCCGGTGGGACGGACCCGTACCGCGCCGGCGACCGACGCCGACCTCGACCGCCTGCGGTTCGGTGTGGTGTCGTGCTCCAACTGGGAAGCCGGATATTTCGCGTCGTACCGCCTGCTCGCCGAGCGGGACGACCTCGACGCGATCCTGCACCTGGGCGACTACATCTACGAGTACGGGCGCGGCGAGTACGGCGCCAGGAACGGCTCGGTCCGTCTGCACGATCCGGCACACGAGATCGTCTCGCTCGCCGACTACCGGATCAGGCACGCGCAGTACAAGACCGATCCGGATCTGATGGCCCTGCATGCGAAGGTCCCGTTCATCGCGACGTGGGACGATCACGAGTCCGCCGACAATGCGTACGACGGCGGCGCCGAGAACCACGATCCCGCCACCGAGGGAGACTGGGGTGCCCGGAAGGCCGCGTCCACGCAGGCCTACTTCGAGTGGATGCCGGTGCGGACCAACGGAACCGATGCGGCGCTGTACCGACGATTCCGGTTCGGCGCGTTGGCCGAGCTCTCCATGCTCGATCTGCGGACCTACCGCGACGAGCAGGCGTCCTCCGGTGCGGGGTGGCGCCAGACCGACTCCCCCGACCGCACCATCACCGGCCGCGCCCAGATGGACTGGCTCACCGGCGGTATCGTCACCTCGCCCACCCGCTGGAAGCTGGTCGGCAATCCGGTGATGATCGCGCCGTGCGCGTTTCCGCCGCTCGACACCCGCACCACTGCGGCCGTCACCGAGATGATCGGCCTGCCCGACGCCGGCATCCCGTTCAACACGGACCAGTGGGACGGCTACACCGCCGACCGGCGTCGTCTGTTCGACGCGATCACCGCGAACAACGTCCGTAACACGGTGTTCCTGACCGGCGACATCCACACGTCGTGGGCATGCGACCTGCCGGTGGATGCCGCGAACTACCCGGCCGCCGGCACGGTCGGCACCGAGTTCGTGGTGCCGTCGGTGACGTCACCGAACATCGACGATTCGCTGCAGGTTCCGCCGCGCACTGCGACCGTCCCGGTCGAGGAGGCGTTCAAGGCCTTCAACCGGCACGTCCGGTACGTCGAGCTCGACTCCCACGGCTACGGCGTGTTCGAGGTGAACAAGGCTGGAGCGCAGATGGACTGGTTCTACGTCAACGATCCCACCGATCCGCGCGGCACTGCGCGGCACGGGGTGAGCTACCGCGTCGCGGACGGCTCGCAGCAGGCGCATCCCGTCGGCACGCCCCTCGACCCCGCCGCATACCGTCCATAGCCTGCGCGGGAATGGCGCAGCGTTGTACCTACCCGCGCCTGCTCTCGACGGGTGATGCCGAGAATCAGGCGGCGAGCGGCCCGGCCCGGTTGTGCGCCGGGATGGGCTTCTTGTAGGGGTCGACCGAACTCGGTGGGGTGAACCACGGGTGGCGGTCGGTGCCGATCTCGACTTCCCAGTGCGA
>NZ_QQAT01000037.1:0-17883 GCF_003350365.1 Rhodococcus sp. AG1013
GATTCGCCAGGCGCTCTCCGTACAACCTCGTTTTCCCAGTCCCTCAGGTCCGGGTCGGTGTCCGTGTCGCTCTGACCTGGAATAAGTTACGCGAACCTGTCACCGAATGCCAAATCGCCTGGTCAGAGCGCATGAACGGCGTACTTTGCGTGAACATCCGGTGCCGGGGGACCCCGTCAGGGCATCTCCACCGTCTCCGCTCGTGCGATCTCCCCGATCGCGGCCCGGATGTACCCGATGGACGGCACGTCGGCGGTTGCCAGGAGATCGGCGATCACCAGGATCGCGCTGCGCAGGTAGTCGGCCTGACCGATCCGTTGCGCGTCGTCGCTCATCTCCGTGAGTCCGAGCGAACCGGTGAGAACAGCAGCCAACGCCGTGACGTCGAGCCCGGGCAGCCAGGCGAGTGCCGCGCCGGCGACCCGCGTCAGCGCGTCCTGGATGTCGTCCCCCGAGAAACCGTCGGGATGCAGATCCTCGAGCAGCGCACGCACGACACCGGCGTGCACGAGGGTCACCTGCTCGAACGGCAGGGCGATCAGTTCTTCCACGGCCTCACCGAGCTGGTCGGCGGAGGCGGCGCGGGCGGCGGTCAGGGCGATGTCGGTGGCGACCGCGATCTGCCGCGCGGTCGTCGGCCATTCGCTGGGCCAGCCGTCGGGTCGCGACATCGTCGTCACACCGCCGCGCTCAGTGCGACGGAGAGCGGCACCGCCGTCAGGCAGAGGACGGCCGTGACGAGCAGACCGATCACGAGCCGCTTGTCCCACTTTCCCCGCGCGCCGCTCGCCGCGAGGACGAACAGGACGAAGCCGATACAGACGGAGACGATGGTGACGATGACAGGCGTGGAGACCATGACTGGATTGTGCCTCAGTCGCCGGTGAGCAGGACTTCCGCCAGGTGCATCCCGCGTCGGTCGGTCAGATCACCGATCTGGGTCCGGCACGAATACCCGTCCGCGAGGATCACCGCGTCCCGTCCGGCGCTCGCGACCGCCGGCAACAACTGATGCTCGGCGACCGCGACGGAGACGTCGTGGTGGCCCCGCTCCACCCCGAAGTTCCCCGCGAGTCCGCAGCACCCGCCGAGCCGCTCCACCCGCGCACCGGCCCGGCGCAGCAGGGCCGCGTCGGTGCCCCACCCCATCACCGCGTGGTGGTGGCAGTGCGGTTGCGCGACGACCGCGGTACCGGACAGGTCCGGCGGCGCCCAGCCGTCCCGGTCGGTGAGCAGTTCGGCGAGGGTGGCGGTGGAGTCGGCGACGCGGCGCGCCTCGTCGGTGCCGAGCAGGTCCACGCCGTCGGACCGCAGGACCGCCGTGCACGACGGTTCCATCCCCACGATCGGTACCCCTTCCCCCGCCAACGCGGTGACGGTGCGGCCGAGGATCCGTCTGGCGGCGTCGAGCTGACCGGTCGTGATCCAGGTCAGTCCGCAGCACTGTCTCTTCGCAGTCAGTCGGGGCCGGAAGCCGGCGTCCTCCAGGACGCGGACGGTCGCGATCCCGACCTCGGGCGTGAAACGGTCGGTGAAGGTATCGACGAACAGGACCACCGGGTCACCGGTGGTACGGCGATCGGCGGCGGTGTCGGCGAACCAGCGTCGGAACGAGACGGGCGCGAACTGCGGGATGTTCCGCCGGCGGTCCGCGCCCCCGAGCGTCAACGCGGCCGACGCGACACCCGGCAACCGGGTCATCGCGTTCACGAGACGAGGTGCCCGGCCGGCGAGCGCGGCCCACCGCGGCAGCCACCCCAACGAATAGTGCGAGACCGGACGCAGGCGCCCCTGGTAACTCTGGTGCAGGACCTCCGACTTGTAGGAGGCCATGTCGACGCCCGTCGGGCAGTCGGACGCGCAACCCTTGCACGACAGACACAGGTCGAGGGCGTCGTGCACCTCCGGCGATCGCCACCCCTTACTGACAAGGCTGCCGTTCACCATCTCTTGAAGGACGCGGGCGCGTCCACGCGTCGAGTCCTTCTCCTCCCGCGTCGCCACATAGGAGGGACACATCACGCCCCCGGTGCCGGTGGTGTCGGCGCGACACTTCCCGACGCCGGTGCAGCGGTGCACGGCCTGGGAGAAGTCGCCGTCGTCGTTGCGGTAGGCCAGGGCGAGGTTCGTGCGCAGCGGGGACGTCTGCGGGACGCGCAGGTCGGCGTCGACCGGACTCGGATCCACCAGGACACCCGGGTTGAGGAGGTTGTCGGGGTCGAAGACGTGTTTGACGGCGCCGAACAGACGCAGCGCGTCGGGCGAGTACATGAGCGGCAGCAACTCGCTGCGCGCGCGGCCGTCGCCGTGCTCCCCCGACAGCGACCCGCCGTACCTTGCCACCAGTTCGGCGGCGGCGACCAGGAAGCGTCGGAAGACGTCGGTGCCGGACGGCCGATCCAGCGGCAGGTCCAGGCGGATGTGCAGGCAGCCGTCGGCGAAGTGCCCGTACGGCAGTCCGGTGAGGCCGAACTCGGTGAGCAGGGCCTCGAAGTCGCGCAGGTAGGGGCCCATCCGGTCGGGCGGGACGGCGGCGTCCTCCCACCCGGCGTACGCGGGCTTGCCGGCGGGACTGCGTCCGGCCAGACCCGCGCCGTCCTCCCGGATCCGCCACAGCGCCGCGGCCCGCGCCGGGTCGTCGACGACGAGGGCGTCGATCGCGCGGCAGCCGTCGGCCAACGCCCGCGCCCGATCGAGCACGTCGTCGCGGGTGTCCCCCGCGATCTCCACGAACAACCAGGCCGCCCCGCGCGGCAACGGCGGCACGGCCTGCGGTCCGCGTCGTTCGCGCACGACGTCGACCAGGCGCGAGTCGATGCCCTCGCATGCCGTCGGCCGGAAACCGAGGACGGCCTTGGCGTCGTCGCCGGCGGAGGCGATGTCGTCGTAGCCGAGCGCGACCAGCACCCGGTGCGCCGGATCCTGCACCAGACGCACGGTGGCCTGCGTGACGATCCCGAGCGTGCCCTCGCTGCCGACGAGGAACCTCACGACGTCGAAGCCGTTCTCCGGCAGCAGGTGCTCCAGGCCGTACCCCGACGCCTGGCGTCCGAAGCGGCCGAATTCGGTTCGGATGGTTGCCAATCCGGTGCGCGTGACGTCACGCAGGCGATCGAGCAGCGGGGTGTCGGTCGCCGCCGGGAGCGACAACGCCTCCCCCGCGCCGGTGAGGAGCTCGAGCCCCACGACATTGTCGGAGGTGCGGCCGTACCCGAGAGTCCTTGCACCGCAGGCATTGTTGCCGATCATCCCGCCGATGGTGCAGCGGTTGTGGGTGGACGGATCGGGCCCGAACCGTAGGCCGTGCGGAGCCGCGGACCGCTGCAGGACGGCCTGCACGACACCGGGTTCGACGACGGCGGTGCAACGGTCGGGATCGACGCCGAGGACCCGGCCCAGGTGGCGACTGAAGTCGAGGACCACGCCCGGACCGACCGCGTTGCCCGCGACCGACGTCCCGGCACCGCGCGCCGTGATCGGAACACCCTCGGCACGGCACACGTCGAGCACCGTCGCGACCTCGTCGATCGCACGCGGAAACACCACGGTGGTGGGCGGTACCCGGTACAGCGAGGCGTCCGACGAATACATCGCGCGGGTGGTGCCGTCGTCGCGGACGTCCCACACCCCAGCGCGGCGCAGCGCGTCGGAGATCGGCGTCCAGTCCGGCATAGGTGCAGCCTAGTGCTGCGCCGTGAGCACCACCGGGCCGTCGTCGGTGATCGCGACGCTGTGCTCGCTGTGCGCGGCGCGGGCGCCGGTGATCGTTTGCAGGGTCCAGCCGTCGGCGCCGTGCCGATAGTCGTCGGAGCCGTCGGCGATGAGCATCGGTTCGATCGCGAGGACCAGGCCGGGGCGCAAGCGCATGCCTCGGCCTGCGCGGGCCTCGTTGGGCACGTCCGGAGACTCGTGCATGACCCGGCCGATGCCGTGACCACCGTGGTCGGCGAGCAGGCCGTAACCCTGGTCTCGGGCGTAGTCACCGATCGCGGCGCCGATGTCGCCGAGACGGTTTCCGGGCTGCGCGGCGGCGATACCGCGCCGCAGCGCCTCGTCGGTGGCAGCGACGAGCGCCTCGTCCGCGGATGCCGCGGTGCCGACGACGAAACTGATCGCCGCGTCACCGCACCAGCCGTCGAGTTTCGCGCCGCAGTCGATGCTCACCAGGTCGCCGTCACGCAGCCGGTAGTCCGACGGGATACCGTGCACGACAGCATCATTGATGCTCGCGCAGATCACGCCCGGAAACGGGAACGGCGCCCAGTTCGGGTGGTAGTCCAGGAACACCGGCGCGGCGCCCGCATCGGCGATGACCTTCGCGGCTACCGCATCGAGATCGAGCAGACTCACCCCGATCCCCGCGTGCGCCCGCGCCGCCGCGAGAGCGTCGGCGACGACACGTCCCACCCGCTTCATCGCGTCGATCTCGGTTGCAGTCTTCAGTTCGACCATGATTCGCCCTCTTGTTCGGTGTTGCGAATAACTATACCGGTATTACTATAGGCATCATGGTGCGCGTGCCGCTGACGGCGGAAGAACTGGAACGGGGACGGCGACTCGGCGAGCTGCTGCGATCGGCGCGCGGCGACGCGAGCATGGTGCAGGTCGCGCTGGATGCGGACATCTCGGTGGAGACGCTGCGCAAGATCGAGACCGGACGCATCGCGACGCCGGCGTTCTTCACGATCGCCGCCGTCGCACGCGTCCTCGACATCTCCCTCGACCGCATCGCCGCAGCCCTCGGGGACGAGTCCGTCAATCCGGATCGGGCGCCTCGGCGCGCATCTTGATGCGTTCGAGTCGGCGATCCCAGCCGGTCGCGATCCGCTCGAGCTGAAGAGCCGCCTCGCTCAACCGTGCGCCGACGGCGACGAATCGCACCTCCCGGCCGTCACGTTCGGCCTCCACCAGTCCCACCTCCTGCAGCACCGCGAGATGTTTCGCGATCGCCTGCCGCGACACCGGGAGCTCGCGCGCGAGCGCCGACGCCGACGCCGACGACCGCCCGAGCCGGAGCAGGATGCTCCAGCGGGTGTCGTCGGCGAGGGCCGCGAACACGACGGGCGGATCGAGGGCTTCACCCGACCGCATCGACCGCCTCCTCCGTATGACGCTTCGCGAGGGCCATCTCGGCGCGCCAGCCTTCGACGTGGCTGTCGTACCGGCTGCGCCGCTCCTCCGCACTCTCCGGCAACGACGCGAACCCGCTCTCTGCGACCCGCAACACGACGCTCGTCGGTGAGGTCTCCTCGATCCGGAACTCCACCAACGTCGACGGCCCGTCCGGCGCGTCGACGTCGGTGAGCCAACGGAACGCCGCGTAGCGGGGCTCGTCCAGTTCCATCGTCGCGAACGCGAACGCGCCGTGATCGGGATCGTGGACGACGTCCAGGTCGCCGCGACGCTCGACGCGATGCGGCACGATCTGCTCGTCGTTGATGTACCAGCCCGGTTCACTCACGAGCTTCCACACTCGCGCAGCCGGGGCGTCGATCGCGATCTCGCGCTCGATTCGATCCAACTCGTCCATCGGTTCCATCCCTCCGGTCGTTCAGATTTATTTGCAACTCCAGGGTTGCAGATCGCGCGGGCCGATGCAACCCCCAAGTTGCACATCAACCGGGAGGGATCGGGATGGTCCGCCGGCCCAGGTCCCGCTGTCCGCTATGCCCGCTACGTGTTCCAGGACGGTTTCTTCTCACAGGTGGCACCCAGCTAGCTGCGGTAATGTCGCGTCCGGCCAACTGACGGCTGCGCGGCGCCCCGCCCCTTCCGTCCAGCGACGCGAAAGGGGCGATGTGAGCGAGACCCTGCAACTGTCAGACGGGAACATCTCGTCCGCACCGACTCCCCCGGCGCAGACAACCGTCGCTCCCACCCGCTCCCAGCGGATCCGGATCGCGCCCGCCGACTTCGTCGCCACCGTCTCGTTCCTCGCGCTCGCGGTGTTCGTCCTCGGACGCCAGTGGAAGCACCTCGGCGACGGATACCTGGTCCGCAGCGGCCAGGACCAGACCATGTGGGAGTGGTTCTTCGCGGTCACTGCGCACTCGCTCGCCAACCTCGAGAGTCCCGGGAAGATACTGTCGAGCACGCTGCAGAACTATCCGCTCGGCGTGAACCTGATGGCCAACACCGCGATGTTCGGCGTCAGCATCCCGCTCGCCCCCGTCACGCTGCTGTTCGGGCCCACCGTCACCTTCACGCTCGCACTCACGCTGGGCCTGGCCGGCACCGCCACCGCCTGGTACTGGGTGCTGTCGCGGTACGTGGTGCAGTCCCGGTTCGCGGCCGCGGTGGGCGGCGTCGTGTGCGGCTTCGCGCCGGCGATGATCTCACACACCAACGGTCACCCCAATTTCGTCGCGCTGTTCCTGCTGCCGTTCATCGCGCTGCTGGTCATCCGCCTCGGCAGCGGCGAGCGCCTGATCCGCAACGGCGTCATGCTCGGCCTGGCCGTCGCCTACCAGATCTTCCTGGGCGAGGAACCTCTGCTGATCTACGCGATCGCCTTCACGATCTTCGGAATCGCTTACGGTGCATCCCATCCCGGCAAGGCGGTCGCCGCCGTCCGGCGCGGTTTCAAGGGGCTGTGCGTCGCCGGCGCCGTCACACTCGCGATCGTCGCGATCCCGCTGTGGTGGCAGTTCCTCGGACCACAGAGCTACCACTCGATCGAACACGGGCCGGTCGGCAACGACGTCAACGCGTTCACCCGCTTCCCCACCCAGTCGCTCGCCGGCGGTCCGGGATCGGCTGCGGGCCTGTCGATGAACGCCACCGAGGAGAACGCCTTCTTCGGCTGGCCGCTGCTCCTGCTCGCCGCGATGACCGCAGTGTGGCTGTGGCGCCTGCCGATGGCCCGCGCCGCCGCCGCGACATTTGTCGCGCTCGCTGTGCTTTCTATGGGCGTCGAACTGACCATCGCGCACAACGACACCGGCATCACGCTTCCGTGGTCGTGGTTCGCGAAACTGCCACTGCTCGAATCGGTCCTGGAATCCCGCTTCGCGATGGGCTGCATTCCGGCCATCGCGATCCTCCTGGCACTGGGCACCGACCGCGCGATCACCGCCGGACGCGCCGGACAGCGATCGACGACGCTGCTGTGGTTGGGCTGGCTGACCGTTGCACTGCTCCCCCTCGCCCCCGCGCCGCTCGACATCGCCCACCGAACCCCCGCGCCCGCATTCTTCGCGGACGGGACGTGGCGCTCGTACGTGTCCGACGGGTCGGTCGTCACCGTCCCGTTGCCGCGCCCCGAGGACGCCCGGGCCCTGCAATGGCAGGTGGGGCAACGCTTCGGATACCCGGTCGCCGGAGGCTATTTCGTCGGACCGGCCGGACCGGAGGACAAGGGCAAGTACGGGCCCGACGACCGCCCGACCGCGATGCTCCTCGGCAAGACCCAGAGCACCGGCCAGGTGCCCGCCATCGACGACAGCACCCGAGCGACCGCGCTCGCGGACCTCGAGTTCTGGAACGCCGACGTCGTGGTGCTGCCGCCCGGCAAGAATCAGCAGGCCCTGCTCACCACCGTCAACCGACTGCTCGGCGTCGACGGACGATGGGTGGACGGCGTCTGGGTCTGGGACGTGCGGAATCTGACCTGACCGGGCGGCTCACCTAGAGTCGAATACCGTGCCCGACGACCCGACCGCCCCGCCCTCGCCCGACGACCGCTCCACCGCGAAGGACGTGCGCACCGCCCGCCTCGTCGCGATCGTCACCGGCCTGCTGGGCGCGATCCTCGCGATCGCGACGCCCTTCCTGCCGGTGACGCAGGACGCGGCATCGGTGAGCTGGCCACAGAACGGCAGCCTCACGAGCGTCGAGGCGCCGCTCGTCTCGTACACCCCGCAGCAGTTGCACGTGAGCATCCCGTGCAGCGCCGTCGGGCAGCTGACCGAGAGCGGCGGGGCGCTCGTCGCCACCGCGCCGCCCCAGGCGGGCCGCGCCGAAGCCGACGGCCTCGTCATCAAGGTGGATGCGGCGTCGAGCACCGAACCCGCACGCCTGCGGGCGATCCTGCGTGACACCGCACTGCTGTCGGTGCCGGTCGACGACCTGCAGGGCTGCACCGAGATCGTCGTGACATCCGACCCGCAGGGCACCACCGCCGCCGTCGCCGGCCTGCCCGACGAACAGGCGACCACCATCGACGGCGACGTCCGGCCACAGATGGTCGGCATCTTCTCCGACCTGCAGGGCACCCCGCCGGCCGGCCTGGACGTCCGCGCCGACATCGACTCCCGGTTCTCGTCGAGCCCCACCCTGATCAAGCTGGTCGCGATGATCGGCGCCGTGCTCGCGACACTGGCCTCGCTCGTGGCGCTGCACCGCCTCGACGGCGTCGACGGCCGCCGCGCCCGCCGCTTCCTGCCGGCACGCTGGTGGAAGTTCACCGGCATCGACGGGGTCGTCATCGGCGGGCTGCTGCTGTGGCACGTCGTGGGCGCCAACACGTCCGACGACGGCTACCTGCTCAACATGGCCCGTGTCTCCGAGAACGCCGGCTACATGGCCAACTACTTCCGCTGGTTCGGCGTCCCCGAAGCGCCGTTCGGCTGGTACTACGACGTGCTGGTGCTGTTCACGAAGGTGAGCACCGCGAGCATGTGGATGCGACTGCCCGCACTGATCGCCGGGATCCTCTGCTGGCTGATCATCAGCCGCGAGGTGATCCCGCGACTGGGTCGCGCGGTGCGCACCAACTCGACCGCCATCTGGACCGCCGGCCTGGTCTTCCTGGCGTTCTGGCTGCCGTTCAACAACGGCCTGCGCCCCGAACCGATCATCGCGCTCGGCGCACTGCTCACGTGGTGCTCGATCGAACGCGCCATCGCCACCGGACGCCTGCTGCCCGCCGCCGTCGCGGTGCTGATCGCGGCGTTCTCGCTCGCCGCCGGCCCGTCCGGACTGATCGCGCTCGCCGCCCTCATCGCCGGATCCCGGCCGATCGTGCAGACGCTCCTCGAGCGCGGCCGGAAGGTCGGCATCGCCGGGCAGGTCGCGCCGATCCTGGCGTCCGGCACCGTCGTGCTCGTCGCGGTGTTCGCCGACCAGACCCTCGCGTCGGTCCTCGAGGCCACCCGTGTCCGCACCGCCGTCGGGCCCAACGTGCCATGGTTCGACGAGCGCCTGCGCTGGGACGCGCTGCTCAACGTCTCCCCCGACGGCTCGCTGGCCCGCCGCTTCGGCGTCTTCGTCATGCTGCTGTGCCTGGTGGTGTGCGTGATGATGGTGCTGCGCCGCGGGGGCCGCATCCCCGGCACCGCCGTCGGGCCGTCCCGCCGCATCCTCGGCATCATCTTCGCGTCGCTGCTGCTGATGAGCTTCACGCCCACCAAGTGGACGCACCACTTCGGCGTGTACGCGGGTCTCGCCGGCTCCGTCGCCGCGCTCGCCGCCGTCGCGGTCGCCGGCGCGAGCCTGCGCTCCAAACGCAACCGGACCCTGTTCGCCGCGGCCGTGCTGTTCATCCTGGCGCTGTCGTTCACCGGCTCCAACGGCTGGTGGTACGTCTCGAGCTACGGCGTGCCGTGGTGGGACAAGCCGCCGTCCATCGGCGGGAAGGGCTTCTCCACCGCGCTGCTGGGCCTGACGGTCCTCGCGCTGCTGCTGGCCGCCTGGTACCACATCCGCGGGGCGTCCGGGAAGGACGAGGCGAACGGCAACGGCAACGGCGGCCGACTCGCCCGGGTCCGGCGCTGGTCGCCCGCACCGCTGACCCTGGCCGCCGCCGCGGTGGTGCTCTTCGAGATGCTCTCGCTCCTCAAGGGCGCCGTCGCCCAGTACCCGTCGTACTCGATCGCCCACTCCAACCTGAAGTCCGTGACCGGCGACTCGTGCGCGCTCGCCGACTACGTCCTCGTCGAGGACGACACGAACGCATCGCTGCTGAAGCTCCTGTCCCCGACCACCGATCCCGCCGGTGCGGGCGCGTTCGGCGCCACCGAATCGACCGGTTTCACGGCGAACGGTGTGGCCCGCGACCTCACCGCCGATAAGGAAAACGTCGCGGCCGGCGGCGCGAACAGCGTCGACAGCGGCACCGACTCCGACACCCAGACCACCACCGGCACCGGCGCCGGCACGGGCGGCGGCACCGAGACCACCGCGGGTATCAACGGCAGCAGCGTGTCCCTGCCCTTCGGCCTCGACCCGGCGACCACACCGGTGCTCGGCAGCTACCAGTCCGGGGTCCAGCAGAAGTCCGACCTCGTCACCGGCTGGTACGGGCTGCCCGAGCGCAGCGACGACGCCCCGATCCTCACGATCGCGGCCGCCGGACGCATCCACTCCGTCGACCCCGACGGCGTCGTCACCGACGGCCAGCTGCTCGACGTCGAATACGGCACCCGCACCGCCGACGGCGGCATCGACGTCCTCGGACGCGTCGCCCCGATCGACATCGGTCCGGCGCCGTCGTGGCGGAACCTGCGGGTGCCGCTCGACCAGCTGCCCGCCGAGGCGAACGCCGTCCGGCTCGTCGCCTCCGACACCGGGCTCGCACCCGACCAGTGGCTCGCCGTCACCCCGCCGCGGGTGCCGCACATGCAGACACTGCAGACCGTCGTCGGAAGCACCGCCCCGGTGCTGCTCGACTGGTCGGTGGGCCTGGCGTTCCCCTGCCAACGACCGTTCGCCCACCACGACGGCGTCGCCGAGGTGCCCGAGTACCGGATCCTGCCGGACCGCGTCGGCGCCCAGGCGACCAACGCGTGGCAGGACGCGATCGGTGGCGGCCCGCTCGGCTGGACGCATCTGTTGGTGAACGCGCAGACCATCCCGACGTATCTCGACCAGGACTGGCGGCGCGACTGGGGTTCCCTGGAACGGTTCACCCCGATCGTCCCGTCGGTGCAGGCCGCCGACATCGATGTGGAGCAAACGACCCGCTCAGGCCTGTGGTCGCCCGGTCCGATCCGCAACACGCCACCCGCGTGACCTGCCTGTGAAGTACCTGAGAGGGATCGGGCTCATTTAGGTAACGGAAACATCTCGCCTACCATCGACAAACGTGCCAGACGTTGTGACAGCCCCCGCGCCCGGTCCCGAAGCCAGCGCTCCGCCCCCGGCTTCCCGTGCCCGAAACGCGGATGTCCGCAACGCTCGGCTGATCGCCGTCGTGACCGGCCTCCTCGGTGTCCTGCTCGCGCTGGCGACACCGTTCCTGCCGGTCACCCAGACCGCCGCGACGGTGTCGTGGCCCGACGGGCCGGTCGCGTCGAACATCGAAGCGCCGCTGATGTCGCAGGTGCCGGTGTCGCTGTCGGCGACGATCCCGTGCCGCGCCGTCGCCGAGCTGCCCGACGCGGGCGGCATCCTGCTGGCCACCGCGCCCCCGCAGGGTGAGAAGGCCGCGGTCAACGCGATGTTCGTGCGCGTCTCCTCCGAGACCGTCGACATCCTCGACCGCAACGTCATCGTCGCGACCGCGCCGCGCTCCGACGTCGAATCCGGGTGCACCGAGATCCGCATCGCCTCCGACGTCACCGGGACCACCGCCGAGTTCGTGGGCCTCACCGACGACGACGGCAAGCCGGTCACCGGCGAGCTGCTCCACGACTACCGCCCGCAGGTCGTCGGCATCTTCACCGACCTCGACGGCCAGTCGGTCCCCGGCCTGAGCTTCACGATGGACGTCGACTCGCGGTTCTCGTCGAGCCCGACGCTGATCAAGCTCGTCGCGATGCTCGGCGCCGTCCTCGCGACCGCCGTCTCGCTGGTCGCACTGCACCGCCTCGACAGCGTCGACGGCCGCCACTCCCGCCGCTTCCTGCCCGCCCGGTGGTGGAAGCTGACCGGCGTCGACGGCGTCGTCGTCGGCACCCTCGTCGGCTGGCACTTCTTCGGCGCCAACACCGCCGACGACGGCTACCTGCTCACCATGGCCCGCGCATCCGAGCACTCGGGCTACATGGCCAACTACTTCCGCTGGTTCGGTGTCCCCGAGGCGCCGTTCGGCTGGTACTACGACGTCCTCGCCGCGATGGCTAAGATCTCCACCGCGAGCCCGTGGATGCGTCTGCCCGCGCTGCTCGCCGCCGTCCTGTGCTGGATGGTCATCAGCCGCGAAGTGGTCCCGCGCCTCGGTCGCGCGGTGCGCACCAACTCCGTCGCCCTGTGGACGGGCGGCCTCGTGTTCCTCGCGTTCTGGCTGCCCTACAACAACGGCCTGCGCCCCGAACCGATCGTCGCCGTCGGCGCACTGCTCACGTGGTGCTCGATCGAACGCGCCATCGCCACCGCCCGCCTCCTGCCCGCCGCGATCGCCGCGCTGATCGGCGCGTTCACTCTCGCCGCCGCCCCGACCGGCCTGATGTGTATCGCCGCGCTGCTCGCCGGCATCCGCCCCATCACCCGAATCATCGTCCGACGCCGCCACCGGATCGGCACACTGTCGCAGCTGCTGCCCCTGGCGGCAGCCGGCATGCTGGTGCTGGTCGTGGTGTTCGCCGACCAGACCTGGGCGGCCGTGATGGAGGCCACGCGCGTCCGCACGATCATCGGACCGAACCTCGAATGGTTCCAGGACTACCAGCGCTACTACTTCCTGTTCGTGCAGACCACTGACGGCTCGCTGGCCCGCCGCTTCGCGTTCCTGACGATGCTGCTGTGCCTGTTCACGGTGCTGTTCGTGTTCCTGCGCCGCAAGCGGATCCCCGGCGTCGCCGCCGGACCGTCGTGGCGCCTGATGGGCATCGTGTTCGGAACGATCTTCTTCATGATGTTCAACCCCACGAAGTGGACCCACCACTTCGGGGCGTACGCGGGCATCGCCGGATCCCTCGCCGCGCTGACCGCCGTCGTCGTGTCGGCGAGTGCGCTGCGATCGCGGCGCAACCGCACCATGTTCCTCGCCGGCCTGCTGTTCGTGCTCGCGCTGTCGTTCTCCGGCATCAACGGGTACTGGTACGTCTCGAGCTACGGCGTGCCGTGGTTCGACAAGACGGTGCAGTTCAACGGACGCGAATCCTCCACCCTGTTCCTGGTGCTGTTCGGCCTCGCCGTGGCACTGATCGCGTGGCAGTACCTGCGTGAGGGCTACGCTCCCCCGCCCGAGAAACCCACCAGCCCCAAGGGCCGGCGGATCCGCAAGTTCGCGGCCGCCCCGCTGACCGTCATCGCCGGACTCATGGTGCTGTTCGAGGTGCTCTCGCTGCTCAAGGGTGCGGTGTCGCAGTACCCGGCCTACTCGCTGGGCCGCTCCAACATCGAGGCGCTCGCCGGCAAGACGTGCGGCCTCGCCGACGACGTGCTCGTGGAACAGGACCCCAACGCGGGCGCCCTGCGCCCGATCGTCGACCGGGCCAACCCGCTGGCCGACCCCAACGATCCGCTCGCCGGCAGCAAGCCCGTCGGCTTCACCCCCAACGGTGTGCCGGACGACCTCACCGCCGACTACGTCGAAGTCAAGGCCGGCATGGGCAACACCGACAGCCAGAGCATCGGGCCCACCTTCGAGACCGGAGGCGGATCCGGCACCACCGGCGGCGTCGGCGCCCTCGGCGTCAACGGCAGCACCGTCAAACTGCCGTTCGGGCTCGACCCCGCCCGCACCCCGATCCTCGGCAGCTACCAGGACGGCGTCCAGCAGCAGGCATCCGTCGTCTCCAGCTGGTACCAGCTGCCCGAACGCAGCGACGACTCCCCGCTCGTGGTGATCTCCGCCGCCGGCCGCATCTGGTCCGTCGACCAGATCACCGGACAGACCAACTACGGACAGCCGCTCAACCTCGAGTACGGCAAGCGTCAGCCCGACGGCACCGTCGACATCCAGGGCACCTACGTCCCCCGCGACATCGGCCCCGCGCCGTCGTGGCGGAACCTGCGGATCCCGCTCGACGAACTGCCCGCCGACACCGACGTCGTCCGGATCAACGCGTCCGACCCCAACCTGACCGGCGACCAGTGGTTCGCGTTCACGCCGCCGCGCGTGCCCAAGCTCGAGTCGCTCAGCAGCGTCGTCGGCACCGAACAGCCCGTCCTGCTGGACTGGGCCGTCGGACTGCAGTTCCCGTGCCAGCGTCCGTTCGACCACCTCAACGGTGTCGCCGAGATGCCGAACTACCGGATCCTGCCCGACCGGCCCCTCGCCGTCAGCTCCACCGACACGTGGCAGTCCCTCGAGAACGGCGGACCCCTCGGCTGGACCGAGATGCTCGCCGGCGCCACCACCGTCCCGACGTACCTGAACAACGACTGGGGCCGCGACTGGGGCTCCATCGAGCGGTACGACCGGCACTACCCCAACGCCGCAACGGCAACCGTCGACACCGAGCAGATCAACCGCTCGGGCTTCTGGTCCCCGGGGACGCTGAGGGTGTACGAGCCGTAGGGCCTGTCGGCCTGTCGGCCTGTTGGCCTGTCGGCCTGTTGGCCTGTTGGCCGAATGTCACATGCGTTCAGTTCGATTGAACGTATGTGACATTCGGCCATTAAGAGGGTTGTGGATAACCACATTGCTTATCCACAGAGGCGCCAAGGAGCCGTGAACTCGCTCGACCAGCCGCAATCATGACCTCCATGAGACGAGGATCGTGGGGCGACGACGGCGCGGCAGGACTCCACCACCTGAGCGTCAACGGGATCGTCCGAACCGCAACACTCCTCGAGCAGGGCGTCACGCGCGGGGCCATCTCAGGGCGATGTCGCCGCGGAGGACCCTGGCAGCGCGTGCTGCCCGGTGTCGTAGCACTCCAGAGCGGTTCCCTGAGCACCCTCCAACGCAACACCGCAGCGCTGCTGTACGGCGGCGATGGCGCCGTGCTCTCCGGCCACGCGGCACTCGGGGCCCACGGATACGACCAGTCCGCGAGCAAAGGCGACGTCCTGCTGCTCATTCCGTCGACGAAGCACCGGCGCGACTTCTCGTTCGTCACGGTCGAACGGACGTGGCGAATGCCTGACCATCTCACTCGAGGCACCCTGCGCATCGCTCCGATCGCCCGCAGCCTGCTCGACGCGGCACGACGCACATCGCTGCCCGACGCCTGCCGGGCGCTGCTCACCGGCGCAGTACAGCGCGGGGACGTTGACGTCGACCAACTCGCCGAAGAACTCGACAATGGAAGCTGCCGTGGCAGCGCACTGCCCCGGCGAGTTGTCCGTGAACTGTCCGACGATGCTCATTCGGTCGCGGAGATCGCTGCGCAGCAGCTCTACGCGACGACCACGCTGCCACTGATGGTGCACAACAAGGACATCATCGGCGCCGACGGCACCTGGCTCGCACGCCCCGACGGGTGGATCGAGGACCTCGCCGTCGCTTGGGAAATCGACTCTCTCAAACACCATTTCAGCGCGCAGGCACACGAGGCGACGATGCTCCGGCGCGCCCGGATGCAGCGGCACGGGATCATCGTCGTGACGCACCTACCGAAGCAGGTCCAACGCGATCCGAGCACCGTCATCGCGGATCTCGTGATCGCGTGCGAGCAGGCGTCGGCCCGTGAACGGCCGAATGTCACATACGTTCAATCGAAGTGAACGTATGTGACATTCGGCCAACAGCAGTGAAAGCGATCAGAACGGGAGCAAGTGGTGCTTGCGCGGGTTCTTGAAGACCGTCTTGTCGCGGAGCAGGGTGAGTGCCTTGCGGATCTCGAGGCGGGTGGTCGACGGCTCGACGACAGCGTCGATGTAGCCGCGCTCGGCCGCGATGTACGGCGTCGCGACATGCTCGTTGTAGAAGTTGATGAGCTGCGCGCGGACGGCGGGGGCGTTGTCGCCGGCGGCCTCGATCTGCTTGCGGCCGATGAGGTTGACCGCGCCCTCGGCACCCATGACCGCGATGCGGGCGGTAGGCCAGGCCAGGTTGACGTCGGCGCCGAGCTGCTTGGAGCCCATCACCGCGTAAGCGCCGCCGTACGCCTTACGAACCACGACAGTGACCTTCGGGACGGTCGCCTCGACGTACGCGAACAGGAAGCGACCGCCACGCTTGATGACGCCGACCTTCTCCTGCTCCACACCGACCAGGAAGCCCGGAGTGTCGACGACGAACACCAGCGGAATGTCGTACGCGTTGCAGACCCGCACGAAGTGCGCGCCCTTGTCCGACGCCGCGGCGTCGAGCGCACCAGACAGCTGCATCGGCTGGTTCGCGACGACGCCGACCGGGCGGCCGTCGACTCGTGCGAAGCCGGTGATGAGGTTCTGCGCAGACTGGCTGCGGACCTCGAGGAACTCGCCGTCGTCGAAGATCTTGATGAGGATGTCGTGCATGTCGTAGCCGGCGTTGTCGGCGTCGGGCATGAACGCGTCGAGCGACAGATCGTCCTCGGTGATCTCCGGCTCGAGGCCCGGGTTGATGATCGGAGGCTTCTCGGTGCAGCTCGACGGCATGTAGCTCAGGTACTCGCGCGCGTACTCGAACGCGGCCTTCTCGTCGGCCGCGACGTGATGGATGTTGCCGTACTCGGCCTGGTGGCGGGCGCCACCCAGCTCGTCGAGGCTGACGTCCTCGCCGGTGACCGACTTGATGACGTCCGGACCGGTGACGAACATGTACGACTCTTCGGTCGCGATCACGATGTCGGTGTTGATCGGTGCGTACACCGCACCGCCGGCGCACTTGCCGAGGATGATCGAGATCTGCGGGCACATGCCCGACAGCGGCTCCTGGCGACGCCCCATCTCGGCATACCACGCGAGCGACGTCACCGCGTCCTGGATGCGCGCGCCCGCGGATTCGTTGATGCCGACGACGGGGCAGCCGATCTTGATGGCGAAGTCGTTGACGGCGGCGACCTTGCGGCCGAAGATCTCGCCTGCGGCACCGCCGAAGACGGTCTGGTCGTGCGCGAACACCGCGACCGGACGCCCGTCGACCAGGCCGTGGCCGGTGACGACACCGTCGCCGTACGGGTTGGACGCGTCACCGGGCTGGCGGGCCAGCTGGCCCATCTCGACGAACGTGCCCGGGTCGAGGAGCATGTCGATGCGCTCGCGCGGCGTCGGCAGGCCCTTGTCCTTGCGCTTCTGGATCGCTTTGGGGTTACCCGGGGCCTTCGACAGCTCGAGCTTTTCGTGCAGTTCCGCAAGTTTTTCTGCGGTGGTGGTGCTCACTCAGTTGCTCCGCTTCTCGATCTCGGCCAGCTTGTTCGACAGGTCCGCGCCGACCTTGGAGATGTAGGGCTCGTCGACGATCTGGATGTGGTCGCCACCGATGTAGACGACCTCCAGGTTCTCCGCCACCTCGCCCCAGCCGCCGTCGGGCTGACGCGTCCCGAACGACGGCTCGAGGTTGATCGCGTCGTCGTGGTACTTGTCCGCCATGTACAGCACGACGTCGCCGTCGTACTGCTGCGGGTCCGCCGTCTGGATGGCCCGGTTGTCGAGCCACGACGTGCGCTGGTGTTCGATGATGCCGCCGGGGATCTTGGCGCCGCTCAGCTTCAGCAGATCCATGAGGATCCCGATCTGCTCCTCGTCGCTGCCGGCCTCCGCGAGGCGATCGAACGGCAGCGGCGCGTCGACGCCGTACGTCTTCTTCGCGAACGCCGCGTAGCGCTGCCAGCGGGCCCGGATCTCGTCGGGGGTGTCCTCGACCTTCTCGCCGGCCATGACGGTGTCGATCAGTCCGACGATCCGGACGTCGGCACCCTGTTCGCGCAGCTGACGGGCGACCGCGTAGGCGAGCACGCCACCGAGCGACCAGCCGGCCAACACGTACGGGCCGTCACCCTGGATCTCGCGCAGCAGAGGCACGTAGGCCGCGGCGCGCTCGTCGATCGGGCCCTCGACCCGCTCCAGGCCGAACATCGGGGTGTCCGCGGGCAGACGCTTGAGCAGCGGCTCGTACGCCACCGTCGAACCACCCGCCGGATGGAACACGAACACCGGCACCGCATCCGAACCCTCGGCGCGAGGACG
>NZ_QQAT01000038.1:0-15982 GCF_003350365.1 Rhodococcus sp. AG1013
AACGCCCGGTCCCATTCCGAACCCGGAAGCTAAGCCCTCCAGCGCCGATGGTACTGCACCCGACAGGGTGTGGGAGAGTAGGACACCGCCGAACACCCTTTCACCGAAGGCCCCCACCCATCAGGGTGGGGGCCTTCGGCATTTCTGCATGTCCGAAAACCCCTCCCGCCCGGCAGACGGCGAGAGCGGGATGCGGGTTCCTACGGGCGGTCGGCTGCGTCGCTGTTGTACGCAATGCGACGTAGCAGCCGGGCCAACTGGGCGCGGTCGTCCTCATCGAGCCCGTCGAGAAGTCGGCGATCACGATCGACGCGCTCCGGAAACTCGGCGTCGACCAGCGCGCGTCCGGCGTCGGTCACCGCGAGCAGGACCACTCGCCCGTCGCGCTCGAAGCGCCGGCGTTCCAGCAGACCCATCTTGACGAGTCGGTCGGCGTGCTTGGTGGTGGCGGCGCCGCTGACCATCGTCACGGCCGTAACCTCACTGGCCCGAAGTGGACGATCGCTGCGGGCGAGGGCGCACAGCACCTCGAACTCTGCGCGGGAGACCCCGCTGTCGCCGAGCGCCCGCTCGAGTCGATGCAGTGCCTGGGAGCTGATGCGGGTGATCCGGCCGATGACCTCGATCGGTGAGGTGTCGACCTCCGGGTAGGACAGGGCCCACTCCTGGCGAACCTTGTCGATGAAATCGCGTTCCGGACTGTCGGTCGAATCCACACACCCATCCTATCGGTGTGCCAACATCACTTCATTATTAATTTACTCGTGAAGTAATGTGTGTAGACTGGGGCGAGTGGCAGCACTCGACACGTCCCGAACCACCAGGATCGATCACGCGCGCAGCGCCCTCGCTCATTCCGTTTCGCCCAGAACGTGGCGGCGTGCGTTCGAGGTGCGGGCTGCGGACGCGACCATCGCGCCTGCGCTGCGGGTGGGGCTCGCTTCTGCGGTCGTGTTCGTCGGCGGTGGACTGCTCGGGTTCCAGGAGTTGGCCGGCCTGGCGACGCTCGGTGCGCTGTCGTCGGCGTTCGGCCGGTACGAGCCGTACCCGCGGCTGGCCGGGAAGGTCGCGCTGGTCGGCGTCGCGCTGATCGTGTTCGTCGCGTTCGGTGGCGCGCTCGGTGCAGCCGGGCTGCCGATGTGGGCGCAGGTGGGCGTGCTGTCCCTCGCCGCTGGTGTCGCGTCGGCGTACATGAACGCCTTCCGACTGCTCGGGCCCGGCCCGGTGATCCTCGTGTTCGCGGCCACCGGGGCCGCGGGCTACACCGCGTCCGCATCGGACATCGCCGCAGCCACTGCGGCCACTACCGTCGGCGTCCTGGTGGGTTGGATCGCGGCGATGCTGCCGGCGCTGATCCTGCCGCTCGGTCCCGCGCGTCTCGCGGCGGCACGGGCCCTCGTGGCCGTCGGATCCCTCGAACGTGTCGGCGCCGACGGCGTCGCTCCCGCGCAGGCTGCAATCGCGCGGGCCCGTGAAGTGCTTGCGGCGAGCGGACGTTCGCGGACCGAACACGTGCATGCGCGCGACCTCGCGGCCCTGCTGGACATGGCGGACGAGGCCGTCGAGCTGTGGGTCGCGGAAGGTGACGTCACCCTCGTCCGGGACATCGCGCAGCACGAACGGGAGCTACGAAAGCTCAAGCGCGCCAGCGTCCTCGGTGGGGTGGCCGACGACCGGTCGTTGGGCCGATCGGAGCTGCCGACGCCGCACGGCGTCCTCGCGACCGGCGTCTCCCGCCTCCGGTCCGGCGAGGTGCGGCACACCGCGGTCCGGGTCCTTCTCGCTTCCGCGGCATCGGGTTGGATCGCGATGGCAGTGGGCGTCGAGCATCCCCTGTGGGCATCGATGGGTGCGATCGCGGTGCTGCAGGGACTCAACTTCACGCACACGGTGCAGCGCGGAATCCAGCGTCTGCTCGGCAACATCGGTGGCGCCCTGATCGCCGCAGTACTCCTTGCCGCCAGCCTGGGTTACTGGCAGATGGTCGCCGTGGTCGTCGTGCTGCAGATCGCGGCGGAACTGATGGTGCTAGTGAACTACGGGCTCACGACGCTGGCCGTCACCCCGATGGCGCTGCTGCTGATCGGGTTCACGTCACCGATCTCCCCCGACGCGGGGATCAGCCGCGTCGTGGACACCCTCATCGGCGTCGTGATCGGGGTGGTCATCGCCGCGGTGACGGTCAGCCGGGCCGACCGTCACCACCTGGCCTGATCAGCCGACCCGGTTCACCACGACGAACGGGCCCGCTTCTTCGATCGTGAAACGCGGATCGTCGAACAGCTCCTTCGGGAACGTGACGCTGTATCGCCGGACGTTCGGGTCGTTGGGGTAGACGTCCTCCGCCAGCCGCAGGGTGTAGCCGTCGGAGCCCTTGCGGAACACGAACACATCCGGTGCGCGCCACGGCAGTTCGTCCAGCGCGGCGATCAGCTGGTCGGGTGTCTCGAGCTCGGTCCAGCTCTCGATGGCCGCCGCGCGCTCGCGGAACTCCGCGAGCGGATTCGCGTAGTGCGACGTGAGCGCCTGGAAACCGAAGTACGGGTAGAAGCTGAGGAAGCTGGTGTCGGAGGTCAGCACGACGGTGTCGTGGCGTTCGCCCGGGCGCTGCTCGGTGATGATGCGGTCGACGTCGCCGTAGTACGCGGCCGCGCCGGGAGGCCGCTTGTCGGCACGAACGCCGTCACCGTCGGTGTCGGTGTAGGCGATGGTGATGTCACTCGCGAGGACCTGGGGGATGTTCTGCGTGAAGGCGATCAACCCGGCGAGCCCGATCACGACGATCGAGGCCTTGACGCGGGGGTTCTCGCTGGTCGCGAGGACCAGCCAGCGGGAGAACTCGAAGAAGCCGAACACTCCGGCGGTGCCGAGCAGCAGGATCAGCACCGGCTCGAGCCGGAACGACAGCAGCGTGCTGCCGACGACGGTGGCCGTCATGGACAGCAGCGACCACAGGTAGACCGCGATCACGCCGATGCCGAGCGCCTGCGCCCGGCGCGACGATGCCGCCCGGCTGACCAGCCAGATCGTGCCCAGCATGCACAGTGCGCCGGCGAGCGAGAAGTGGAGCATCGGAAGCGGCAGGTGCGCACCGGAGTCGGGCAGGTAGTGCGTCGCGGTGCCGCTGTCCGCCGGGGTGCCGCGCAGGGCCTCTAGCAGATACGGCAGCCACACGGTGAGGGCGATCGCGATCGCGATCGCCGCGGTGACGATCAGTCGCAGAAGCGGATCCAGCATCGCACGCCACGACCCCTGCGCGCGGACGGCGAGGCCGGCCGAGACGATCGCCATGAGCGTGACCGCGAATGCCGCGAAGCCGAGGTACAGGGTGTAGAAGGCGGCTGCGACACCGAGGAACAGCCCCGTCCCGACGACGGCGCCCCATCCACCGCTGCGGGTCTGTGTCGACTTCTCCGGCCGGTACAGGCCACCCCACGCGAGCACCAGCACCGGCGGGATCAGGACGGCGATCACCGCGCCGTACGGTTCCGCGGAGCCGTACGCGACCGTCAGCGCGGCCGCCGCGAGGGCCACCACGACAGCCCAGTCGGCGCGAATCAGCTTGTTCCACAAGACCAGCGCGAGCACGGCGGCCACCGCGATCGAGGCGATCGCATACGGCTTGAACGCTTCCCAGCCGTCCATACCGAGCAGGTTCGCGACCCGTCCGCCGATCCAGAACCAGCCGGCCGGGTAGTAGGGCGGCAGATCCGCGTACGTCATGTCGTGCAGAGCCGCGGAATCGGTGAGGCGCGTGAGGTATTCGGTGCGGAACTCCTGGTCCACCGAGACCCCGTGCAGGTACAGCTTGGTCGCGCTCAGCGGCATGCCGAGCGTGACCGTCACAAATCCGGACAGCCCGGCCCACGACAGCACCGTCGCCGCGCGGACCCACCGTCGCGCTCGATAGAGGAGCACGCTCACGGCAAGGACGGCGATCGTGACGATCTGCCCCACCGTTGTCACGGCCTGCGTGACGTTCGACGACGGGAACGCGGGCCACGACACCTGGCCGAATGCGAACAGCCCCACCGCGGCCACGATCGCGGCGACCACGGCCGCGAGCAGCATCTCGACCGCGGTGCCGGCAGCCCGTCGGGCAGGGGCGACGCGCGGCTCTACGAGGGGGGCGGCTCCTGATTGCGACACGGCCCGAGCTTACTTGGGTGCGACGCGCGAATCGGTGTTCAGTAGGTTCGAGGAATGAGCGACGAGCAGGCGCAGACCCCGCGGTGGTTCCTCGATGCGTTGGCGGCTCCGGTCGAGACCGGCAGCGTCGACGTCGACGGCGCCAAGGTGCGGTTCCGGGCGTGGGGCGAGGCCGGCCGCCCGGGCATCGTCCTGGTCCACGGCGGTGCGGCGCACTCGAGGTGGTGGGATCACATCGGCCCGCAGCTGGCCGGAGACCGGCGCGTCGTCGCCCTCGACATGAGCGGTCACGGTGACAGCGGTACGCGCGAACAGTATTCGCTGGACCTGTGGGCGGACGAGGTGGCCGCGGTGGCCGGGGCGTCGGGCATCGAGGGGCGGCCGGTGGTGGTCGGTCACAGCATGGGCGGCATCGTCGCGTTCGTCGCGGCGCATCTGCACGGCGATCGGTTGGCCGGTGTGCAGATCATCGACTCGCCGATCCGTCAGCGCACGCCCGAGGAGGAGGCGGCCCGGCGCAAGGCCGCATTCGGACCCAAGAAGGTGTACGCCGATCGCGGCGAGGCACTCTCGCGGTTCCGGTTCGTGCCGCCACAGGACACCGGCGTGCCGGGCGTGCGGGAGCACGTCGCCGAGACGTCGCTGACGGCCGTCGAGGGCGGTTGGTCGTGGAAGTTCGATCCGGCGGTGTTCACCCGTTCCGGCGGCAACACGTTGGCGGTCGCGCAGCCGCGGTGCCCCATTGCGTACTTCCGCGCCGAACACGGCATCGTCTCGCCCGAGCTGATGGCGGAGATGCGCGAGCGGTTCGGTCCGTCGGCGATCGTCGCCGAGATCCCGGACGCCGGGCACCATGCGATGATCGACCAGCCGCTCGCGCTGGTCACCGGCATTCGGACGGTGCTGTCCGCCTGGGCGGCCTCCGCCTGACCGCCGCTACTCGCGTTTTGCGCACTTATCGCTGTCCGGAGGGCCCTTCGGACAACGATAAGTGCGCAAAACGCGGGCAGTGACGCCCTAGTCCGAGACCGTGACGGCTCGCGCCAGTGCGGTCGCAGCGAACTCGACGAACTCCGCCGTGTCCAGGTCCTGCGCCCAGTTGTTGACGATGGTGTCGGCCACGCCCTGCAACCCGGACAGGACGTACGGCAGGAGCGCGCGATCCTCGCGCAGGGTCCGGCCCTCGGCGGCCGCGGCTTCGTGGAGAGCCTTGCGGAGTTCCTCGTTGTACAGCTTGGCGGTTTTACGCACCTGGCGGACCGATTCGCGATCCGATCCCGCCGCGCCCTCGACGTCACGCCAGGTCGCGGTCAGGCGGCCGACCCGACCCCATTGTCTCGCCGACTCGGGGATCACCGCGGCGATCAGTGCGGCCACACCGTGATCGCGAGGTAGCGCCGCGACGAAGGCGGTGGACTCGATCTGGCTCTCGTTCAGCAGTGCGGTGAAGATCTCCTGCTTGTCCGCGAAGTACTGGTAGATGAGCCCGGTGCTCGTACCCGATCGTTTCGCCACCGCCCGGATCGTCAGCGCGGTGTAGCCGCCCTCGTCCAGGAGTGCGGCCGCGGCGTCCAGCGTGCGGCGGCGCCGAGCCTCCGCATCTCCGTAGATCGACTTGCTGTCCGGTACACCCATAGGACCACCGTATCGGGGGATCGTCTGAGGTCCAAGCTCGATCGAACAATGTTCATTCTGAGGCGGCGGAAACGCCCAGGAAGAATGAACAATGTTCGTTCTGGGATTGAACATGGTTCATTCTGTGGCTACAGTCACGTTCCATGAGCCATGAAGCCGCCATCACGACGCCACCCGATTCGACGGACCAGCGGGATGCGGACAGTCGCGCGGCGGTGGAGATCGCCACGGCGGCAGGCCGTCTGCTGCTCGATCATCGGCGCCGACTGGACGACACCGACGTCGATCCGGCCGAATTCCGCAATGCCGCGGACAGGCTCAGTCACGAGTTCATCGTCGGCGCGCTGGCGCAGTGGTTCCCGGGCGACGCCGTGCTGTCCGAGGAGGGCGCGGACGATCTCGCCCGCCTCGCCGCCGACCGCGTGTGGATCGTCGACCCCCTCGACGGCACCCGCGAGTACGGCGAGAAGGGTCGCGACGACTGGGCCGTCCACGTCGCGCTCGTCGAGGGCGGGGACCTGACGGTCGGCGCGGTGGCGATGCCTGCGCTCGGGACCACGTTCTCGACGGGCGACTCTCCCGCGTCGTACGCACCGCTGTCCGGCGCACCCCGGGTGGTCGTCAGTCGCACTCGCCGGCCCGAACCCGTGATGGCGATGGCGGACGCGCTCGGTGCCGAGCTGATCGAGATGGGCTCGGCGGGTGCGAAGGCGATGGCGGTGGTCCGCGGTGAGGCCGACGTCTACGCGCACGCCGGCGGACAGTACGAGTGGGACTCGGCCGCGCCCGTCGCGGTGGCCCGTGCTGCGGGACTGCATGTTTCACGGATCGACGGATCCGCCCTGATCTACAACCAGGAGAACCCCTGGCTGCCCGACCTACTGATCTGCCGGCCCGAACTGGCAGGCAAAGCACTGGAGGCGCTTCGGCGATGACCCGAACACTGACCCACCTCGAGCGGCTCGAGGCCGAGAGCATCCACATCATGCGGGAAGCCGTCGCCGAGAGCGAGAATCCCGTGATGCTGTACTCGGTCGGCAAGGACTCCGCCGTGATGCTGCACCTGGCGCGGAAGGCGTTCTATCCGTCGCGGCTGCCGTTCCCGCTCCTCCACGTCGACACCACGTGGAAGTTCCGTGAGATGTACAAGCTGCGCGACGAATCCGCTGCCGCAGGCGATTTCGACCTCCTCGTTTACAAGAACCCGGAATGCGTGGAGAAGGGCATCAACCCGTTCACACACGGCTCCGCGACGCACACCGATATGTGGAAGACCGAGGGACTCAAGCAGGCCCTCGACCTGTACAAGTTCGATGCCGCGTTCGGCGGCGCGCGCCGTGACGAGGAGAAGTCCCGCGCGAAGGAGCGGGTGTTCTCGATCCGCTCCGCCGAGCACCGCTGGGATCCCAAGCAGCAACGCCCGGAGTTGTGGCGGATGTACAACGTCCGCAAGTCCCCGGGTGAGTCCCTGCGGGTGTTCCCGCTGTCGAACTGGACGGAACTCGATGTGTGGGAATACATCCGGCAGGAGAACATCCCGATCGTGCCGCTGTACTTCGCGGCGAAGCGCCCCGTCGTGGAGCGTGACGGCGCACTGATCATGGTCGACGACGACCGCATGCCGTTGCTGCCCGGCGAGCAGCCGCAGCTCAAGAGCGTCCGGTTCCGCACTCTGGGCTGCTACCCGCTCACCGGTGCGGTCGAATCCACCGCCGAGACCTTGACCGACATCATCCAGGAAATGTTGTTGACCACCACCTCCGAGCGTCAGGGCCGGGTGATCGACCACGACAGCAGCGCCTCGATGGAGAAGAAGAAGCAGGAAGGTTACTTCTGATGACTCAGCCTTCGGATCTGATCGCCGACGACATCGAGCAGTACCTCGCCCGGCACGCGAACAAGTCGATGCTCCGGTTCATCACCTGTGGCAGCGTCGACGACGGCAAGTCCACCCTCATCGGCCGGCTGTTGTACGAGTCGAAGCTGGTGTTCGAGGACCAACTGTCGGCGCTCGAGGCCGACTCCCGCAAGGTCGGCACGCAGGGCGACGGCCTCGACTTCGCGCTGCTGGTCGACGGTTTGGCCGCTGAGCGCGAGCAGGGCATCACCATCGACGTCGCCTACCGCTACTTCTCCACCGAACGCCGCAAGTTCGTCGTCGCGGACACCCCCGGCCACGAGCAGTACACCCGCAACATGGTCACCGGCGCCTCCACCGCGGATCTCGCGGTGATCCTCGTCGACGCCCGCAAGGGTGTGCTCACTCAGACCCGCCGGCACTCCTACCTCGTCTCGCTCCTCGGTATCCGGAACGTGGTCCTCGCGGTGAACAAGCTGGACCTGGTGGACTATTCGCAGGACGTCTTCGAGGAGATCGTCGCCGAGTACGCGGGTTTCGCGGCCGAGATCGGGCTCACCGACGTCGTCGCGATCCCGTTGTCCGCGTACATGGGTGACAACCTCACCGAACGCAGCATGAACACCGCCTGGTACGACGGTCCGACGCTGATCGAGCACCTCGAGACCGTCGAAATCTCCAGCGAGCTGAGCAGCGGCCCGTTCCGGATGCCGGTGCAGTGGGTCAACCGACCGGATCTCGACTTCCGCGGCTTCTCCGGGCAGATCGTCGGCGGCATCCTGCGCCCCGGTGATCGTGTCCGGGTGCTGCCCAGCGGCAAGGAATCGACCGTCGATCGGATCGTCACGATGGGCGGCGATCTCGATGAGGCGATCGCCGGCCAATCGGTCACCGTAACCCTGACCGACGAGATCGACATCAGCCGCGGCGACGTCCTCGCCGTCGCCGACGCACTACCCGGGGTCGCCGACCAGTTCGAGGCGCACGTGGTGTGGATGGGCGAGCACGAGATGCTCCCCGAACGCCCGTACCTGTGTCAGATCGGGACCATGACCGTGCAGGCGCGGATCACCAAGCCCAAGCACAAGATCAACGTCAACACCCTCGAGAAGACGGCGACGAACACGCTGGCGCTCAACGAGATCGGCGTCTGCAACATCAGCTTCGACCGGCCGGTGCCGTTCGATCCGTACGCCGACAACCGGGACACCGGTGGTTTCATCCTGATCGACCGGCTCACCAACACCACCGTCGGCGCCGGCATGATCGCGCACTCGCTGCGCCGATCCGACAACATCCACTGGCAGGCCGTCGACGTCGACGGCCAGGCCCGCGCCACACTCAACGGTCATCGGCCGCAGGTGCTGTGGTTCACCGGCCTGTCCGGATCCGGGAAGTCGACCATCGCGAACGAACTCGAGCGGCAGCTGTATGCGCTGGGCTGCCACACCTACCTCCTCGACGGCGACAACGTCCGGCACGGCCTGAACCGGGATCTCGGGTTCACCGAGGCCGACCGGGTGGAGAACATCCGCCGCGTCACCGAGGTCGCCCGGCTGATGGCCGACGCCGGCCTGGTCGTCCTCGCCTCGTTCATCTCCCCGTTCCGGGCCGAACGCGACGCCGCCCGGGAGGTGATCGGCGTGGACCAGTTCTGCGAGGTGTTCATCGACACCCCCATCGCCGTCGCCGAACAGCGGGATCCCAAGGGGCTCTACAAGAAAGCCCGCCGCGGCGATCTCGCCAACTTCACCGGCATCGACTCCCCGTACGAGTCGCCGGAGGCGCCCGATCTGCGGATCGACACGACCACGACGTCGCCCGAGGATGCGAGCAGGCAGATCATCGCGCTCCTGCGCGGCCGTGGTGTCATCGCCTGATCGGACGGCTTCCGCCGATCCTGTCCCGTGTTCCACCGATCATACGAAGGAGATCCTGTTGCCCACTCGAGACGAAATCTGTTCGGCGATAGACGCGTACGTCAAGCATCTGGGAAACCACGATGTGGACCAACTGGTATCGCTGTTCGCGGACGATGCGGTGCAGCACGAGCCGCTGGGAGTGCGGACCTACCGCGGTATCGACGAGATCCGGGAGTTCGACACTCAGAACGCGAAGGTGGCGTTCTCGGTGAGCCGCCACTCGCCGATCGTCGTCTCCGGTCGGTACGCCGCGACGCAGCTGCGCGTCCAGCCCGAGGGGATGCCGGCCTTCCTCGCCAGCGATCTCTTCGAGTTCGACGACGCGTGCAAGATCGTCTCCCTCAGTGTGGTTCTCGATCCCGAAGCACGCGCGGACTAGGGCGGGTCGGTGACCATGTCGGGGATGGTGGACGCCGGGGCGGTGCGGACGAGACTCCCGCTGCTCGAGGGCAAGGTAGTCGTGGTCGCGGGCGTGGGTCCGGGGCTGGGTCGAGCGATCGCGGTGCGCAGCGCCGATGCGGGTGCGCGGGTGATCCTCGCCGCCCGCACAGAGTCGCGGCTGGACGCGGTGGCCGAGGAGATCCGGGACAGCGGTGGTACCGCACTGTGTGTGCCAACCGATCTCATGGAGGCCGCCTCCGTCCAGGCGCTCGCAGACAGGGCTCTCTCGGAGTTCGGGCGGGTGGATGCGGTGGTCCACAACGCGTTCGTGCAACCCGCGTACGTCGGCCTGCTCGACGCAGCACCAGACGACGTGCGGCAGGGGATCGACATCAACCTGCTGTCGTCGCTGAACCTGACGCGGGTGCTGGCTCCGGCGCTCGTGGAGTCCCAGGGATCCGTCGTGATGATCAACTCGATGGTGATCCGCAATCAGTTGCCCAACTTCGGTGCCTATCGGGTGATGAAGGCGGGGCTGCTCGCGCTCGCCCGGAGCCTGTCGGTGGAGCTCGGGCCCGACGGGGTACGGGTGAATTCGGTTGCACCGGGATATATCTGGGCCGACTCGGTGAAGAAGATGTTCGAGCGCCGGGCGGAGGAGCGCGGAGTCGATCCCGCCGTGGTCTATGCAGAGGTTGCGGCCGACACCGACCTGCGCCGGCTGCCCGAGCCCGACGACATCGCGAACGCGGTGGTGTTCCTCGCCTCCGACTTCGCCCGCGCCATCACGGGACAGTGCCTCGACGTCAACTGCGGGCACACCCACCACTGAACCTCACTCTCACTCTCGCAAGGAATTACAGATGACACAGGTGGACGACGGTGTGGGCACGATCGGAGACCTGCACCAGGCCGCTCGCGAGGCGACCGGGCTCGACGACTTCGGTGGCACCGAGTATCTCGAGGGGCTGCGGGTGCTGCTCGATTCGTTCGAGCGGGAAGCGGACCTCACCCCGCACGGGCGTGTGATCGCCCGCAAGATGATCACCAGCGCGCTCTCGGGCCGCCTGATCAGCGAGGCCGGATTCGCCCGCCACCCCGAGCACGTCGACGTTCCGGTGCAGCGCCCCGTCTTCGTGTGCGGGCTGACGCGGACCGGGAGCACCGCGCTGCACCGGTTGCTCGGCGCGGACCCGGCACACCAGGGCGTCGAGATGTGGCTCGCCGAGTCGCAGCAGCCACGACCCGACCGCGAGAATTGGTCGCAGAACGAGGATTTCCTGCGTTCGGACGCGTTCTACCGGGCCCGCCAGACGAACGAGGCGGCTCTCATGAAGGTGCACTTCATGGGGGCCGAGGAAGTGGAGGAATGCTGGCGCCTGCTGCAGCAGACGATGCTCTCGATCTCATTCGAATGTGTGGCGTACGTGCCGAGCTATTCGACGTGGCTGGCGGGACAGGACTGGACCGAGACCTACGCGCGGCACAAGAAGAACCTGCAGTTGATCGGGCTGCGGGACCCGGGCCGGCGGTGGGTGCTCAAGAGCCCCAGCCATGTGTTCGCGATCGACGAGATCATGCGGGTGTACCCGGATGCGTTGATCGTCCGGACGTTCCGGGATCCGCAGACGTCGATGGCGTCCACGTTCAGCCTCGCCGAGCAGGGAAAGCACGACATGTCGACTGCGTTCGACCGTGAGACCATCGGGCGTACCCAGCTCGACCTGTGGGCGCGCGGCAATGCGCACTTCAACAGTGCTCGGGCACGGTACGACCCGGATCAGTTCGTCGACGTGGACTACAAGGATTTCGTTGCCGATCCGATCGGAACGGTCGAGAAGATCTACGCCCGGTTCTCGCTGCCGTTCACCGATGAGGCGCGCCGTGCGGTGACGGAGTCTCACCAGAGCAGCCTCGCAGACCATCGGCGGCCGGCGCACCAGTACGCGCTCGAGGAGTTCGGCGTGACGGCAGCCGACGTCGAGGCGAAGTTCGCCGCCACCGCCTGAAGCACGTCCTCGAAACATCAACCAGAACAGGGATACTCACATGAACGCCACCTGGGAGAAGTTCTGCGCCGACCTGCTCGACGCGGGCAACATCCTGCAGGACGAGATCGTCCCGCAGGATCCGCTGACGCAGGCCGAGGGCGTCCGCTACCTGTCACGCCTTCTGCGTTATGCGACGATCAACTGCGTCGAGTACACCGATCCACGGTGGCCGAGTTTCACGTCGGCGCCCAACCCGAACATGATGACGAAGATCGGCGCCGACAATCCGGACAACGTCTACATGCGCGCCAACATCTCCGGGAAGTACAGCTACCGGATCACCGGCACCCGGGGAACGGTCCCGCTGATCACCTTCGGTTCCCGCGTCAATCGGTACCACATCGACGGCACCATGATGCAGACCGGCGACCTGCACATTCACGACATCGAGGTCGATGAGCACGGCCGCTTCGAGTTCATCGCGAGCGTCGACAAGCCCGCCGAGGGTGCCTGGCTGCCGATGGCGCCGGACAGCAACCTCATCTCCGTCCGCCAGACCTACCGGGACCGGCGCAACGAGGTCCCCGCCGAGCTGTCCATCGAATGCCTCGACCCCGACGGTGAATTCGTGCCGCTGAGTCCCGAGGAGATAGGCGAGCGCCTCGGGAAGGCGGTCGGCATGGTCCGCGGCACCGCCAACACGTTCCTCGAGTGGTCCCGCAAGTTCCAGCCTCACACCAACGAGATCTTCGACTGGGGGCAGGACTACTTCCAGAACGCCGGAGGCGACCCGACGATCTTCTACCTGCACGGTTACTGGAAACTCGCCGAGGACGAGGCGTGGGTGATCGAGACCGAGGTCCCGAACTGCGAGTACTTCAACTTCGTGCTGCAGAACTTCTGGGTGGAGTCGCTCGACTACAACCGGACGAACATCTACATCAACAACCACACCGCGAAGCTCAACGACGACGGCACCCTGACGATCGTGGTGTCGGCCAAGGATCCCGGCTACGGCAACTGGATCGACACCGACGCCCACACCGAGGGGACGTGGGCGATGCGCTGGATCAAGGCGGATTCGCACCCGATCCCGACATCGAAGGTCGTGAAGATCTGATCACCGTGGACTGAGGTGCGTCTGTCGGGGGAGGGGAAGGGTGGGCGAATCGGCATCCTCGGGTGCCTGGTGGCGGTCACCGCGGGAGGCCATTGTTGTTTGTGTCCAACCGGACCCGACACCGACCAGAAAGACCGCCACATGATCTCTCGAACCGTAAAGACCCTCGCCGCTTCGCTTCTCGTCGCCGGCGGCGTGCTCGGCGCCCAGGCCGCAGTAGCCCACGCCGAGATCCGCACCGCACCCGACGGGACACAGACGACCGTGTGTGTCTACGACGGCAAGGACTACAGCGTCGGCAGCAAGGTCTACCACCCGGACGGCACGTACCAGACCTGCAAGAGCGACGGCACGTGGCAGCGCGTCAAGCCGAACACCGGCAACGACATGAGGGCCGTCCCCGCTCAGCCCCGTTCGGCGATGTAGGAACAGCGATACCCCGGAACGAGATTCGGCCCACCACAGTGCACTGTGGTGGGCCGAATCGTGAACGGCTGTTCCTAGATGGGCAGCTTGCGGAAGATCGCGCGCGGCACGTGCCGCAGCCCCATCATCACGAAGCGCCACGGACCGGGGGTCCAGACGATCTCCTTGCCCTTGTCGGACGCCGCCACCGCGAGCGCGGCGACGTCTTCCTTGTTCACCGTCAGCGGGGCTTCCTTGACGTGCGCGCTGAACTGGGTGCGCACCATGCCCGGGCGAACGACGGTGACCTTGGGGCCGAACGGCGCCAGGGCCTCGCCGAGGCCGAGGTAGAAGCCGTCGAGGCCGGCCTTGGTGGAGCCGTAGACGAAGTTGGCGCGCTTGACGCGCTCACCGGCCACCGACGACATCGCGATGATGCGGCCGAAGCCCTGCGTCTTCATCTTCTCGCCGACCAGCACGCCGACGGAGACCGCGGCGGTGTAGTTGACGTTCGCGACCAGCACGGCCTTGCGCTGGTTCTGCCACAGCTCCTCGGCGTCGCCGTCGAGGGCGAACGCGACGATCGCGACGTCGACGTCTCCGGCCGAGAAGGCCTCGTCGATCATCTTGGGGTGACCCTCGGTGTCGAGAGCGTCGAAGTCGATCAGGTCGACCTGCGTCGCACCCGCGGCCTTCATCTGCGCGACGGCCGCGTCGCGACCCGGATCGTTCGGCAGCGCAGCGAGAATCACGCGCAGCGGCGCCTTCTTCAGGTACTCCTCGCAGATCGCCAGGCCGATCTCGGACGTGCCACCGAGGAGCAGCAGGGTCTGGGGGTTGCCGACGGCGTTGATCACTGCAGTTCCAACCTTCTGGACATGTCGGAGGCGAAAACGCCTGTGGGGTCGACGGATCGGCGGACCTTGATCCACTCGTTTATCCGCGGGTACATGGCATGGAACGTCTCGGCCGTGGTCCGCGAATCCTTCGCGGTGTAGAGGCGGCCGCCGAACTCGAGCACGCGCTTGTCGAGTTCGATGACGAACTCGTTGAGCCCCGGCTTGATCCGGAAGTCCACGCAGATGTTCCAGCCGGCCATCGGGAAGCTCAGCGGCGCCTTGTTGCCCTCGCCGAACAGCTTGAAGACGTTGAGGAACGAGTGATGTCCTGACGCCTGGATGTCGCGGATGATCTGCTTGAACTCGCCCACGGCCTCCGGCGGCACCACGAACTGGTACTGCAGGAAACCGTTGGAGCCGTAGCCGCGGTTCCACTCACCGAACAGATCCAGCGGGTGGTAGAACTGCGTCAGATTCTGGATCTGGTTGTCCGCGTTCTTCGTCTTCCGGTAGTACAGCTCGCCGATCACCGAGAAGTTGAACTTGTTCGCGAGACCGTTGGGGAAGACGTCCGGCAGCGTGAGCAGCGTCGGAGCGTCGAACTTGAGCGGATCCTTCTGCAGCTTCGCGGGCAGCTGATCCAGCTTGGCGAGACTGCCCCGAGAGACCGCGGCCCGGCCCAGCTTCGGCTCCGGCGAGATCGCGTCGAACCAGGCGCTCGAGTAGTCGTAGTTCTCCTCGCTGCCGTCGCTGTGCAGGGCGATGGTCTCGTCGAGGTCGGCCGTGCGACGGCTGTCCGCGATGAAGTACGCGGTCTCCGTCGGCGTCATCTCGATGGTCGCCTTGAGGATGATGCCCGTCAGGCCCATGCCGCCGACGGTGGCCCAGAACAGCTTCGCGTTCCGGCCGGCCGGGGTGAGCGTGCGGATCTGGCCGTCGGCGGTCAGTAGATCCATCGAGCGCACGTGATTGCCGAAGCTACCGGCGCTGTGATGGTTCTTGCCGTGGATGTCCGACGCGATTGCGCCGCCGATCGTGACCTGGCGGGTGCCCGGAAGCACCGGAACCCACAGGCCGAACGGCAGTGCGGCGCGCATCAGCTGATCCAGGCTCACACCGGCATCCAGCGTCACCAGGTGGGTGTTGGAGTCGATGTTGTGGATTCGCTTCAGGGCGTTCATGTCGACGACGAGTCCACCGGCGTTCTGTGCCGGGTCGCCGTACGAGCGGCCCAGGCCGCGCGCGATGACGCCTCGCCGCAGGTGTGCGGGCTTGGACTCGTTCTGCTCCGCCACCTGGGCGACCGCCTTGGCGATCACCTCGACGTCGGGCGTGGACAGCACCTGTGCCGTGGTGGGCGCGGTGCGCCCCCAACCGGTGAGGGTGCGGGTCTGCGTGGGGAGGGGCTCGTGAGCCGTCTCTTCTGCTGGCGTGGACATCGCGTACGAGGTTACCTGGCGGTAGTGCGTGGGCCCCTGTGTGAGTGCGCCGATCCACAACTTCTTTACTCGCGTTTTGCGCACTTGTCGGCCTTTTCGGGGCCTCGGGAACAACGACAAGTGCGCAAAACGCGGGAGAGGGAGATCGGATCAGGCGGGGACGATGAGTCCGGCGGTCTGGGTGCGGGCGGCGGCGAAGCGGGTGGCGACGTCGTTCCAGTTGACGATGTTCCAGAAGGCGTT
>NZ_QQAT01000039.1:0-15060 GCF_003350365.1 Rhodococcus sp. AG1013
GGCTCGGTGCGGGCGAGGTCGCGGGCATTCATGTGGAGTGACAGGTGTGGCAGTTCGGCGCCTTCGACAGGAGCTGCGCCGGAGTTGAGGTAGTGCCGCAGGATCTCGGTGAATGCTTCGGCGCGCCGTTGTCCGGGGTGCGCATGCCGGCGGGGTCGTCGACCGGGTTCCTCGGTTTGGTGAGGGCCGATAGCGCGGTGAGGAGCATTTCGCCGGTCTTATTCGGTAAGTAGGGTCGAATGCATGAGGGCTGTCATCTACACCCGAGTATCGAAGGACACCGCGCGCGGCCGGTCGGTGGCCGAGCAGGAGGCCGAGTGCCGACGTACGTGCGAGCACAACGGCTGGCAGATCGCCGAGGTGCTCGTCGACAATGATGCCGGAGCGTCGCGGTGGTCGAGGGCCAAGCGCCCGAGCTATGACCGGTTGGCCGAGATTCTGCAGTCCGGCGACGTGCTGGTGACTTGGGAGGCCTCCCGCGCGCAGCGCGACCTCGCCGCCTACAACGACCTGCGCCAGCTCTGCACCGAGCGCGACGTCCTGTGGTGCTACTCCGGCCGGGTGTTCGACCTCTCGCGCTCCGACGACCGGTTCATGACGCTGCTCGACATCGGCCTGGCCGAGAAGGAGGTCGACCAGACCCGTGAGCGCGTTCTGCGGACCCTGCGCGCGAACCTCGAAGCTGGGAAACCTCACGGGCGCAACGCCTACGGCTACCGGGTAGCGCGCGATCCCGACAGTGGCAGGACGATCGGCCGGGAACTGCACCCCGACGAGGCCCCGATCGTGCGGGAGGTCGCCGACAGATTCCTCGGTGGCGAGTCGCTGTACTCGATCGCGCGCGATCTGAACGAGCGCGGAGTGCCGCCCCGCCAGACGAACAGATGGACCGGCACCGCGTTGTCGAAGATGCTGAAGAAGCCGGTGTACGCCGCACTGAGGACCCACAACGATGAAGTAACCGGCCCCGGCACCTGGCCCGCGATCGTGACCGAGGACGAGTACCACCGGCTACGGGCAATCCTCACCGATCCGGCGCGCAAGACCTCGCGCGGCACCAAGGCGGTGAGCCTGCTGTCGGGAATCGCGCTCTGCGGCGTCTGTGACACCCCGCTGCTGACCAAGCGCCATCACCAGCGCCGCCGACCGTCATACGCCTGCACGGAGTGCCACAAGGTCTCCCGGCTCGTGGACGTCGTAGACACCGAGGCCGAGCGGTGGATCGCGAAACTGCTGAACGACGACCGTGTCCGCGCCCGAGTGCTGCAGACCGACGACACCGACGCGGCCGACGTGCTCGCGAAGATCGAGGCGGTACGCGCACGGTGGGACGAGTTCGCGATCGAGGCCGCCGACGGCAACATCAGCGCCCGCGCGTTCGCGCAGATGGAGTCGCGCTGGCAGACCGAGATTGACGCACTAGAAGCTCAGTTGCCGACCGCCGAGGATCCGGCGCTGCGTGAGCTGGTGGATGGCCGTACGGCGTGGGAGAACATGAGTCTGGAGACCCAGCGCGACATCGTCCGGTCGGTTCTCGTGGTGACGGTGAACCCGATGGCCGCCGAGAAGCCGATCGACGTGCGTTGGCGTATCTAGCGGGACACGTTGTGGCCGAACAGGTATCGGGACACATCGAGATCGGTCCGAGACAAAGAAAACGGCCCCGGCTGCTGGTGGGAAAGTGGCCAGCACGCCGGGGCCGTCTCGGTGAGGAACTACGAGCCACCACGCACCCCCGGACGGTGAACCGTTGTGGGCTCGATTCTACCGTCCTCGCAACTGGCGGACCCGCGCAGTTTTGCCATCTGACCTGTGGTTACGCATGTGTCGCACTCCGATCCGTCTGAGGTGGTGCAATACTTCTAGCAACAAGTTCAGAACCTTCCTCCCACGGCGAACCATTTGGGTCCACATCGGACACCCCGAGCAATCGGGAAGCATCTAGCCGAGGGAAAGACTATGGGCGCTAATCATGAACTGCTGCAACGGTTCGTCACCACCGCCGATGCCGCGAAGATCGCCAACGTAACCATCGTGACCATCTACAAGTGGGCGGCGGCGGGGCGAATCGAGGCATGCAGGATCGGTGCCAACTGCACCCTGTATCTGCGAGACGAAATCGAGAGCGTCGCCGCCGAGCGCGCGTCAAACCAGCATGGGGTGCGGAAGTGAGCGCGGGCGCTGGGTGGGGACCAATGATCGAAGCCGGATTCTGGGACGAGCCTGGAGTGATCGAACTCGGATACGGCGACAGCGAATCTCGGTCGGCACTGCTGGTGCTGCTCGAACTGAGGTCGTGGTCGATGACTACGGGAACCGATGGGGTCATTCCACGGCGCATTCTTCGCCGGGCGACGGCGCATCACGACCCAGAGCGCGCAATGGAGCACCTCGTGGAAGCCGGGCTGGCCGAGGTGACCGGCGACGGCTGGGAGATCGACTGGAGTACCCAGATACCGGCCGAGGAGGTGTCGAGCATTCGAGGGAAGTGGGCAGCGCGAAAGCGCCACTACCGGGGTAACCACACCGACTGCGCGACGTGGGGAATCAAGGGATGCGACAAGGTGTCTCACGAGACGTCCACGAAGACGTCCACGGTGGAGTCTCACCCCATAAGAGAAGGGAAGGAAACAGAAGAGAAGAGAAGAGAAGAGAAGAGAAGGGAAGCGAAGCTAAATCTTCTTCTTCTCCTTCTGGTTCTAGTCCTACGGACACACCTCGTCTGGGCGCTCGCGCTGGGGGCGCTCGCCCCGACTCGGTGTCCGAGGAGGCTGGGGAGCCGGTAGCTCGCGTGCCCAGGAGGGTGGTCGTCGAATGACCGACATCACCGCGCCTGGCGTGCTGCCTGTGGAGATCCAGGAGCCGAGCGGGGCCGACGAGTTCCACAAGTTCCCGCGCTGGGCCGTCTACGTCGAGTTCGCCGCCGAGCTGCCGTTCGGTGAGTTCGGCGCTGGGTCCGACTTCCGGTCGCCGATCTACAACATGAGCTGGGATCCATTCAACCCGCACTGGGCTTGGGGGAGGCCGTCGCCAAGTGATGTGGCGTTCGCCGTCGTCCGCCGGATAGGCCAGATTCTCGACTCCGACCCCGACCCGATCGTGTGGCCGGTGGCGAATGGCAGCTTGCCAAACCGGCAGGGGTGGTGCCCAGTGTTCCACCGTCGGACGGACGAGAACCACCACCTGACCGGGACCGGCTACGCCACGATGGGATTCGCCGCGCTCGACCTCGTGGACCCCGACGACGTGTTCGAAAGAATGGTCACGACAGCCCGGCAAGCCAAGCGGGACATCGCAGAGGCACTGTCCCGGCCACTGAGCGCTCGCCAGGGCGTCGAACGTAGCCGGATCGGCTGACGTTGCCGGAAACAGCAGAACGCCCGTCTGCGAGGCGTTCAGACGGGCGTTCTGCGTTTCGGGGAGCGCTAGACGACGTAGACCCGGCGGGGGCGGCCGATGGTTCCACGGTGGTACTCGGAGAGATCGAGTACGCGCACGACGGCACCACCGATCACTCGATAGCGACGACCGCCATCGGTGAAAGCGTCGACGTCGGCGGTGGGGCGCTCGAAGAGCAGGGCTGCAGGACTCATGTGATTGTCTCCCAACATCTTGGAGTGGGGTGCTGCCAAAACGGCATTCTACCAGGCAATTCCGCTGTTCTACATGGCGAGGAGAACACATCAAATGGACCGCTACGACACACACCGGGTCGAGCAGGCGCTACTGGACGCCGTGAACCGCTCGACAGGCAAGAGCGCGACGTTCGCCGAGATGCTGCGCGCCGCTCGCAAGATCTACCCGTGGATCGCGAGCCAGCACGTCCACGAGGCGCTCGGCAGGCTCATCGGATCCCGTCGGCTGACGGCCGCGAAGATCGAACGCCCCTGGGGAGCATCACATGCCATCGAGACGGCCGCCGACGCCGAAACAGTGGAACGTCCGGCCGACGTATTCGAGACCCGCGAGGGGGACCGATGAAGACCTACGGCAACAGCCCGAACGGCAATGAGCCGCACGAGCACGACGGCGAATCGTGGAGGCGCACATATCGCCGGGAACGGCGAACGGCCGACGACGAGCTACGCGACCTCGTGAGCCACACGCCCGAGCGGGAGTCGGCCCCGCTCAAGGAACCGTGGGCCGACAAGCTGAAGTGGGTGATCGGCGAGGCCGTGGCGCGGCTTCCGCTATGGGACAAGCTAGATCGCTATGCCCAGCAGAAGGCCCCCCGTGCGTATCTGCTCGAACCGGGGGAGGTGCTGCGCGTGTCCTGGGGCTACGACGAGAGCGGCGAACCGCTCGACCTGATCCTGATCGACCGGGAGTGGTTGTTCGATGACGAGGACGCGAGCCGGCCAGACCTCGACGATATCTCGGTGACTGATGAAGGGCTGGCTGGATCGCTCGACGGCGACGTTCCCGACACCGTGCCTGAGGAATGGCTCGACTGAAACCCGCGAGACACGCTGTGGCCCAGCGGATAGAATCAGGGCCAGCACGGTAACCCGCGTACGGCCGGACCCACGGAGGCACCACCTACGCCGAGGACACATCCGCCGCTGGTATCTGGAGCCGCTGGGCCGCAGACGTTTTCCCTGCACTCATCCGCTCACCAACGACAAACGGATGGACCGATGTCCAACATCAAACCAAGCCTGCGCGACTTCGAGTTTCGCGCAACAGAATCCGAGTCCGGCTCGGACACACTCTCACCGGCTATGCGGCCGTCTTCGGCACCGAGACGCAGATTCGTTCGAGCTGGGAAGGCCAGTTCGTCGAGCGGATCGCCAAAGGCGCATTCAAGAAGACGCTGCGCGAGCACCCGCACATCCAAATGCAGTACGACCACGGTCGGGATACCCGCGTCGGGTCGGTGCCGATCGGTGTCTACGAAGAGATCCGCGAGGACGAGCACGGGCTGTTCGTTCGGGGACGCATCTTCGACAACGACCTGGCCGAGCCGATCCGGCAGGCCATCGAGGCCGGTGCAATTCGCGGCATGTCGATCAAGTTCGCCGTAGTCACCGACGAGTGGCGCGACGGAACCGGCAGGCTGCTACGACCGCACGAGGTCGACCGGCTGCGATTCGACCCCGGCTCCCGAGGGCCGCTCCGGCGCACCGTGAAAGAGATTCGGCTGCACGAGGCCGGGCCGGTATCCACACCGGCATACGAGACCACATCCGTCGGCGTCCGTGACATCGACCGACGGAACACGATTCCGGCAGACGTACGGATACGCCTGCTGAAGCTGAAAGGCCAACACTGACATGAACAAGACCATCGAAGAGCTGAAGGCGGAGCGCGCCCAGCTGCTCACCGAGGCTGAGGACATCGCCCGCATCGGTGCGGATATGACGACACGCGAGGCCGACCGATTCGACGAGATCGAGAACCGTATCGGCGACATCGACCGGCAGATCGAGCGCGGCGAGAAGAGCATCGAGCGGGCTATGCGGCTGGCCGAGGCTGGCAGCGTCGAGCGCGGCACCGATCCCGGCCTGAACTGGCGCACCGAGGATCCGCGAAACGCTCTCCGCGACAACGCGCGCCGAGAGATCGAGCGCAGTCACAAGGCCGAGCTGCTCACCGACAAGGCGGCCGAGAATGCCGAGCGCCTGAGCCACGACCCCAACGCCGCGCGGCTGTTCGCGCTGACCGGCACCGACGCCTACGGGCGCGCGTTCGCGAAGATGGCGGCCGATCCCGATCGAGGTCACCTGAGCTGGACCGCCGACGAGGCCCGCGCATACCGCGACGTGCGCGAGTTCGCTTCCGAGCGCGGCCTGCTCGAATCGGGGACCGGCCAGTACGTCGTCCCGTTCCAGCTCGACCCGACGGTGAACCTGACCAATGCCGGGGCCGTCAACCCGCTCCGCGAAATCTCGCGCGTGGTCACCACGACCTCGAACGCCTGGCACGGTGTCACCAGCGCTGGTGTCTCGGCCGAATGGCTGGCTGAAGCCAACGAAGCCGCCGACGCATCCCCGACGCTGGCACAGCCGGAGATCGTGGCCCACAAGGGCGCTGCCTACGTGCAGTACAGCTTCGAGCTGGAGCAGGACGGGCCGACGATCCTGCGCGACCTCCAGATGATGCTGGCCGACGCCCGCGCGAACAAGGAGGCGGCAGCGTTCATCACAGGCAGCGGCGTCGGGCAGCCGAAGGGTCTGATCACCGCGCTGGTCGCTGCGGGTGGGCCGATCATCGTGGACGGCAACGGAACCGAGGCGCTGGCCGCGAAGGACACCTACGACCTCCAGAACGGCCTGCCCTCGCGCTGGCAGCCGAACGCGCGGTTCGCGGGCAACCTCACAACCTGGAATGCGTTCCGGCAGATGGAGACCACGAACGGCTCGCTCAAGTTCCCCGGACTGCAGGCGGTTCCGATGTCGCTGCTCGGACGCCCGGCACACGAGGTCTCGGGCATCGACGGCACGATCAACACCGGCGCGACCGAATCGAACTACGTTCTCGTGTACGGGGACTTCTCGCAATTCCTGATCGTGGACCGGATCGGTACGACCGTCGAACTGGTGCCGCACGTGTTCGGGGCGAACCGCCGACCGACCGGTGAGCGCGGGCTGTTCGTGCACTACCGGGTCGGCTCTGACGCGCTGATCCCGAACGCCTTCCGGGTGCTGCGTGTGAACACCACGGCCTGATAGTCGGCCCCCGCAAAGGCTTTCGAGTCCGCGCGGGGGCTCTTATTCGCCGGTACTGGCGGCCTCTACGACGAGGGGCGCGGCATCACGTACGGCGACCACCGCTGGCGGCCTACGGAACTAGGCGCGGCATCACGCGGGACCGGACCGGGAGCAGGGCAGTGACTTTCGAGGGTCCGCTGTTCTCGCCTCCGGTCCTTTGTCTACCCGGAGGAGGGAACATGACCGCTGACAACAGCATCCGGACCAAGCGCTACCAGAGGCTACGCGAGCGGATCAAGGCCGAGCACTCTCCGATCTGCTGTATCTGCGGGGGCTGGATCGACCTGTTGGCACCGCCGCGCTCGTCTCGCTCGTGGAGTCTGGAACACGTGATCCCGCGCTCAATGGGGGGTGATCCTTTCGACGAGAACAACTGTCGCCCGGCGCACCTCGGCTGCAATTCATCGGCGGGGGCCACGCTCGGCAACCAACAGCGGGGCCGTGGTGTACCGGTGGGGCTGCCGAAGGGGGCCGACACGCCGAGGTTCTCCCGGCGCTGGTGAGTGTGCCCTGGTTTGCCCGAGCGCCTGCCCCCTGCCCCCTGCCCGTGGCCCGAGCGCCCCGCCTGCCCTGTGCACTCTGCTGCTCACACACCAACGACACACGCCAAACCACTGTGCTGCAACCACATGCACATGCACACCACTGCACTGCACACATGCACACATGCACACATGCACACATGCACACATGCACACATGCACACATGCACTGCACACATACCCATGTGCCTGCCCTGCCCGTGGCCCGAGCGCCCGTGCCCTGCCTGCCTGTGCACACCTCACTCATGCATCACACACTCATGCATCACACACACATGCTTGCTTGCTCTGACTCTCACTGACTGACTGTCGAACAGCTCGAACAGTGACACTCACTCTGACTGCCAAAGCACCGTTCGAACGTCCGCTGACGCGCGCCGCTGGCTGGCTCGCTTGACGGCTGATCGGACCGGCGCTGGTGTGGGTTGGGTGGACCGGCGGCACTGCGACGCGACGCACACGAGGCGCTGGCCCGGTCGGTGGCCTGTGCCCGATGCTGGTGGTGGATCCGAACAGGGAATCGCAATCCCGCAATTCAAACAAGCAATTCACGAATGCAATTCCGAATATAGCGTGGACGACGATTGTTTGCATCGATGGAATGAATGGCCGAGCCGGCTGGGTAGGGGGGGCTATTGTCGGGCGGTGAGCCCGCACGCGAGAGCGACCCCGGCTTCTCGGCCGTTTCTCTCTCTAAAATATGGCCTTGACCTGTGGTTTTGCGTGCACTTTCGAGCAGCTGGCACCAGATTCCCAGAATCGGCCCCCGAGCCGGGCCTCGAAATCGGCTCGGAAATTGTTCGGAGAGGTATTGGTGATTCGGCCTGGCTATATGGGGGGCATCATTCGACCGCCCGTGGCGAGCCAGTAAATGACGAAATCCATAGCCTCCCCAAGGGGGCCGAGCGTCCGGCCGAAGAATCCGTAGTCGAGCATCGCGATCTCCTCCCGTGCCCCCTCTGGTGTCACTCAGATCTTCAGACCGAGCAACGAAAGAGCGTAGATGAGCGGGGCCCATGGTCCCCAAAAGGCCATATCTCCTGCCGACATTCAACTCACCTCCAATCAGGGGCAGTAGCCGCCGAGCCAACAGGGGGTGTTGTCTCGGATCCACATCCGGGCCTCGTCCGAGAAGAGGAACGGCGGTAAGAGCCAGTAGATCAGCGGGAAGTCCATCACAGCACCCCGATCGACATGAGCCAGGCGACTGCCGCCGGGACCAGCGGGCTGAACGGCCCGAAGAACATTGAAGTAGTCGAGCACGGCTGCCTCCTAGCAGTTCGTGCCGCCGAGCCAGCAGGGCATGATCTCGATCGCCCGCACCCAGTCCCACTCGCTAAAGAACGGTGCTGGCATCAGCCAGACAAACCATGGCCAGTCGCCGCCTCGCATGTCGATCACCTCCAATCAGGGGCAGTGTCCGTCGAGGTCGAGAGCGCGCTGGAACAACTGGCCCGCTGTCGTGCCGTTTCAGTCGACCTCCACTCCGGGTAGGGAGAGTACGTACATGAGCGGTGCGAGGTTTCCCCAAAAGGCCCAAGCTGTTGCACCCATCATCTCGATCACCTCCAATCTGTGAGGCGGAATGCCCCACAGCCAGAGCTGGTACGCCACGCCAAAGAACCACTTCGGCACGAAAACCCGCCGAGCGGCGTGGGGGCGTTGTCGATCATCGGTCGTCTCCTCTCACGCTCGTCGGGTCACCAGCGCACCCCGATCCACCAGAGCAGCGCGTTCGTCATGATGCCTATCCACGCCCAATCCATCTCAGTTCACCTCCGAGATTCACCGGCGGCGGGATGCCTCTCGCAAGCCACCTTGGCTTACGGCACAGTCCAGGCACCGCCACCTTGCAGGATTGTTATGGGCACGAGGAGACCGCCCGGAGCGCCGCCTGCGGCAACTGTCGCGACCAGGTTGCCCGAGCCGGTCTGGGCCGTGTCAGTCGGCCAGGGATGTGGTGCGAACGGCGTCCAGAGATCGACCCGACCGCTCGCGCCTGTCGTCAGGTTTCGCCAGAGGACGACGCATCCGCAGTACTCCATCTCGGTTCCAAGGAATAGCGTTGTGCCGGGCGTGGACGGATCGGTGCGGGCGGTGACGTGCATGGCGACCGGTGGGCCGGGGAATCCCGTTGGGCCTGTGGCGAGGCCAACGATCGGAATCGGCAGGATCGTGTCGGTCGGTGCTGCTGCGGCGGGAGCCGGGCCGAGAGTCAGGGAGGCCAGGAGCGCGACGGGCATCGCCGTCACGGCAGTGAGTACCCGAGGCTTCACCGGCCCGGGCATGGCCTTCACTGCTCCCTGGCTGCGTAGTCGAGCAGCGCCCTTCCGAGCGCCCGTGCTTCGGCCCGGGTCAGGATCACCCTGGCTCCGTGCTCGGCCTCAATCCACTGGCAGCCTCCGAGGACGAGTGTTCCTGTGTCCCCGTAGTCGCCAATGTGGGCGTAGGCGCGACAGTCGATGTCGTCGGAGTGGGGCGCGCTCAACTCGACGGTTCGGACTTCCTGCAGTTCCATACCGGCCTCCCGGTGTGTCGTCGGTCTTGCCATCGTGCGCCCATGTCGACCCCTCGGGCAAGGGTTCCCCTAAACGCGCGAATCCCTGTGCGCCGGGCTGACCTGTGCAAATGCCGTCGATGGCCCCCGCAAAATTCGACCCCGGTAACCCGCCGTAACCCCTGTGATCGAGTCGAAGTCGCCTTTGACGGCGACGCGCCCGTTGAGGGTTTTGGAGGCGTGGAGTTCGTTGCGGTCGGTGTCTTCGCTGGCGGGCAGTTCGTCGGATTCGAAGATCCGCTCGAGTTTGGCGATGGTGCCGCGCAGGGTGTCGGTGGTGGCTGTGGTGCCGGTGGCGCAGTCGAGCAGCACGTTGCGGCAGGAGTCGAGGGCTTCGTCGGGCATGCCGCGCGGCGGGCGCTCACAGAATCTGGCGATCAACCCGGCGTGGTCGGCGGAGATGCGGCCGCCGTCGAAGGCGTCGGCGATCTCGGGTTGGCGGCGGAGGGCTTTACCGAGGGCGAGGATCCGTGCGGCGGCGGGTACTTCGAGGAGGGTCGTCGATGCGAGCCAGAGTTTGACGCTGCGGAAGCCGAGGGTGTCGAACGAGATTGCGCGCTCGTCGATTTCGGCGACCGCGGCGACGCGGAGTGTTTCGAGGCGTTCGATCTCGCGGGAGATGGCGACCGCGGCGGCGAGGAGTTCGGATTCGGGGAGTCGGCGCACATCCTCGGCGTGCAGCGGTAAGGCAGCTGCGCCTGGTTCGATGATTCCCCCCGGATTCATGCTGCAAGTCTATTTCGAACTGATGTTCGAGTCAATGGTTATCTCCTGCGTCAGACTTTCCGGCAGGGTTCCGGCGTTCGATTAGCACCCAGCCCAGCACCTGGCCACCGGTAGCCGGACGTGGTCGGCAACGGTAGAGAAGGTGCGCGAACAGACGTCCGGAGCCAGCGGATTGGTCGCAGAAGTGCACACGTCGAATGCGGCCACCGCCGGGCATCCACGACCGGTGGGCCGAATCATCGGCAACATCAGCCGCAATTGACCGCGGTCGAGACCTCTACGGCGGACGTCATGTTCGTTGAGCGGGCCGGGTAGCGGCGAGTTCAGCTGCTTGCAGCACTTCCGTGTCGGTGAGCTCGGCGAGGAGCGGGGATGGGGGAGTGCTCGCGGCGAGGTTGTGGCGGAGTTGGAACATCAGGCGCGGCACGTCGACTGGTGGGTCGATTCGGTGGTAGGGCCGAGGGTCGTGGGGCTGTCCGGGTTGCCAACCCCGCAGGAATATCACCTCGCCGGGTTGGGTGGTCCACTGCTCGACGACATCTCTGTGATTGCGGGACGCATGGATCGCGAACGTAGCGGTGCCCTGCAGGGTGATGATCGCGATGTACGACGCGTAGTAACGCTGGTCGCGATGGGGTGGAATCCCGTTGCCGCCTGGTAGGTAGCGTTGGTAGCTCGCCTCGTTCGGAGCGAAGGCGCCGAGGCCTGCAGCGCTCGCAGCGTCGCCGATCCATCCGCTCGCTCGGCCCGGCGCGCGGTCCTGGTGTTCGAGTGAGGTCATGGCGAAGGCGCCACCGACGTGAGCGTGAGGTGTCGTGAAAGTGTGTCGGCCCGCGTCTGCGATAAGCGCGGCGCGCAGGTCCTCAGGAAACTCGCTCCGCGTCACGCAGAATCCGTCGCGTGCTAAGCGAATCGCGTCGAGCACGTGCGAGGTGTTGTGCATTGTTTGCTTCCACTCTGGTCGCTGACACCGCGATTCTGTTGGGATTCGAGCCGGCACACGAACGGCCGGAGACGCAGTTGCGGGCGGCTGTAATCATGCCAGATTCTTGACGCAAGACAGCCGTTTCGTGCGGCGGCGGGGAGACGCCGGCTGAAATGAAAGGCGCCCCACCTCGTCATACGTCGACGGGTGGGGCGTCTTTCGTGGTTCTACGTCTCCGGCGGCTGGTATTGGCCATACAGGCCGATGTCGTCACCAGCAAGTTAGTGCTGGTCCTAGCATTCGCCCTTTGCGGCGGCCTCGACGGCCTTTCGGATCTGTTCCTGATCGGACTTGCTCAAGTCGTCCCAGTCATCAACGCGAATGCCCTGACTCGGGTCGCCTCCGGTGACCGTGACGCTCTCCGCCCCAAACTGCACAGTCCAGCCAGTCTGATCCTTCATGGTCGCCATGAAGTCGTCGGCAGCCTTCTGTGCATCCCACGACTCTCCCGTGCTCTCTGCGAACTCACGAAGCGAGGCGAATGACTCAGCAATGTCCTCGCATGTTTCGTCGTAGAGGGCCTGCCCGGAGGGGGCCTTCCCGGAGGAAGTTGCCTCGGCCACTGCGCTCGAGGTGGATGCGGCGGGTTGCTTAGAGGCAGTCGATGTGGGGGAAGCGCTCGTGTCCGAATCGTTCGAACTGCAGCCGGCGACGAGAAGGGCGGTTGCTGCGATTCCTACCAGTAGCGTGCGTCTCATGGGTCTATGGGTAGCAGACGAAGCCGACAAATCGGTCCGGTTTGTGGCGGTTCTCGTGGCAGATCACATACGGGCGTTGGCCGAGAGCTCGTCTGCCCCGACTCCCGGCCGATCGCGATATCGGCGGCTATGAAGTCGCGCTCGCGGGGGTGGCATGGCGGGGCGTGCTGCGAAGAGGCAGGCTGTGGCGGAGGGTGCGTACTTGGCCCAGTGGTGATCGCCGGCCAGATTCTTGACGCAAGACAGTTATCGTGCGCCGAGATTTGTCGCCGGGCGCAGCAGCAACGTACGCGTCCACACTGGTCGAGTGATCGCGGTGTGGGTGGCGAACATCGAGATGGCGAACCTCGGGGGGCTTCGGCGAGGAAACTGAAACCAGATCAAGCGATGGCGCGGCCTCGCTACTGGATACGAGATACGAGATACGAGATACGAGATACGAGATACGAGATACGAGATACGAGATACGAGATACGAGATACGACAAGCATGCAGTCATCTACCGCACCGCGGTTGTGAACGGACACCGTAGTTGGCAATTTGACAGCTAGTTGTCACAGTTGACACCGTAGTTGGCAATTTGACAGGTAGTTGTCAAAGCGGCACGAACCCCGATCCCGCGGGTGCAGTTCCTCACGGAGGTCATCGGCCCCGAAAACCAGGGTGGCGTGACCCGCCGGACCATGTCCCGAACAAGCGAAGGATCGGAACGATGAGCCCGAGACGTAGCGTGCGTCGTGGGGCGGCTGGTGTGGTTGCTGCGGTGAACGCGCAGCTGGGCCGTCCGATCTCGACACCTCTGGATGCTGAAGCCATCGCCCGGACTGAGTTTCTCGAGCTTGATCAGCTGCCCGTGGCGGACTTGGCCCCGTTGTCCGAACTGTCGAACCTGACCGAACTGCGATTGCACGGGGAGGTAGTGATCGATCTTCGCCCGCTGTCGACGCTGACCGCGTTGCAGAGGCTCGACCTGCGCTGGTCGCCTGTGCGGGAGGTGTCCCCGTTGGCGGGCCTGAACGGTCTCACCCACCTCTACCTCAGCGCAACGCAAGTCAGTGATGTATCCCCGCTTGCCGGTCTGACCGGACTGGAGTTTCTGGATCTGCGCTGGACGCCACTCCGGGACGTCGACCCCCTGGGGGGCCTGAGCGGCCTCACCTGCCTCAAACTCGCGGAGACCGAGGTAGTCGACGTGGCTGCGCTGGCGGGCCTGACGGGCCTGACCTGGCTCGACCTCGAGGGGACCTCGATCACGGACGTCTCGCCACTGGCCGGCTTGCCGCATCTGGGAATGCTCGAACTCTCCGGATCAGACGTCACAGATGTTTCATCACTGCGCAGCATGGCCAACCTGACCATCATCGACGGGTGAGTGGACGGAAGGACGACTAGGTGCGCCAGTGCAAGCCGCTCGTGCCGTCTCCTTGTCATGGACCAGTCAGATTTCGGGTAGGCCGTTGAACAGCTACACCTGGCAGACATCGAGCTCTGAGACGTCGACGGAGTGCGCGGGCTGACGACAATGTCTCGCGGGTCAGCCTGGCCGTCGGCCGTGGACCGCATCCGACGAGATCCAAGGCCGCCTTGGGAATCAGACAGAACTATTGCCAACTTCGATGACCACGATCGCACCCTGGCGTTGACACGCTAGTTGTCACACCGCAGGTCAGGGCTCCGGGATTTGCCAACTTCGTTGGCAGTTCACAGCGGTCGTCCTCAACGCCGTCGTCGCCTGTACATAGGAGTTGTCAGTCACAGTCCTTTCCTTCGTTGAGGCGCACGACGAGGGTGAGTCGACCGGCTGGCGTCCACGCGCCGACGGCGACGTTCCCCGAACCCAGATGCGTGAGGCTTTCGATCTCTCCCTCGTCGCCGAAGTCGATCGGCAGTGCGATGCGTTCGGACGAGTCGAAGTTCTCGTCGGCGACGATCAATGCGTCCTCGGTCGCGTACACGGCGGCTCGGTCGTCGTTGATCCAGCACCCGGCGAGCCCGAAACCGTACGCGGCGTCGACGTCACTCGCGTCGAGCCGTGAGATCTCCTTCAGATCAGGCCACGACAGCATCCGTACGGTCTGCGGATCGCTTGGATACGGGGTGACAAGTAGCCTCGCGCCCGACGGACTGAAGCCCGCGATCACGGGATCATCTCCTGCGAGGATCTCGGTCAGATGTAGGCGTGATCCCTCGACATCGACGCGGAACGCGAGAACGCCATCCTGCCCCATGGCGAGCTCGAGAATCGCCGTATCTTCGGCAGGATGCGGATACAGGAAGGCGCGAGCATCGTCGGCGTCGATCGCCTGGTCGTCGAGGATCGCCCCGGTCGCGGAATCGAGCGCGAGCAGCCGGTGCCTCTCGCCGTCCGGGACAGCGACGACAAGTAGACCGCCCAGGAGCGCAGCCGCGTCGGCGGGTATTCCGGGCACCGTGACCACTTCCTCTCCGGCGATGACGAGCCCGCCGGCGGAGGCGAGTATGAGCAGATCGAGGCTGGACGCCGCAAGGACGCAGACGTCATCCTCCAGAGGGAGCTCTCGCTGCGAGTTCTCGGCGAGTCTGTCGTCGAGAAGACGCACTGCACCGTCTCGCCACAGCGCGAAAGTCAGACGCCCACCCGCCTCGCCGGCAAAAACGAGACCCGACATCGGGTCCAGGACGTCGATCACGTCAGCGGAAATGAGCATTCGATCACTGTATCGAGCACGGGCGGTCATCGACTGGACAAAGGCTTTGTCAGACACGACCTAGTAGGACTTTGTTAGGTCTGTCACGGTTGGGTGTGGGGTCTCGAGTTTCGGCGTGATCTTCGAGACGATGATGGGGTGGATGCCGCAGCCCT
>NZ_QQAT01000040.1:0-188 GCF_003350365.1 Rhodococcus sp. AG1013
AGGGCTGCGGCATCCACCCCATCATCGTCTCGAAGATCACGCCGAAACTCGAGACCCCACACCCAACCGTGACAGACCTAACAAAGTCCTACTAGTACTGCAACGGCACTTATAGCGGGTGTCCGCGGGTTCGGTAGTGGCAGGTGCGGGCCTGGTGTTGCGGCGTCGTCGCCAGCGGGACCAGGACC
>NZ_QQAT01000040.1:288-12748 GCF_003350365.1 Rhodococcus sp. AG1013
AGTACTGCAACGGCACTTATAGCGGGTGTCCGCGGGTTCGGTAGTGGCAGGTGCGGGCCTGGTGTTGCGGCGTCGTCGCCAGCGGGACCAGGACCAGACGTGGCCATCAGGGTGGGCGTGTCGGAGGATTAGATGCACGAGCAGGCGGCGGATCTCGGGTACCGTATACGCGATCATGCCCTGATCGTGTGTTCCGGTTCCCCTTTTGCTGCTTCGGTTTTCGTGCCGGCAAGCCAGGCGAGGGCGAGCATCGACAGGGTGGTGTGGGCGTACCAGGCGCGGTAGGTGCGAACCTGGTACTGGTCGAGGCCGGCCTCGTTCTTGGCTTGTTGGAAGCATTCCTCGACCCGCCAGCGGGACCCGGCGACGGCGGCGAGTTCAGTGAGCGTGGTGCGGCGCGGCCCGGCACAGATGTAGTACGCGATCTGGGTCGGATCGGAGAGGGACCGGCGTGCGAGGAGCCAGTGCCCACGCCCGGGCGCCCAGGCGATCCGGATCGGGACCCGCACCCAGGAATACTCGCGCGGCCCGTGGGCGCCGTCGCCCGCGGAGATACGGCGCCATTGCTTCGCGGGGACCTCCTCGATCAGGTGATCGGCGCGGCCGGTGCGGCCGTCGGTGGTGAACACGTCGTCGTTGCGCCGGGTGGCCAGCACATACGACACGTCCCGCTCCTCGAGCCAGGCCCGCAGGTACTTCACCTGACCGTAGGCCTCGTCGGCGGTGACCCAGGAGAACGGAACCTGCGCGTGAAGTGCTCGTTCGATCATGTGCTGCGCCAGTGTGGGTTTGGTCGCGAACTCCACCTCGTCGTCGATCCCCGCGGCGCGGCACCGGGCCCGATCGCAAGTCCAGGATTCGGGCAGGTAGAGCTCCCGGTCGATCAACGAGTGGCCGGCACTCGAGGCGTAGGCGAGGAACACCCCGATCTGGCAGTTCTCCACCCGGCCCGCGGTGCCCGAGTACTGGCGCTGCACCCCGGCCGAGCGGGTGCCCTTCTTCAGGAAACCGGTGTCGTCGACAATCAACACCCCCGAGCGGTCGCCGAGGCGCTCGACCACGTAATCACGGACATCATCACGGACCCCGTCGACGTCCCAGTCCGCCCGCCGCAACAGCCGCTGCATCCCGTCCGGGCTCACCTCACCGGCGCGCTCGGCCAGCGTCCACCCGTTCTTCCGTTCCAGACCCGCAACCAAACCCGAGACATACTCACGCACCCGGGACCGAGGCTCTGCCCGCGCAAACCGGCCAGACACCCGCTCATGCAACGTATCCAGCTCCGCAGCAACCACATCGACAACCACTCAACAAGTATCGAACACCTGTCAAGCAAGTGCCGTTGCAGTACTAGAGCGTGTCTCCTATTTGGTGAGGGGCCTCATCCCGGTGCAGGCCGCTGGTGCGGCCACACCCGCGCGGTAGGTGAGGGCGAGGTGCGTCGTCGCGGGTGGCCGGCCCGCGTCCTTGTTCGAGGGCGGCAGAGCCGAAGCCGTGTATTCCGATTCCGCGTCGGTACGCCGCCCTGTTCTACTAAACGCGGGTTCGGCTCGCCGACAGAGTGATTGCTGATCAAGCACCCATTACTGTCAACCGTGCCATGCCATAGTGAGCGCATGCGGTCGACCTGTTCTCTGTATATCGATGCCGGGTACTTGCTCGCTGCTGCTGCGACCCGCGTGACCGGCACTTCGCTGCGCAGCGGTATCTACGTCGACTACGCCACGTTGATCAGCTCATTGGTGGACACCGCAGAAGCCCGGTCGGGCCTGCCGGTGCTGCGGTTGCATTGGTACGACTCGGCCCGCAACGGTGTCCCCGATGCACGGCAGGAGCGCATCGGCGAGCTGTCCAAGGTCAAGCTCCGGCTCGGCCGGTTCGGTGTCAATGGCGACCAGAAGGGGGTCGACCTTCGCCTCGGCCTCGGCCTCGGCCTCGTCGCCCACGCCCGCAACCGTGCATCGGAAGTGTTCTTCCTCGTCTCGGGCGACGACCTCACCGAGGCAGTCGAAGAGGCCCAGGTCCACGGGGTTCAGGTCGTGCTTCTCGCTGTGCCGACCGTCGACGGCAAACCCCATGGCGTGAGCCGACACCTGATCCGGGCCGCCGACGAACTCGACAGCATCGATGGAGCGACGGTCGATGCCGCCGTGATGAAGGTCGACCGCCAGCCGGCGCTAGAGCCGATCACCCCGGAACCGACACCCGAGCCTGCTCAGCCCGCAGTCGCGGCGGCGCGGCCGGTCGTCCGGACTCCTCTCGATCTCGTGTCCATTCCGCAGAGCCCGGCCGGACCACGCTCGACGAGTGTGCTTGCCTACAGCGTCTCGACCGGCTCCCCCGGCCGGGTGCTGCCCGGGTACGACGAAGACGACGAGCAGGATCAACTGATCGACGAGGTCGTGTTGCGGGTCCTCGCATCGTTCCAGGAGAGCGCTACATCTGACGACAGACTGGAACTCCAGCGCGCGAGGCCGTCGATCCCCCGCGACATCGACCGCGCACTGCTGCTCGACGCCTCCGACGTGATGGAGAAGTACGACTTGGACGAGGGAATCCGGTACCGGTCGCGGGCACGCTTCTGGGCCAAGTACGACCAGCCCTGAGCCAACCACCCTGGGTAGAACCCTCGTCAGGAGCGCGGGCCGATTGGTCCAACCATCGAAACAGGGAACTTGCACTCCAGTACAAAAGTAAAGCTCTGAACTTCGGTCTGCAAACCGCCTCGGACCGCAGGCTTCATGCTCTATCGTGTCGATCACGGGCGAGTAACCGAGCGGGGTGAATGGTTACGACCGTGTCAGGTCTGGAGCTCTACGGCATAACGGGGGGAGACGACAACCAGAGTCGGAAGAGATCGCGGATCATTCAATACCGCCGGCATGCCTACGTCGCACGCCCAACTTAGGGATACTCGCCGGTATAGATATTCTGCGAAATTCAATGCGCTCACCTCAGAGACCAGACATTAACAGTTGCCGAACGGGATAGTTCCGATGCTGCTCAGGCGAACTCGGATACCTCTCGTCTGCACATTCCCGGGAAGGAATGAAAGTTGTCCATTGACTTCGCGACAGCGTTCTCCGCGTTCGCCAAGGTGCTGATCGATACGGGGTTCAGTTCGTTGGGTGAACTCATGACCATGTCCGCTTGACGGACACCCCACTGGAAGGATTCACATGACCTCACTTGCGCAGTTGATGCCGATGGCATCGCAGATGGTCTACACCCTGCTCGTTTCGATACCCATGAAGGCATCTCTCGGGATCGCAGTCTGACCGAAAGGTAGTACCACATGAGCAAGGACCTAACCCTACTGTTCACAGGCTCAGGCTTGACCGTTTGGGAAGGGCTGATTACTTTCCTCGGCGCCCTCATCAAGCCTCTCTAGAAACGGAGAAACGAATGCTGGAAAACCTTCTATTCACCCTCCTCGGCTCGCTCGCGATGGCCGGAAATCTTCCGCTACTGGGAAGCATGATCGGCGCCCAGCAGATGAGCTGACGGCGGTCGCGCTACTTTAAGTAGCTTTCGAATGGGCACTCTCGAGGCGTAGCTTTCGAGGGTGCCCATTTGTGTTTCATTGGGGATAATCAATCCCTGTCGATTGTTTCTCCTTTACGTGCAACGGCGCGAATATTTATGTCATGCTCCTTGGAGTCGTATTCGATCACGAACACGACGGCTTGCAAGCACTCGATAATCCTTCGACTGAACGGAGAAAACCTATGAGAACTCTCGTGAAGGTAGCAACGGTAGGCGCATCGGCCGCCGCCGCGGTCGTGCTGGGCATGGGGACGGCTGCGGCTGCCCCCGTCGTCGGTGGGGTGGGATCCGCCGTCCCGGCCTCGGTCAGTGTGCCGCCCGACTACCAGATGTGCGGCACCGCGTTTGTTGGCGCTGGCACCGGGTCGTCGAACAACGCACTTCCGGCCGGCGCTCGAGCGGTCGGAGGAGTGGAGGTGAAGGGCGAGCTGTACCCGTTCGGGTCCAGCACTCCGACCAAGACGCTGACCACGACGACCGCCGCCGACGGTACCTACTGCCTCACCGGTGACTCGTCGCTCGTGTCCGCCATCACCGGCTTTGGGAAGGTCGTACTGACTGTCTCGCCCACGTCCTCGCCCTTCACGTGGAACAACGGCGGCACCCCGAACACGGTGAGCGCGAAGCTGCCGTACAACGGCACCGTCAAGCTCGCACAGTTTGCCGCACGGCAGGTCTCGGGCACGAACTCCGCCACCGACCTGAACATCGCCTTCAACTAAGTAGGCAACACGAAGACGGTTCTGTCCCGCCGGCTCCGAACCGGCGGGGCAGAACCTTCTCCAGATTAGACAGATCAAGGCCCACAGGCATACTTCCTGATCGAACGGCCGCCCTCGAATGTCTCCGTCTCGCGACACGGCCTCGGCTCCCACGATGAGCAGTCCGGTGAGAGCCCGCTGAACGCCTTCGGCACCACCTTCGAAGGATGCATCAACTGACCGATTCCGATCCGGATCCATCGGACACTCCCATAACGAGAGGGTTGTGATGTACCAGGTGGTGGTCGAGATCCTCGACGACTTCGACGGGGAGAAGATCGGATCTGGCGGCGAAACGATCGATTTCTCTGTGAATGGGATCGAGTACTCGATCGACCTCCGAGACGAGAGCGCGGCACAGCTACGCCGCTTGTTCGGCAGCTATATCCGACATGCCCGCCGTGTCGGCGGGCACAAGAGGTGGACAGGGATGATCGCTGCATCCGACAACGGGATGCGCGACGTCCGTGAATGGGCCCGCGCTCACGACTACCCGATCTCCGGCACTTCCCGTGTCCCCCACGCCGTCCTCGCGGACTACGCCGCCGCGCACCCCGCCCAAACGGTATGAGGTCCCGCGCGCGTCACCTCGTACCGTCGATCGGGCTCCTTCCCGAAAGTAGTCGTCACCCGTTGAGGCACTGCGACGTGGAATACGCCATCAGGCGGTTGGTGGCCGATGCTGACGCCGAACAACGCCGGAGACTGGCAGTCTTCGCCGTTCGCAGTCTGACGCAGTTGGACGGCCTTCACGACGCCGCCGAGGCCGAGCTCCTCCCTGCCGCTGCTCACGCCTTCCGCTCGGCCTGCTCCGATCCACTGCACACCGATGTCGACGTGCTCCGAGACTGGATCGCCGAGATCGAATCGGCATGCGTCTTCGGGGACGACACCAGTGACGTCCTCGTCGCGGCACTATGCGGGCTCACGTGCTGGCACCGCTTCCTTCAGGACGGAACGAGCGGACCGATCCACGGGTTGGCCTTCACACTGCTGGACGTCGCCGGTTTCGAGATGTATGGCGCGGAGCTGAACGACGACGTTCTCACGAACCCACGCGTCATCCAGCAGCTCCAGACGATCACCGAGTTACTCACCGGACGCGACAACTAGCAGGATCAACTGCGCGAGCAGTGGGCGTGGCCGGTCGATCAGCACGACAGCACGGCGACGGCATCAACGAAAGCAGGCCACTGCGAGAGTGGTCTCCCACTCTCTGTACTCGGTGCACGACACTGTTCAGTGTGTCGCGCACCAAGTACCTGACCGACGAGCAGTGGTCACTGATCGAGCCCATACTTCCCACGTCCGACGGATGTCGAGGTCGTCCGTTCCGAAACAACCGCCGGGTGGTCGAGGGCATCGTCTACCGCTACCGAACGGGAGTCGCGTGGCGGGATGTTCCCGCGGATTTCGGTCCATGGCAGACGATCTGGAAGCGGCACCGCCGCTACGCCGGCGACGGCACCTGGGACAAGATCCTCACCACGCTCCTTGCTCGCGCCGACGCGAACGGGCTGGTCGACTGGACCGCGTCCGTGGACTCGACTATCTGCCGGGCCCACCAGCACGGCACCAACCTCGCGCGTCACACAGGGGGATCTGTCGAATTACACGAACCTTCTCCACGAGCCGGCCGACCATGCTCTAGGACGTTCGCGGGGCGGGCTCGGTACGAAGATCCACCAGCTCGCCGACGGGCACGGCCGGCCGCTCGTCTTGCTGATCGGACCCGGCCAGGCCGGCGACTCGCCGATGTTCCCCATCCTGACGAACGCGTTGTCGGTGCCCCGGATCGGGCCTGGTCGAGCCCGAACCCGACCGGACGCAGTTCTCGGTGACAAGGCCTACTCGTCCAGAGCGATCCGCACCCACCTCCGATCGCGAGGTATCGAAGCGGTAATCGCCGAACCGGACGACCAGAAACGCCACCGCCTCCGACGCGGCAGCCGTGGAGGCCGCCCCGTCGGGTTCGACCCCGAGAAATACAAGGGCCGCAACGTCGTCGAACGATCTTTCGCCACCATCAAACAGTGGCGCGGACTGGCCACCCGCTACGACAAACTCGCGCTCACTTACCGGGCCGGAGTAGTCCTTTCAGCGGTATGCACTTGGCTGAGGCACCTCACCAAATAGGAGACATGCTCAAGTACTGCAACGGCACTTATAGCGGGTGTCCGCGGGTTCGGTAGTGGCAGGTGCGGGCCTGGTGTTGCGGCGTCGTCGCCAGCGGGACCAGGACCAGACGTGGCCATCAGGGTGGGCGTGTCGGAGGATTAGATGCACGAGCAGGCGGCGGATCTCGGGTACCGTATACGCGATCATGCCCTGATCGTGTGTTCCGGTTCCCCTTTTGCTGCTTCGGTTTTCGTGCCGGCAAGCCAGGCGAGGGCGAGCATCGACAGGGTGGTGTGGGCGTACCAGGCGCGGTAGGTGCGAACCTGGTACTGGTCGAGGCCGGCCTCGTTCTTGGCTTGTTGGAAGCATTCCTCGACCCGCCAGCGGGACCCGGCGACGGCGGCGAGTTCAGTGAGCGTGGTGCGGCGCGGCCCGGCACAGATGTAGTACGCGATCTGGGTCGGATCGGAGAGGGACCGGCGTGCGAGGAGCCAGTGCCCACGCCCGGGCGCCCAGGCGATCCGGATCGGGACCCGCACCCAGGAATACTCGCGCGGCCCGTGGGCGCCGTCGCCCGCGGAGATACGGCGCCATTGCTTCGCGGGGACCTCCTCGATCAGGTGATCGGCGCGGCCGGTGCGGCCGTCGGTGGTGAACACGTCGTCGTTGCGCCGGGTGGCCAGCACATACGACACGTCCCGCTCCTCGAGCCAGGCCCGCAGGTACTTCACCTGACCGTAGGCCTCGTCGGCGGTGACCCAGGAGAACGGAACCTGCGCGTGAAGTGCTCGTTCGATCATGTGCTGCGCCAGTGTGGGTTTGGTCGCGAACTCCACCTCGTCGTCGATCCCCGCGGCGCGGCACCGGGCCCGATCGCAAGTCCAGGATTCGGGCAGGTAGAGCTCCCGGTCGATCAACGAGTGGCCGGCACTCGAGGCGTAGGCGAGGAACACCCCGATCTGGCAGTTCTCCACCCGGCCCGCGGTGCCCGAGTACTGGCGCTGCACCCCGGCCGAGTGGGTGCCCTTCTTCAGGAAACCGGTGTCGTCGACAATCAACACCCCCGAGCGGTCGCCGAGGCGCTCGACCACGTAATCACGGACATCATCACGGACCCCGTCGACGTCCCAGTCCGCCCGCCGCAACAGCCGCTGCATCCCGTCCGGGCTCACCTCACCGGCGCGCTCGGCCAGCGTCCACCCGTTCTTCCGTTCCAGACCCGCAACCAAACCCGAGACATACTCACGCACCCGGGACCGAGGCTCTGCCCGCGCAAACCGGCCAGACACCCGCTCATGCAACGTATCCAGCTCCGCAGCAACCACATCGACAACCACTCAACAAGTATCGAACACCTGTCAAGCAAGTGCCGTTGCAGTACTAGCCGAGGTCGTCGGCCAGACCCCGGTAGTACCCGCTCTGCGCCGGGAAGTAGTCGCCGAACTCGGGGAGCGTCTCGCCCCGGCGTGCCGCGACGAGCATGTCCAGGTAGTACTCCCACCCGGGCCCCACCTCGCTGACCGTGTCGACGGGGATGCCGAGGTGGGTGAGCGTCAGCTCGGTGGCCCCGTCCGCCTCACGCAGATCGGCGGACAGCCGCCAGGCCCCGCCCGGATCGGTCACCGACAGCGCGAGGTGCCGCGGCGGATCGCACGCGTCGATCAGCATCTCGCTCCACGGTGTGTCCTCCTCGAACGCCAACTGCACCCGGATCGTGTTGCCGGCGCCCGGTTCTCCCTCCCAGGGGCCGAACCATCCTGCGGTGCGGTCGGATTCGGTGATCGACGCCCAGACGTCCGCGATCGGGGCGTCGAACGTGCGGGTGATGAGCAGGTCGACGCCGTCGGCTGCGCGGTCGAGCGTGCCTCGCGGTTGCGGATCCATCGGGCTCTCCCGTTCGAAGGTTCCGGGCGGGTGGGGTGTCGGCTACTCGCCCTCTCCCAGTTTGTCCTCCCCGCGCCGCCGGAAGAAGCGGAATCCGGGAACTCCGATGATCGCCTGCCGCACGTCCTTGACCACCTCGAGCAGTTCGTGGATCTCCGGGGAGACGGTGTCGAGGGTCGCGAGGATCGGCATCAGCGCGGTCATCCGGTCGGTCAGCTCGGGCAGCTGGTCGAACAGCCTGACCGCGGCATGAACCTCGTCCTCGCTGATCTCGTCGACGAACTGCGACGCCAGCGGCGCGGCCGCCAGCGCCAGCGGCTGGTAGATGCCGAGCAGCTCGTCGGCGACCGCGGCCGAGCGCGCCGCGGTGGCGACCACGATCTCGGTCTCGTTCGCGACCACCGCGGTGCGGTCCACCAGCGTCGCGCACGCGGCGATCACGGCGTCCGCCGCGGCCACCGCGCGGGCTGCGCCATCGACCACGCCGGACACCTGCCGCACCAGGCCCTCGGCCTCGTCGAGCAGCGCGGCCACCCGTGTCGGGAGGCCGACGACGAATACGGCGGTGTCGACGGACCACTGCAGGGACGACTGTGCTGCCTTCTGCACCGTCGGGAGGATCTGGAGCGGATTGACGGGGAACGGCAGCATCCCGCCATCCTGCCCGATCCTCGCGAACTGTCGGTGGTTGCTGGGAGTATCGAGGACGTGGATGCCGTGCACACCGTGGTCGAATCGCCCGTCGGGCCGCTGACGCTGGTCCGGGCGCCGGAGGGCCTGTGCGGGCTCTACATGCACCTGCAGCGGCACCTGCCGGACAGCGAGCGGTTCGGCCCGCGCGTCGATGACGGATTCGACGACGTGACCGCGCAGTTGGCCGAGTACTTCGACGGCGCCCGTACCGAGTTCACGGTGCCGCTCGCGCCGGCGGGCACGGAGTTCCAGCAGCGGGTGTGGGACGCGCTGCGGACCATCCCGTACGGCGACTGCTGGACGTACCTGCAGTTGGCGGAGCACCTCGGCAACCCGGCCGCGATCCGCGCGGTGGCCGCCGCGAACGGCCGGAACCCGATCGGCATCATCGTGCCGTGTCACCGCGTGGTCGGCAGTGACGGCTCGCTCACCGGGTACGCCGGCGGGCTCGAACGCAAGCAGTTCCTGCTGGATCTGGAGAGCCCGGCCTCCGTGGGAATCCAGGATGGGCTGTTCTGACGGCGGTGGCACCTCACGTTCCGGCGCCCCGGAGCGTCTACAGGGTGTGGGACTGAAACCGTTCGAACAGATCGTCACCGAGCACGGGCCGGTGGTGCTGCGGGTGTGCCGGGCGTTGCTCGGCCCGCTCGAAGCCGAGGACGCCTGGTCGGAGACCTTCCTCGCCGCGCTGCGTGCCTACCCGGACCTGCCGCCCGGCGCCAACGTCGAGGCGTGGCTGGTGACCATCGCGCACCGCAAGGCCGTCGACGTCCACCGGACCCGACAGCGGGTTCCGATCCCGACCGACGAGGTACCGGACCGGGCAACCGCGCGCGGACTCCCCGGCTTGTGGAACCACGAACTGTGGGACGCGCTCGCGGACCTGCCGTTCACGCAGCGCGCCGCCGTGGTCTACCACCACCTCGCCGGCCTGCCCTACGCGGAGGTCGCCGGGATCCTCGGCAACAGCACCGACGCCGCCCGCCGGGCCGCGTCCGACGGTATCGCCCGCCTGCGACGGACCTATCCGGCCGCCGCCGATCCCGAACCGCTCGCACAGGAAGGAGCCGCACGATGAGCGCCCTGACGTTCCCCGATGCGCACGACGGCGCCGACGCCGATGCGCTGAGCTCGCTGCACGCCCGCCTGACGGCCGCCGCCGACCGTGACGGCCTGCTCGACATCGCCTACCGCACCGTCGACACCCCCGTCGGACGGCTGATGCTGGCCGCCACCGAGGCGGGCCTCGTCCGGGTGGCGTACGCCCGCGAGGACCACGACGCCGTGCTCGCGATGCTCGCCGAACAGGTCAGCCCGCGGATCCTCGAGGCGCCCGCCCGCCTGGACGATGCGGCCCGGCAGCTCGACGAGTACTTCTCCCGCCGTCGCACCCGCTTCGACGTCCCCCTCGACCTGCGGCTGTCCCGCGGATTCCGGCGCTCGGTGCTGACCCACCTGCCCGACATCGCATACGGCCGCACCGCGAGCTACGCGCAGATCGCCGAGGCGGCCGGCAGCCCCCGCGCGGTGCGGGCGGTCGGCACCGCGTGCGCCACCAACCCGCTGCCGCTGTTCGTGCCGTGCCACCGGGTGGTCCGCAGCGACGGCAGCATGGGGCAGTACGCGGGCGGCGCCGAGACCAAGCGCACGCTGCTGACACTGGAGGCGGCATGAGCGCCGCGACGCTGACCGAGCGCGTCGACGCCGTCGACTGGGCGCCGCTGCTCGACGAGCTCGACACGTTCGGCGGCGCCCAGAGTGCCCGCCCACTGCTCACGCGGGACGAGTGCCGGGAGCTGGCCGACCTGTACGACGACGCCGGCCGGTTCCGGTCCACCGTCGACATGGCCCGGCACCGCTACGGGGCCGGGCAATACCGGTACTTCGACTACCCGCTGCCCGCGCCGATCGCCGAGATGCGATCGATGTTCTACGTGAAACTGCTCCCCGTGGCCCGCGAGTGGGCGTGGCGACTCGGGCGCCCGGCACCGTGGCCGGACACCCTCGACGAGTGGATCGCGATGTGCCACGCCGCCGGGCAGCGCCGGCCCACCCCGCTGCTGCTGCGCTACGGGACCGGCGACTGGAACGCACTGCACCGGGACCTGTACGGCGAGTTGGTGTTTCCGCTGCAGGTGGTGATCGGGCTCGACGTACCGGGCGTCGATCACGAGGGCGGCGAGTTCCTGCTCGTGGAGCAGCGGGCCCGCGCCCAGTCCCGCGGCACCGCCACCGTGCTGCGGCAGGGGCATGCGTTCGTGTTCACCACCAACGACCGGCCGGTGCAGTCGGTGCGCGGCTGGTCCGCCGCGCCGATGCGGCACGGGGTGAGCACGGTGCGTGCCGGGACTCGGCGCACCCTCGGACTGGTCCTGCACGATGCGGAGTGAACCGACGATGTACACGCTGATCGGCAGGGACGGGAAGCCGCACGAGAGCGCCACACCCGGCACGCTCGGCGGGCACCGGAAGGATCGCATCTACGGCACGCTGGACTGCCCCGGTGCGGCCCGCGCCATCGCCCGCGGCGGGTACGTGACGCAGCGGGTGTTCTTCGCGGACGAGGACACCGCGATCGCCGCTGGCTACCGGCCCTGCGCGGTGTGCCTGCGGGACAAGTACAACGCCTGGAAGGCGCACAGCCGGAAGGGGAGTCGCTAGATGTCGGCGCTGATCCCGCGGCCCCGCCGCACCGTCGCCGACGGTGCGGTGCTGGTCCCCGACTGGCTCGACGTCGACCGGCAGCGCGGCATCGTCGACGCGTGCCGCGAGTGGGCGCGCGGACCGGTGCCGATGCGGGCCGCCCGGCTGCCGACCGGCCATGCGATGTCGGTGCAGACCGTCTGCCTCGGCTGGCACTGGCAGCCCTACCGGTACAGCCGCGTCGCCGACGACGCCGGGGGCGGCCGGGTGCTGCCGGTGCCGGAGTGGTTGGCGGAGTTGGGGAAACGCGCCGTCGCCGACGCGTACGACGACCCGGCCGCGGGCGCCGCCTACGAGCCCGACGCCGCGCTGATCAACTTCTACGACGACGCCGCCCGCATGGGCATGCACCGCGACCAGGAGGAGCGCTGCGGCGCGCCGGTCGTGTCGCTGAGCATCGGCGACACCTGCACCTTCCGCTTCGGCAATGCCGAGACCCGCGGCAAGCCGTACACCGACGTGGGACTGCACTCGGGCGATCTGTTCGTCTTCGGCGGCCCGTCCCGCTTCGCGTACCACGGTGTGCCCAAGGTCTTTCCGGGCACCGCCGACCCGGGCTGCGGGCTCACGTCGGGGCGGCTCAACATCACACTGCGCGTGACCGGGTTGGGGTGATGTACCCGAGGGACCGCGATACGTCAGGCGTGGTTCGTGCCGTGGTCGGCGAACTCGGCAAAGCTCTCCACCTGGTCAAGGTCCGGGTCGAGGGCGCGGGCGAGCCAGAGTTCGTACCAGTCGAGGAACGTCAGCGGCTC
>NZ_QQAT01000041.1:0-7769 GCF_003350365.1 Rhodococcus sp. AG1013
GCGGCGAGCCACGCGGTGCGGGTGACGTTGTTGGACTGCGCGCCGGCCTGCGTGACACAGCCGCCGATGACCTGTTCGACCAGTACCGGATCGATCCCCGCGCGATCGACGATTCCCTTTTGTGCGGCACCGAGGATCTCGGCCGCGTGCAGGCCCGACAACCAGCCACCGCGCTTCCCGATCGGTGTGCGAACTGCCTCGACGATTACTGGTGTGCCCACGGCGGGCTCCTTTCACTCTCTTCTTCGAAAAGTAGAACAGGTTCTCCCGACAGGGCAAGGGGTCCTGCGGCAGATATTTGCCTAGTCTTTCCCTGATCGGCGCTCTGTGATTCAATGCATGTAGAACGTGTTACACATCACTTCGCGGGCTGACCGCGAGGGCAGGAGACAGCAGTGGCGCAGCCCAATATTCCCGCAGGGTTCGACTTTACGGATCCTGACATCTACGCACACCGTATCCCCGTCGAGGAGCTTGCCGAGGTCCGCAAGACTCAGCCGGTCTACTGGGTCGACCAGCCGGACGGCGTCGGTGGCTTCAACGACGGTGGCTACTGGCTGGTCACCCGGCACGAGGACATCCGGGACGTCTCGCAGCGCAGCGACGTGTTCTCCACGTGGGAGAACACCGCGATTCCGCGGTTCGCGGACGACATGCAGCGTGAGGCCATCGAGCTGCAGCGGTTCGTCCTGCTGAACAAGGACGCGCCGGAGCACACCAAGCTGCGCAAGCTCGTCGCCCGCGGCTTCACGCCCCGCGCGATCAACGGGCTCAAGGCCGAACTGAAGTCCCGCGCCGAGGCCATCGTCAAGGCCGCCGCTGCGGAGGGTAGTGGCGACTTCGTCACCCAGGTCGCGGCGGAGCTGCCGCTGCAGGCCATCGCCGAACTCATCGGTGTGCCGCAGGAGGACCGCGGCAAGGTCTTCGAGTGGTCCAACCAGATGACCTCGTACGACGATCCCGAGTTCGCCGACGTCGATCCGGCGGCCGCGTCGATGGAGATCCTCGGGTACGCGTACCAGATGGCCGAGGCCCGCAAGGAGAATCCGGGCACCGACATCGTCACCACGCTCATCGAGGCGGACGTCGACGGCGACGTGCTCAGCCCGGAGGAGTTCGGCTTCTTCGTGATCGTGCTCGCGGTGGCCGGTAACGAGACCACCCGCAACGCGACCACGCACGGCATGAAGGCCTTCATGGACAACCCCGACCAGTGGGAGCTGTTCAAGAAGGAACGTCCGAAGACCATGGCCGACGAGATCATCCGCTGGGCCACCCCGGTCGCGTCGTTCCAGCGCACCGCGCTCGCGGACACCGAGATCGGCGGCGTCGCGATCAAGAAGGGTCAGCGCGTGGTGATGAGCTACGTCTCGGCCAACTTCGACGAGGACGTGTTCGAGAACCCGCACACGTTCGACATCACGCGTGACCCGAACCCGCACCTGTCGTTCGGTGGCACCGGTGCCCACTACTGCCTGGGTGCCAACCTCGCTCGCATGGAGATCGAGTTGATCTTCAACGCGATCGCCGACGTCCTCCCGGACATCACCGAGGCCGGCGACACCCGCCGCCTGCGGTCCGGCTGGCTCAACGGCATCAAGGAGTACCAGGTCGACTACAAGACCTCGGGTTGCCCGGTCTCCCACTAGGTTCGAATCTCTCCCTCCGGCTCGAGCGGAACACCAAGTCGGGCCACACGGACGCAGTAGCGTCAGCGAGATCCCTCATCCCTCGCTGACGCTACTGCTTTGTGTGTAGGAGGGTTTCGTGGGTGGGGCGGGTGTGCCGGTCCCGGTGGTGGGTACACGGCAGCGCGCACACGAGAATGGGGCGGTTACCGGGTCCGGTAACCGCCCCATCGCTTTTCGGGAACTGTCGTCTTTTCGGTGAATCAGACCTTCTTCAACGTCTTCATGGCCCGGTCGACCTCCCAGAAGGCCCGCAGCGACTGCAGCTTGCCCGCCGCGTTCACGCGGTAGATGAAGACTCCCTCGGCGTCCACCTGGTTGCCGGCGATCACCGAGCGGATGAAGCCGATGTTGACGTTCTCGTCACCGCACACCAACGAGTCCTTGACGATGAACTCGAGCGAGTCGGTGTTGGCGATGGTCATATCGTAGAACTTCGAGATCGCCTCGCGCCCATGATGACCCTTGCCCTCCGGATCGAACCCCGACGGACCGACCGGATCCTCGACCCAGCCGTCCTCGGCGAACAGATCCAGCCACTCCTCCTTGCGCTTGCCGCTCGCGGCGGACTGCGACGCGCGTGCCGCGATCCGTGCGGGATGCTCGGCGGTGGACGATTCGGTACCGGCCTGTGTGCTCACGTGCTGCTCCCTCCCTACTTGATGTACTGATCGGCGAACTTGCGCAGCGAGTCCTGCTTGGCCTCGAGCGGTGCGTCGAAGCCGAGGCCGTCGAAGATCCACGGGACGACGATGTTGTCGGTGATGCCGGCGTCGGCCATCTGGGCGTAGCCGTCCTTGCCGAATCGGTCGATGCACACCGCCTGGATCTCGAAAGGCTCCTCGGCCCGGCCGTATTCGGCACGGAGCTCCTTCAGACGGGCCATCGTTGCCACCAGATCGTCGAACTTCATCATCGCCGACGTCCAGCCGTCACCGATGCGCGCGGCGCGGCGCAGCGCGACATCGGTGTGGCCACCCACGTAGAACGGCACCGGCTTGCTCGGTGCCGGGCTGATCTGCAGGCGGCCGAAGTCGAAGAACTCACCGTGGTACTCGACCATGCCACCGGCCAGCACCATCTTGATGATCTCGATCATCTCGTCGACGCGGGCGCCGCGCTTCTTGTAGGGAGCGCCGCACCACTCGAACTCCTCCGGCGCCCAGCCGATTCCGACACCGAAGCCGAACCGGTTGCCGGTGAGGTTCGCGACCGAACCGACCTGCCGCGCGAGCAGCAGGGGATTGCGGGAGCCGAGTTTGAGCACGTTCGTGTAGAAGCCGATCGTGCTCGTGACCGCGCCCATGGCGGCGGCGGCGATCAGCGGATCCACCCACGGTGTCTCCTCGTTCCACATCCGGGAACCGTCGGGAGTGTACGGGTAGTCCGCTGCCGCCGTCTCCATGAAGAACAGTGAGTCGGGCAGCGCGATGTTCGAGAACCCGCACTCCTCGGCGGTCTGGGCGAGCGCGGTGAGCTGGTCGAGCGGGCTCATTGCGATGCCGACGGTGAACTTCATGGCGTTACCCTTCTAGTTGGTCGGACGGTCGGAACTGACCACCCACATCGCGAAGTACTGCGAGCCGCCACCGTAGGCGTGGCCGAAGGCCTTACGTGCGCCGTCGACCTGGTGGTCACCGGCGCGCTCCATGACCTGCATCGCGGACTCGGCGTAGCGGATCATGCCGGACGCGCCGATCGGATTGGACGAGAGGACTCCGCCCGACGCGTTGACGGGCAGCTGGCCGCCGAGCGCGGTCTCGCCGGCCTCGGTGAACTTCCAGCCCTGGCCCTCCGGCACGAACCCGAGATTCTCGAGCCACATCGGTTCGAACCACGAGAACGGCACGTAGATCTCGGCCGCGTCGATCTCGGTGAGCGGGTCGGTGATGCCCGCGGCCTTCCACAGTGCGGCCGCGGCGTCGCGGCCGGCCTGCGGGTTGGCGACGTTGCGGCCGGCGTACGCCAGCGGCTCGGTGCGCATCGCGGTCGCGTGGATCCACGCCACCTTGCGGCCTTCCGCCAGGACAGCTTCGGCGGCGTCTTCATTGCCGATGACGATGGCGCAGGCGCCGTCCGACGAGGGGCAGGTCTCGTCGTACCGGATGGGGTCCCACAGCATCTGGGACGCCTGCACCGACTCGATGGTGATGTCGGGCTGCTTGAGATGCGCGTACGGGTTCAATGCGCCGTTGCGGCGGTCCTTGACTGCGACCATCGCACCGATGTGGTCGGGGGCGCCCGAGCGGCGGATGTACGAGCGCACGTGCGGTGCGAAGAAGCCGCCCGCGCCCGCGCCGACCGGCATCGTGAACGGCACCGGAGTGCCCAGCGCCCACATCGCGTTGGACTCGGACTGCTTCTCCCACGACACCGCGAGCACCCGCTTGTGCACGCCGGCCTGCACCAGGCTGGCCGCGACGTTACCCGTCGAGGCGCCCACCGATCCGGCGGTGTGCACGCGCAGCAGCGGCTTACCGTTGGCGCCCAACGCGTCCGACATCGCGAGCTCGGGCATCATCGAACCCTCGAACAGATCGGGGGCCTTGCCGACCACGATCGCGTCGATGTCGTCCCAGCCGACGTGGGCGTCGGCCATGGCGCGGTCGATCGCCTCGCGGACCATGCCGGCCATCGTGACGTCGTGACGCTTGGCTACGTAGTAGGTCTGACCGGTGCCGAGGACCGCGGCGAGTTGCTTGGCCATATCAGTTGCGTCCTTCCATGACGGCGACCAGGTTCTGCTGCAGCACAGGGCCACTGGTGGCGTGGGCGAGGACGCGCTGCGCGTCACCGCTGAAGATCTGTCGGGCCGCGTAGCCGATGCGCTCGAGACCGCCGGCGAACATCGGGTTGCCGGTGAGCGGGCCGCCCGACGGGTTGACGGTGGTGGCGTCGGTCAGGCCGATCGCCTCGCGCAGGATGATCTCCTGGTGCGTGAACGGGGCGTGCAGCTCGGCGATGTCGAGGTTCGAGACGTCGCCGCTGGTCGCGGCACGGGCCGCGGCGGCGGTGGACGGGGACGTCGTCAGGTCGCGCGATCCGAGGTTGGGGGAGTCGATGCGGTGCTCGATCCCGGTGATCCAGGCCGGCCGCTCGCGCAGCTCGCGGGCACGGTCGCCGCGGGCCAGGATGATCGCGGCCGCACCGTCGGTGATCGGCGCGCAGTCGTGCGTGCGCAGCGGGTCGGCGACGTACTCGGACGCCAGCAGCGTCTCGATGTCGACGTCACCGGAGATCTGCGCGTTGGGGTTGCTCATGGCCGACGCGCGGTTGCGCTGCGCGACCCGGGCCATGTCCTCGGCGGTCCACTTGCCGGCGTCGAGGCCCAGACGGGCCTGCAGGCCCGCGACCGAGACCGAGTCCGGCCACAGCGGGGTCACGAGGTACGGGTCCATCTGCATGGACAGGATCTGTCGGAGGTTGCCGGCGGACGACTTGCCGAAGCCGTACACTAGGGCGGTCTCGACCTCACCGGTCATCAGTTTGACCCAGGCCTCGTAGAGCGCCCACGCGGCATCCATCTCGACGTGCGACTCGTTGATCGGCGGCACGGCGCCGATCGAGTCGATCGCGGAGATGAACGAGAAGGAGCGGCCGGCCAGGTAGTCGGACGAGCCGGAGCACCAGAAGTCGATGTCGGACTTGGTGATTCCGAGCTCGGAGTACATCTCCTGGAAGCAGGGGACCAGCATCTCGACACCGTTGGTGGTGCCGGTGGTCTCGCGCACATGGGGGGCCTGTGCGAAGCCGACGACTGCAATGTCTGTCATGGTTCTCGAGGCTCCTAGAGGTGGTGCTTGTAGGTGTCGTATTCCGCGTCCGGCTCACCGCTGGGGCGGAAGTGGGAGATGTTCTTGAGCGAGTACTCCCACTCCTCCTTCGGCCGCCACACGGCCTCGACGCGCATGCCCATCCGGACCTCGGACGCGTCGACGTCGAGGATCAGGTGCAGGAACGGGATGTCGGCGCCGTCGAGCAGCACGTAGGCCGCGACGTACGGCGGCTTGATCTGCTGGCCCAGGAACGGCACGTTGACGATGCAGAACGTGGTGATGGTGCCCTTGTCGGACACCTCGACCTGTTCCTTGGTGGGGGCGCCGTCGGTCGGGTTGGCACCGCGCGGCGGGACGTACACCTTGCCGTTCGCGTCGGTGCGGCCGCCGATGATCTTGCCCTCCATCAGGCCGCGCAGGTAGTAGGTCTCCTCGAGCGACGCGGTGTGCGTGTAGTGCAGGTCGATCGGGGTGGTGATCATCGTGACCGGCTCGCCGCCGGAACCGGTTGCGGCGGAGTCGGAGTCGCTCTCGCCGGGTTCGAAGCACGCGATGTCCTGGATGCGTCCGCTGCGCTCGTCGGCCCAACGCACCCGCACCCGCATTCCGGTGCTCATCGCGTCGGGGGAGCCGGCGTCGACGGCGTGCAGGATCGAGGTGTCCGCGCCGTCGAGCTTCACCAGGGCCCACGCGAACGGGTGCGTCAGGGGCTGACCCTCGATGGGCTCGGCCATCCACGACCAGCTCACGACGCTGCCGGTGTCGGCGACGTCGACGAAATCGGTCATCGGATCGTGGGTCACCGGGTCGAACTCCGGCGGCGGCACGTGCACGCGGCCGTCGGATCCGCGGGCGCCGATGACCTTTCGGTCTCGAAGCGCTGTCACGAAGGCACCGATGGTCGGGCCCACCGATCGGGTGTAGTCGAATTTCAGATTAAGTGGTGCTCTCAGTGGCTGCTCGGCCACTTGGCTCTTGCTCGCTGTCTTTCCTTGGGTCACGGAATCGAGTAGAACAGGTTCTTATTACTGTGGCAAGGGTCACGTCGGATATGGGAAAACGCGGAGGCAGGCAATGAAGCTGGGGTTACAACTCGGGTACTGGGGTGCGCAGCCTCCGTTCAATGCGCAGGAGTTGGTGAACGAGGCCGACGCGTCGGGATTCGACGCCGTGTTCTCCGCCGAATCGTGGGGTAACGACGCCTTCACGCCGCTCGCCTGGTGGGGCTCGAGCACGGAGCGCATCCGGCTCGGAACCTCGGTCGCGCAGATGTCGGCGCGGACGCCGACCAACTGCGCGATGCATGCACTGACGCTCGACCACCTGTCCGGGGGCCGCGCGATCCTCGGACTGGGCGTCTCGGGCCCGCAGGTCGTCGAGGGCTGGTACGGCCAGCCGTTCCAGAAGCCGCTCGCACGCACCCGGGAGTACGTCTCGATCGTGCGTCAGGTCCTCGCGCGTGAGGCCGCGGTACGCAACGACGGACCGCACTATCCGTTGCCGTACGCCGGCGCCGGCTCGATGGGGCTGGGCAAGCCGCTCAAGCCCATCACCCACCCGCTGCGCGCGGACCTGCCGATCTGGCTCGGTGCCGAGGGGCCCAAGAACGTCGCGATGACCGCCGAGATCGCCGACGGTTGGCTCGCGATCTACTACACGCCGCGACTGGCGCCGATGTACAACGAGTGGCTCGACGAGGGATTCGCGCGGCCCGGTGCCCGGCGCAGCCGTGAGGATTTCGAGGTCGCCGCGACCTGCCAGGTGGTCGTCACCGACGACCGCGCCGCCGAGATCGCGAAGCTCAAGCCGATCACCGCTCTGTACGTCGGCGGGATGGGCGCACCCGAACTGAACTTCCACGCGCAGGTCTACACCCGGATGGGCTACGGCGAGGAGGTCAAGGAGATCGGCAAGCTGTTCCTGTCGGGACGCAAGGAGGAGGCCGCTTCGATCGTGCCCGACGAGATGGTCACGGACACAATGATCATCGGCAACATCGACGAGGTGCGCACGCAGGTCAAGCAGTGGGAGGACGCGGGTGTGACGATGCTGCTGGTGACCTGCCGCAGCACCTCGCACATGCGTGAGTTGGCTGCCGCGGTCGGCACCGCCTGACAGATCCGGAACGCGAACGGCGCGGGCCGTGAAGGGATTTCCTTCACGGCCCGCGCCGTTTCTACGCTTCCGGGATCAGCGCGGGATCAGCGCGGGATCAGCGCGGGGCCATGCGGATGGCGCCGTCGAGGCGGATGACCTCGCCGTTGAGCATCGGGTTGGAGACGATGTGTGCGGCGAGTGAGCCGTA
>NZ_QQAT01000042.1:0-5495 GCF_003350365.1 Rhodococcus sp. AG1013
TGTTCGGCGGTGTCCTACTCTCCCACACCCTGTCGGGTGCAGTACCATCGGCGCTGGAGGGCTTAGCTTCCGGGTTCGGAATGGGACCGGGCGTTTCCCCTCCGCTATGGCCGCCGTAACTCTATGAAACTGTCACACATTCAACTCCCCCGCCCGAACCACCCGCCGGCCGAAAGACCTGGGATGTTGGGGGTGAATGGTATCTGTGTGTTGTTTCAGATACCGCACAGTGGACGCGTAGCTTCTTTGTGGTAAGTCCTCGGCCTATTAGTACCAGTCACCTCCACACGTTACCGTGCTTCCAGTTCTGGCCTATCAACCCGGTGGTCTGCCGGGGGCCTTACCCCCTCGAGGGGGTGAGAAACCTCATCTTGGAACAGGCTTCCCGCTTAGATGCTTTCAGCGGTTATCCCTTCCGAACGTAGCTAACCAGCAGTGCTCCTGGCGGAACAACTGGCACACCAGAGGTTCGTCCGTCCCGGTCCTCTCGTACTAGGGACAGCCTTCCTCAAGTTTCTAACGCGCGCGGCGGATAGAGACCGAACTGTCTCACGACGTTCTAAACCCAGCTCGCGTGCCGCTTTAATGGGCGAACAGCCCAACCCTTGGGACCTACTCCAGCCCCAGGATGCGACGAGCCGACATCGAGGTGCCAAACCATCCCGTCGATATGGACTCTTGGGGAAGATCAGCCTGTTATCCCCGGGGTACCTTTTATCCGTTGAGCGACACCGCTTCCACTTGCCGGTGCCGGATCACTAGTCCCGACTTTCGTCCCTGCTCGACCTGTCAGTCTCACAGTCAAGCTCCCTTGTGCACTTGCACTCAACACCTGATTGCCAACCAGGCTGAGGGAACCTTTGGGCGCCTCCGTTACATTTTGGGAGGCAACCGCCCCAGTTAAACTACCCACCAGGCACTGTCCCTGAACCAGATCATGGTCCGAGGTTAGATGTCCAATACGATCAGAGTGGTATTTCAACAACGACTCCACGAACACTGGCGTGCCCGCTTCACAGTCTCCCACCTATCCTACACAAACCGAACCGAACACCAATACCAAGCTATAGTGAAGGTCCCGGGGTCTTTTCGTCCTGCCGCGCGTAACGAGCATCTTTACTCGTAATGCAATTTCGCCGAGTCTGTGGTTGAGACAGCAGAGAAGTCGTTACGCCATTCGTGCAGGTCGGAACTTACCCGACAAGGAATTTCGCTACCTTAGGATGGTTATAGTTACCACCGCCGTTTACTGGGGCTTAAATTCTCAGCTTCGCCATTGCTGGCTAACCGGTCCTCTTAACCTTCCAGCACCGGGCAGGCGTCAGTCCGTATACATCGTCTTACGACTTCGCACGGACCTGTGTTTTTAGTAAACAGTCGCTTCTCTCTGGTCTCTGCGGCCCCACCCAGCTCACCAAGCAAGTTGGATCACCAGACGAGGCCCCCCTTCTCCCGAAGTTACGGGGGCATTTTGCCGAGTTCCTTAACCACAGTTATCTCGATCGCCTTAGTATTCTCTACCTGACCACCTGTGTCGGTTTGGGGTACGGGCCGTGTGAAAGCTCGCTAGAGGCTTTTCTCGGCAGCATAGGATCACTGAATTCGCCTCAATCGGCTACGCATCACGTCTCAGGCTGTATGTGACCCGGATTTGCCTAGGCCACGCCCTACACGCTTACACCAGTATTACCACTGACTGGCTCAGCTACCTTCCTGCGTCACCCCATCGCTTGGCTACTACCAGATCAGGTCCCGTGCATCCACATCCAGGTTCCCCGAAGGGAAGTAAGGACGCTTCAGGACGGTTAGTATCACTGATTCACCAGGGGCGCGTTCACACGGGTACGGGAATATCAACCCGTTGTCCATCGACTACGCCTGTCGGCCTCGCCTTAGGTCCCGACTCACCCTGGGCGGATTAACCTGGCCCAGGAACCCTTGGTCATTCGGCGGACGAGTTTCTCACTCGTCTTTCGCTACTCATGCCTGCATTCTCACTCGTGCAGCCTCCACAACTAGGTCACCCCGCTGCTTCCATGGCTGCACGACGCTCCCCTACCCATCCACACCACTGCACAACCCCCCGCAGGAGGAAATGGGTGTTATGTGAATGCCGCGGCTTCGGCGGTGTACTTGAGCCCCGCTACATTGTCGGCGCAGGATCACTTGACCAGTGAGCTATTACGCACTCTTTCAAGGGTGGCTGCTTCTAAGCCAACCTCCTGGTTGTCTTCGCGACCCCACATCCTTTTCCACTTAGTACACGCTTAGGGGCCTTAGCCGGCGATCTGGGCTGTTTCCCTCTCGACTACGAAGCTTATCCCCCGCAGTCTCACTGCCGCGCTCTCACACTCTGGCATTCGGAGTTTGGCTGACGTCAGTAACCTTGTGGGGCCCATCGGCCATCCAGTAGCTCTACCTCCAGAGTGAAACACGCGACGCTGCACCTAAATGCATTTCGGGGAGAACCAGCTATCACGGAGTTTGATTGGCCTTTCACCCCTACCCACAGCTCATCCCCTCAGTTTTCAACCTAAGTGGGTTCGGGCCTCCACGACGTCTTACCGTCGCTTCACCCTGGCCATGGGTAGATCACTCCGCTTCGGGTCTAGAACATGCCACTACGGACGCCCTATTCGGACTCGCTTTCGCTACGGCTACCCCACACGGGTTAACCTCGCGACATGCCGCTAACTCGCAGGCTCATTCTTCAAAAGGCACGCCATCACCCCCAACACCGAAGTGTTCGAAGGCTCTGACGGATTGTAAGCGCACGGTTTCAGGTACTATTTCACTCCCCTCCCGGGGTACTTTTCACCTTTCCCTCACGGTACTAGTCCGCTATCGGTCACCAGGGAGTATTCAGGCTTATCGGGTGGTCCCGACAGATTCACAGCAGATTTCACGGGCCCGCTGCTACTTGGGTGTCCACTACAACAGTCACCATGTTTTCGTCTACGGGATTCTCACCCTCTACGACAGGCCGTTCCAGACCACTTCGACTAACACGATGATTTCTTACTGTTGGCCAACCCGGCAGAATTGACAAAATGGATCCCACAACCCCACGAATGCAACGCCCGCCGGCTATCACACATCCATGGTTTAGCCTCTTCCGCTTTCGCTCGCCACTACTCACGGAATCACTATTGTTTTCTCTTCCTGTGGGTACTGAGATGTTTCACTTCCCCACGTTCCCTCCACACGCCCTATATATTCAGGCGCGGGTAACCACACATCACTGTGGCTGGGTTTCCCCATTCGGAAATCCTCGGATCTCAGCTCGGTTGACAGCTCCCCGAGGCTTATCGCAGCCTCCTACGTCCTTCATCGGCTCCTGGTGCCAAGGCATCCACCGTACGCTCTTCATTACTTACAACAAAGATGCTCGCGTCCACTGTGCAGTTCTCAAACAACACACCCCGCTCGAACTCGCGTCAACACCATGCCCACCACCGAAGTAGCGCGGTCTGCCTGACATCCGAACAGGATCGTTTCTTCCTGGAGAAAAACACTCGCGTGTTCTCTCAGGACCCAACAGTATGCCGATATAACTCTCTTCCCGCCGGCACAGTGGCCAGCGGTAGTGAAGAAGAATGCTTGTCAGTGTTCCACCCATGAGCAACCGCAGTGAAACATGTGTTCACTAAACGGCCTCTGCCTTACTCCCCTCACACCTGTGTGTGAGTCCGAGAAGGAGATGCTCCTTAGAAAGGAGGTGATCCAGCCGCACCTTCCGGTACGGCTACCTTGTTACGACTTCGTCCCAATCGCCGATCCCACCTTCGACGGCTCCCTCCACAAGGGTTAGGCCACCGGCTTCGGGTGTTACCGACTTTCATGACGTGACGGGCGGTGTGTACAAGGCCCGGGAACGTATTCACCGCAGCGTTGCTGATCTGCGATTACTAGCGACTCCGACTTCACGGGGTCGAGTTGCAGACCCCGATCCGAACTGAGACCGGCTTTAAGGGATTCGCTCCACCTCACGGTATCGCAGCCCTCTGTACCGGCCATTGTAGCATGTGTGAAGCCCTGGACATAAGGGGCATGATGACTTGACGTCGTCCCCACCTTCCTCCGAGTTGACCCCGGCAGTCTCCTGCGAGTCCCCGCCATTACGCGCTGGCAACACAGGACAAGGGTTGCGCTCGTTGCGGGACTTAACCCAACATCTCACGACACGAGCTGACGACAGCCATGCACCACCTGTATACCGACCACAAGGGGGGCCGTATCTCTACGGCTTTCCGGTATATGTCAAACCCAGGTAAGGTTCTTCGCGTTGCATCGAATTAATCCACATGCTCCGCCGCTTGTGCGGGCCCCCGTCAATTCCTTTGAGTTTTAGCCTTGCGGCCGTACTCCCCAGGCGGGGCGCTTAATGCGTTAGCTACGGCACGGATCCCGTGGAAGGAAACCCACACCTAGCGCCCACCGTTTACGGCGTGGACTACCAGGGTATCTAATCCTGTTCGCTACCCACGCTTTCGCTCCTCAGCGTCAGTTACTGCCCAGAGACCCGCCTTCGCCACCGGTGTTCCTCCTGATATCTGCGCATTTCACCGCTACACCAGGAATTCCAGTCTCCCCTGCAGTACTCAAGTCTGCCCGTATCGCCTGCAAGCCAGCAGTTGAGCTGCTGGTTTTCACAGACGACGCGACAAACCGCCTACGAGCTCTTTACGCCCAGTAATTCCGGACAACGCTCGCACCCTACGTATTACCGCGGCTGCTGGCACGTAGTTGGCCGGTGCTTCTTCTGCAGGTACCGTCACTCTCGCTTCGTCCCTGCTGAAAGAGGTTTACAACCCGAAGGCCGTCATCCCTCACGCGGCGTCGCTGCATCAGGCTTTCGCCCATTGTGCAATATTCCCCACTGCTGCCTCCCGTAGGAGTCTGGGCCGTGTCTCAGTCCCAGTGTGGCCGGTCGCCCTCTCAGGCCGGCTACCCGTCGTCGCCTTGGTAGGCCATTACCCCACCAACAAGCTGATAGGCCGCGGGCCCATCCTGCACCAGTAAACCTTTCCAACCCCCACCATGCAGTGGAGGCTCATATCCGGTATTAGACCCAGTTTCCCAGGCTTATCCCGAAGTGCAGGGCAGATCACCCACGTGTTACTCACCCGTTCGCCGCTCGTGTACCCCGAAGGGCCTTACCGCTCGACTTGCATGTGTTAAGCACGCCGCCAGCGTTCGTCCTGAGCCAGGATCAAACTCTCCGTTGAAGACTCTAGATTGGCCGGCAAAACCGGCAATCAGTCATAGACATCGAGTCAAATCACTAGCAAAATAAACTCAAACTAGCTGTTGCGCTGACCATCCCAGACGGAAGAATGGAACGATCAGCAAACCCGCACCCAAAAAGGATGCGAGGTACCAAAAAATTGGCACTGACATTCATCGACACACTGTTGAGTTCTCAAAGAACACGCGCACACCACCACTCGAAACCCTCAGGCTCCTCGTTTCGGGGCAACTGTTCCAGCCTAACC
>NZ_QQAT01000043.1:0-2507 GCF_003350365.1 Rhodococcus sp. AG1013
CCGACATCCCTGCCTACTTCTGTGATCCCGCCAGCCCCTGGCGGCGAGGATCGAACGAGAACACCAATGGTCTACTGCGGCAACACTTCCCGAAATGGACGGATCTGTCCGTCCACAGCCGTCAGCACCTCGATACCGTCGCCGCTGAACTCAACGACCGCCCCCGCAAAACGCTCGGCTGGGATACTCCGGCCGATCAGTTCGCCGCTCTTGTGTCCGGCAACTAGAAGCGGCCAGCCACGCTCACGGATTCGACACGACCGACGGTTCAACCGGGAAAGAATGCGGCGCCATGGTTGTCCACGTGGCGCTGGAAGCGCTGGACGGAGCTGGCGCGTGATTGCCAGCTCCGTCCACAGACTATGTCGCTCCAGGCTTCGGCCTAGATTCCCATCGAGCGGGCGATCATCGGCCAGGAGTTGTGCAGGTCGTCCTTCCAGTAGCCCCACGAGTGGGTGCCGGTGGGCTTGAAGTCGAACGTCGCGGGGATCTTCAGCTCGGCGAGGCGGTTGGCGAGGTTGTGGGTGCAGTAGTTGGTGGCCGCCTCGATCACGCCGCCGACGACTACCCGCTCAGCCTGGGCGAGCGGCTTGCCGTCGATACCGGGGCTGTTCAACTGGTCGTGCGGGCCGGGCAGCCCCGATCCGGTGGAGACGTAGAGCTCGGTGCCGCGGAGCTTTTCGGCGTTCACGACCGGATCGTTCTGCACCCAGCCGGGCCCGTCGAGCGGACCCCACATGTTGGTGACGTCGACGCCACCCCGGACGCCGGTGACGAGCCGGATGGCGTTCTGTCCAGCCCAGGTGCTGGTCTCGGCGCAGCCGCTGTACGAGCCGACGCTCTTGTAGAAACCGGGCTTGGCGATCGCCAGGTTGAGCACCGAGGTGGCGGTCATCGAGATCGCAGCGACGGACTGCACCTTGTTGGTGCCGAACTCGGCGTCGATGACGGGCGGGAGTTCCTGGGTCAGGAAGGTCTGCCACTTCTGACGGCCGAGCTTCGAATCGTCCTTCTGCCAGTCGGTGTAGTAGCTGAAGGCGCCCTCGAGCGGGGTGACGACGTTGACGTTCTTGTCCTTGAAGAAGTCCATCACGTCGGCATTGCGCTGCCAGGTGGCCGAGTCCTCGCCGCCACCGGCGCCGTTGATCAGGTACAGCGTCGGGCGCGGCTGGCTGCGATCGGCGGGCAGGATGACCTCGAGGGGGATGTTGCGGTCCATCGACGGCGAATACACCGAGATGGTGACCTTGCGGTCGGAGTTCTTGGTGGACTTCGCCAGGTAGGCGCCGGAGGCGTCGAAGGTGGCGGGGGCGCCGTTGTCGGCGGACGCCGTGGCCGGCACCGCGAGCAGCGAGGCCGCGGACACGACTACCGCGGCCGCCAGAACCCGGGCGCGCCCGACCTTGGAATTCCTCATGCGAACGTCCTCCCCTTGAACCTTGAACATGCCGCGCGACACCGAATGTGCTCACGGGCGGTCATCAACTCGGCACCGAGCCTCCCCCGGGGCACAGCATTCGGACAGCACACTACCGACTGAAGAGCGGTGAATGTCCTGATTGGCGTGACAGGCTCGGGATTCACCCGCCAATTCACTCCGCACCGACCGCGCGACATCGCAGGTCAGCCCTCAAGCTCGTGTGGAGTGTTGGCGTGGGTGGACGCTTCCCTCGTCGACCCATGCCAGTGCGGACGGCCCGGTCACGTGGGCGATCAAACCCGTGTAGCAATCAAATTAGAAACCCTCGGCAAGTTGACCGAAGTGCTCGGCCGCGTTTCCCAGCCGAGCAATTCGATACCCTGAATCGCCCCGGCATGTCTGGAGACTTACGAGTTTGAGAACTCAGCGACTGGCTGAGTTCGGTGATCACGGTAGTAGAGGGCCTCGTACTCCGCGGGCGGCAGGTCGCCGCAGTGCTCGTACAACCTGCGGTGGTTGAACCAGTCGACCCATTCGAGGGTGGCGACTTCGACCTGGTCAACGGTCCGCCACGGGCCCTGAGCCTTGATCAGTTCGGTCTTGTAGAGGCCGTTGATCGATTCGGCGAGGGCGTTGTCGTAGCTGTTGCCGGTGGCGCCGATCGAGGCATCGATACCGGCGTCGACGAGTCGTTCGGTGAAGGCGATGGACGTGTATTGCGACCCGCGATCGTGATGATGAATCAGCCCGGATAGGTCGTCGATGCCCTCGCGCTGCCGGGTCCAGATCGCGTGCTCGATTGCGTCGAGGACCAGCTGCGCGGTCATCGTGGTCGCGGTCCGCCAGCCCACGATCCGGCGGGCGTAGGCATCGATCACGAACGCCACATATACCCACCCGGACCACGTCGACACGTACGTGAAGTCCGCTACCCACAACACATTCGGCGCTTCCGGGCAGAACTGACGTTGCACCAGATCGTCCGGGCGCCTGGGACTGCTGCATGGATAGGTGACATCTGATCTGTGGTGCCGGGAGGCACTGCTGGAAGGATGTACCCCGTGCCGAAGCCGTACCCCAAAGAGTT
>NZ_QQAT01000044.1:0-1783 GCF_003350365.1 Rhodococcus sp. AG1013
GTCGACTTGCCGGCACCGTTCGGGCCGAGGAAGCCGGTGACGATGCCCGGCTTCACGGAGAACGTGAGATCGTCCACCGCTTTCGTCGACCCGTAAGTCTTTGTTAATTCCCCCACTTCAATCATGAGGGCCATACTGCCCGACGACCGCGACGATCAAAAGCCGGTCGGTAGGCATGTTTGAGATTTGTGAAGCGCTCGGCTCGGATCGCCCGCCAGCGCTTCGCTAACCTCAGCACACAACAATTGTGTTGCAACGACCCCTAGAATCCGCCCTGACGGGTGTGGGGCCGTTGCTGCGTGACCGGCGTTGATGACATGTCCCGGTGGGGCCGGCGGGGTGGCATGCGGGGGCCTGTCGTACCGTGACCTGGGCGGAGGGCCGTCCCGAGTGGGTTTAAGGGCTGCCGGGGGTGGTCCGGGAGTCTCGGCTACGATGCGGTTCGATAGTAAACTTACCGGCCGGTAATGTGGCTGGTATGTCTGGAGGGGAATTCTTGATGTCTCATATTCGCATGATCGCTGCTGCTCTGATTCCTGCTGCTGCGGCGGGGCTGATGGTCACTGCGGCCGGTACTGCGTCGGCCGCTTACCTGCGCTCGGGGGAGGGCTACCAGGGGATTTCGTTCGACCACAACGAGACTCGGATTCTGCGTGATCTGGGCGTCGGCAATGCGATCGACGTAGTTGTTCCGCTGGAGTGGATCGGTATGGCTGTCGGTGAGGGGTCGATCTACGACTCTCCGCTGCCGTATGTGGACGCCACGGCCCAGCAGTTGATCGACGAGGCTGTCGCTCGTGGGGGATACATTCAGTTCGACGTGAGCGATCCCGCGATTTGGGGCAGCCGGTTCGACGTCATCCAGCAGTGGTGATCTGCTGAGCTGAGCAGTCGACGGCCCACACACCCGATTCGGGTGTGTGGGGGCTTTTCGTGGGCTGAGTTGGGGTGATGGCATGTCCCGGTGGGGCCGGCGGGTGGGGTGATGCCCGGTGGGCGGCGGTGTTCGAGCTTGGTGTGGGGGTTCGTCGTGTGGCTCAGTTGTGTAGGGGTGGTGGCACACTCGGAGGTAAGGGGGGTGGGTACGAAGTGGGATCGTGGTTTCGTGAGACTTGGCGGGCGGCACCTCGGCAGAGTGTTGTTGCTGCATTCGTGCTGACGACGTCGTTGACCGCCACGAGTGCGGCACAGCAGTCGTGGGGCGTGGCTGCATATGTGTTCGTCTCGTCGATGGTGTGTGGTGGTGCGGTCGTGGTGCTTGTAGCGCGGTCGAGAGTCCAGCAGCGGGGCCGCCGCGGTCGGTGAGTACCGCAGACAAGAGACCCCTACGGGCTTGGCTTCTGTTTTAGGTGTGGGGCTCTTTTGTGTCTGACCTGCGTTGATGTCATGTCCGGGGTGAGTGTCGGGAGATAGGGGGCCATTGGGTATGAATCTGCAGTTTTGGGAGGTGGGGGCGTTGCTCCGGCATTTGCGGGGCTATCTGGTCAATGCTCGTCGGTTCTTCACGGGGTGGAGTGTCGCTGAGATCCCGCGAACCGAAGACTCTCGTCGCGAAGAGCTGAGCCGGTAAGGGTAGTTCGCGGCCCCGGCACCTTTCCTTGAGTCCTAGTGGTCGTCGCAACACCCCAGTATGGGGAGTGCGATGGTGTTCCAGATCCGGGATCGCTCGGAGAACCGGGGGCGACGGCCTCTGTCCGAGGAACGGCGTGTCTACTTTCAGCTCATGCGGCAGGGTGTGAGCAACGCAGAGGCCTGCCGGATCGTAGGCATCAACCGCCGGACA
>NZ_QQAT01000045.1:0-1636 GCF_003350365.1 Rhodococcus sp. AG1013
CTAGACGGTATGTAGTGACACACGACTTGTCGTGAGTTCACTCCAAGTGGTCGGCGTCCCTCGGTTGGTGAGGATGTGGCCGGCGTGGGGGTCGAAGTCAACGTCGTTCATGCTCGCTGCGCTGCGCGTGCTCCACGTTGACATCGACAGCCTGCGCCGACCAGGTCGGCGGTGATCGAGGGACGCCCCAGAAGGCGACTGTGGACCGCTCTTGCGGGCCGGGACCTCACACACAAGATTCGTGGGTTACCGAGCAGACGAACCTGCCTGTTCGGCCTATCCGACAATTGTGGGAGGCCCCGGTGTTCACCGAGCGTACGAGCATTGGACTGGACGTGCACGCACGTTCAGTCGCGGCAGCGGCAATCGACAGCGTCACCGGTGAGGTGTTCCAGGCCCGGTTGACCCCGTCGTATGAGCACATCCGGTCCTGGGTCGCGGATCTACCCGGGCCGGCGGCGGCCGTCTACGAGGCCGGCCCGACCGGTTTCGGACTGTATCGGGCGTTGACCGACTCGCATGTGCGGTGCGAGGTCGCAGCCCCGTCGAAACTGCAGAAACCATCCGGGGATCGGATCAAGACCGACGCCCGCGACGCACTGCATCTGGCCCGGTTGCTGCGCCTCGACGAGATCACCTCGGTGTCGATCCCAAGCGTGGATCAGGAAGCGGCCCGAGATCTCGTGCGCGCTCGTGAGGACTGCCGCGGTGATCTGATGCGAGCACGGCATCGCCTGTCGAAACTGTTGTTGCGGCACGGCATCGTCTACTACGGCGGCGCCGCCTGGACCGGAGCGCACGACCGCTGGCTACGCGCCGAAGCGGCACCCCAGTTGACCTCGCCTGCGACACGGATGGCGTTCGACGCCGACTACGACCACGTCCTCACGATGCAGGCCCGACGTGGGCGCCTCGACACCGCGATCGAAGAGATGGCTGCCGCCAGTGAGTTCACCCCGATCGTCCGCAGGATGTGCTGTCTGCGCGGGGTGAGCACCTTGACGGGCTTCGCGTTGGCGGTCGAGATCGGCGACTGGAATCGATTCACCGGCAACACGATCGGATCCTTCGTCGGATTGGTTCCGTCGGAGTACTCGTCGGGTTCGTCACGCGCACAAGGTTCTATCACCAAGACCGGAAACACCCATGCACGCCGGCTGCTGGTCGAGGCGGCCTGGCATCACCGGCCGCGGTATCACGTCGGCGCGGTGATGCGGTCGCGGTGGGACCGGGCACCGGCACCTGCCCGGGCGCGTGGGGACGAGGGCAACCATCGCCTGCACGGCAGATGGGTGGGCTTCCTCGAACGCCGCAAACGCCCGACGGTGGCGAACGTGGCGATCGCCCGCGAACTGGCCGGTTGGTGCTGGTCCCTGGCGGTCATGGACGACTGACCGCCCACCGATCCGCTTCCTCCCCGGGTCGGTGGTGGCAGCGCGTGGATCGACCCGCGACACACCTATGAGCAGACCTTCGAGTCGACGCTCGATGCTAGACAAGCGGTTACGATCCAGCCGAAACCCACCGTCCTGCGGTAGCCAACCCGCGTATATCAGTCTGACCGCGCGTCGCACACCGACACGCTCACCACGCAGACTCCGGCCGAGGAAGCAACGAGGCGCCGTCGGGGTCGCTC
>NZ_QQAT01000046.1:0-1622 GCF_003350365.1 Rhodococcus sp. AG1013
CGACGAACTCGGCCTCGAGCGCGGTCTTGTCCTCGTCGGTCATCTGCGTGTAGACCGGCGCGCCGCGGCCCACCCAACGGTAGACCGGCTCGTCGGTGCGCCACAGTTCGGCCTGCAGCTCACGCTTGAGGACCTTGTTGGAGCCGGTGATCGGCAGGTTCGTCGACACCCGGATGAAGCGCGGAGTCGCCTTGGAACCCAGATCGTCCTGGACGGCAAGGTATTCCGCGAACTTCACGGGGTCGAAGGTGTCGAGCGAATCCACCTCGATCGCAGCCATCACCTGGTCGCCGGACCGCGAGTCGGGGATCGCGTACACGCCCGTCGCGATGACCTCGGGGTGGCGACGCAGGACACGCTCGATCATCAGGGCGGAGGTATTCTCGCCGTCGACGCGGATCCAGTCACCCTTGCGGCCCGCGAAGTAGATGAAGCCGGCCTCGTCGACGTAGCCGAGGTCGCCGGTCCAGTACCAACCGTGCTTGATTCGGTCGGCGTCGGCGACGTCGTTCTTGTAGTAGCCCTCGAACGCGCGAGCGCCCTCCTTGTTGATCATCTCGCCGATGGCCTCGTCCGGGTTCAGCACCCGGCCGTGCTCGTCGAGGATCGCGCGCACGCACTCCTCCCGCGTCTCGGGGTTGACGACGGCGATGCCCGCGTGCGCGGGACGGCCGAGCGCACCCTCCGGGGCCTCCGGATCGAGCTTGACCGAACCGGCACCCTCCGACGAACCGTAGCCCTCGAACAACTCCGCACCGAAGCGGCGCACGAACTCGACCTTGTCCTCGGGCGACGCCTCGGTGCCGAAGCCGCGCTCGAGCTTGTTGTCCTTGTCGTCGGGCTGCTCCGGGGTCGCCATCAGGTAGGCCAACGCCTTACCGACGTACGTGAAGAACGTGGCACCGAAGAACTTCACGTCGGGCAGGAAGCCCGACGCCGAGAACTTGCGGGCCTCGGGCAGGCAGACGGTGGCACCGTTCGCCAGCGCCGGGGCCCACAGCGCCATCAGCGCGTTGCCGTGGAACAGCGGCATGCAGCAGTAGTCGACGTCGTCGCGGTGGTGCCCGTACTTCGCGGTGTTCGCGTACGCGAGGCGGGAGAGCCGGCCCTGGCTGCACTTGACGCCCTTGGACATGCCGGTGGTGCCCGACGTGAACAGCAACAGGAACAGGTTGTCCTCGTCGATGCCGTCCGCGATCGCGGGCTCGACCCGGTGGGCGTCGAGGCGGTCCTGGTAGTCCGGGGCGTCGATCAGAATGAACCGGTCGTCGGCCAGGCCGAGGTCGAGGCCCTTCAGCTTCGCCATGCCCTCGGCGTCGGTAACGATCAACTGGCAGTCCACGTAACGGATCTCGGCCTCGAGTTCCGCCGAGCCGCGGGTGGGGTTGATGCCGACGACCGTGCCGCCGGTGAGGGCCGCGCCGCCGAGCCAGAACAGGAAGTCCGGCACGTTCTCGAGGAGGATGCCGATGTGGAACGGGCCGTCCACGCGCAGCGACTGCGCGAGCGCGCCGCGCGCGGCGCTCTCGCGGACCACCTCGTCCCACGTCCAGTCCTGCTCACGGGTACGGACACCGAGCTGCTGGTCACCGAGGCGATCGAGGAGCATCTCGGCAATCGTC
>NZ_QQAT01000047.1:0-1587 GCF_003350365.1 Rhodococcus sp. AG1013
CCGACCTCGAAGTTCGTGCCGGTGTGCGGACGCTGCTGTCTGCCCCGGGTTCGGCGTTGCGTGTGCAGGCCGGGGACCGGATCGGTCTGGTCGGGCGTAACGGTGCCGGGAAGACGACCACGCTGCGCATCCTGGCGGGGGAGGGCGAGCCCTATGCGGGTGCGGTGATCCGCAGCGGCGAGTTGGGGTATCTGCCGCAGGACCCGAAGGAGGGCAACCTCGACGTCCTCGCGAAGGACCGGGTGCTGTCGGCGCGGGGTCTCGACGAGATCATGCGCAAGATGGAAAAGCAGCAGACCATCATGGCCGAGGCCGTCGACGACGCGGTCCGTGACAAGGCCGTGCGCAAGTACGGTTCGCTCGAGGACCGGTTCTCCGCGCTCGGCGGGTATGTGGCCGAGTCCGAGGCGGCCCGCATCTGCAACAGCCTCGGGCTGGCGGATCGCATCCTGGAGCAGCCGCTGCGCACCCTCTCCGGTGGTCAGCGTCGCCGCGTGGAACTGGCCCGGATCCTGTTCGCGGCCTCGGACGGCTCGGGCGGCAAGTCGAACACCACGCTGCTGCTCGACGAGCCCACCAACCACCTCGACGCCGACTCGATCACGTGGTTGCGCGGTTTCCTGCAGAACCACGACGGCGGCCTGATCGTGATCAGTCACGACGTGGACCTGCTCAACGACGTCGTGAACCGGGTGTGGTTCCTCGACGCCGTGCGCGGCGAGGCCGACATCTACAACATGGGCTGGAAGAAGTACCTCGACGCCCGCGCTACCGACGAGCAGCGGCGCCGGCGTGAGCGTGCGAACGCCGAGAAGAAGGCCGGTGCGCTGCGCGTGCAGGCGGCCAAGCTCGGCGCGAAGGCGACGAAGGCGACCGCGGCGCAGAACATGGCCAAGCGCGCCGACAAGATGATGGCCGCTCTCGACGAGGTGCGGGTGGACGACAAGGTCGCGCACATCCGCTTCCCGGAGCCCGCCACCTGCGGCAAGACCCCGCTGATGGCGAAGGACCTGACCAAGATGTACGGGTCGCTGGAGATCTTCGCCGGTGTCGATCTGGCGATCGACCGTGGCAGCCGGGTGGTCGTGCTCGGGCTCAACGGTGCCGGTAAGACGACGCTGCTGCGCATCCTGGCGGGCACCGAAACGCCCAATGCGGGCGAGCTGGTGCCCGGTCACGGGCTGAAGATCGGCTACTTCGCTCAGGAACACGACACCCTCGACGACGACGCGACCGTGTGGGAGAACATCCGGCACGCCGCCCCCGACACCGGGGAGCAGGAACTGCGTTCCCTGCTGGGGGCGTTCATGTTCACCGGGCCGCAGCTCGAGCAGCCGGCCGGCACGCTGTCCGGTGGCGAGAAGACGCGTCTGGCGCTGGCCGGTCTGGTGTCGTCGGCGGCGAATGTGCTGCTGCTCGACGAGCCGACCAACAACCTCGACCCGATCTCGCGCGAGCAGGTCCTCGACGCGCTCCGCAGCTACAAGGGTGCCGTCGTCCTCGTCACGCACGATCCGGGCGCCGCCGAGGCACTGAACCCGGAGCGGGTCATCCTGCTGCCTGATGGGCAGGAAGATCACTGGTCCC
>NZ_QQAT01000048.1:0-1506 GCF_003350365.1 Rhodococcus sp. AG1013
CCTGGCTCGAGTACTACAACACTCGACGACGCCACAGCGCACTCGGAGGACTCCCACCGATCAGCCGACTGCAACCAACCTGATGGCCAGGTACACCTGATATGTAGAGAAGATTGTCAAGAGGCCATGGTGAGGCGCCGCCGGGGAGGGGACTGCCCCCACCTTGGTTGACTCGTGGGGTTGAGTAGTTCAGGCCGCGTATGCGGCTCTGTTGATTGTCTCAAACTCGATCGGAGTGAGCTTTCCGAGACGGCGTTGCCGGCGCTTGCGGTGGTAGGTCCGCTCGATCCAGGTCACGATCGCCATACGAAGTTCCGTTCGTGTCGACCAGCGCTGTCGATCGAGGACGTTCTTCTGCAGGAGGGCGAAGAACGACTCCATTGCGGCATTGTCGCCGCATGCTCCCACGCGTCCCATCGATCCACGTAACCCATTGTGCGAGAGTTCATGTACGAACTTCCGTGACCGAAATTGACTCCCTCTGTCGGAGTGGACAATCGTTCCGGCCGGGTGGCGTTGCGCGATGGCATTGCGCAACGCCGTGACTGCCAGGGACGCCTTCATGCGGGAGTCGATCGAGTATCCGACGATCTTGTTCGAGTACACATCTTTGATCGCGCAGAGGTAGAGCTTGCCCTCGTCAGTGCGGTGTTCAGTGATGTCGGTCAGCCAGAGCTCGTTGGGCTGCCCAGCGGCGAACTGGCGGTCGACGAGGTCGTCGTGAACTGGCGGGCCGGCCTTTCTGTTCACGCCTCGCTTCTTCGAGAACACCGACCAGATGCGCTCTTGTGAGCACAGTCGTGCGACGCGGTTCTCGCCGGCGGTGATGCCTCGATCGGGGAGTTCGTCTGCGATGAATCGGTAGCCGAAGGCGGGATCATCGGCGTGGATCTCGCGAGCGGCATCGATCAGATGCGCATCGTCCCAATCACGTTGTGTTACGGGCGCTTTCCTCCATTTGTAGAACGCCTGGGTAGAGAATCCGAGAACCCGGCAAGTCACCGTGACGGGGACACCGTCAGCGGCAAGGTCGAGGACCAGCGGGAACATCATTTTGGGTTGACGTCCCGGGACAAATAGGCGACGGCACGGCGCATGACCTCGGCTTCCTGCTCGAGGAGCTTGATCCGCTTACGTGCTTCTCGCAGCTCCGCCGACTCGTCCGAGCTCGTGGACGTGCCAGTGTCTATGCCGTCCTCACGGTTGGCGATCTTCAACCAGCGGTGCAGGCAGCCCTCGGAGATTCCGAAGTCCTTCGCGATCTGGCGCAGCGGGGCCTCGCCTTTACGAGCGACCGCGATGACGTCGCGGCGGAACTCCTCGGGAAACGCTTTCGGCATGGGAAACATCCTTCCACCTGTGACGAGCAGTCCTCACAGGTCAAGATGTCAACCAAACCGGGGGCAGTCCCGAGCGACCCCGACGGCGCCTCGTTGCTTCCTCGGCCGGAGTCTGCGTGGTGAGCGTGTCGGTGTGCGACGCGCGGTCAGACTGATATACGCGGGT
>NZ_QQAT01000049.1:0-1446 GCF_003350365.1 Rhodococcus sp. AG1013
CACTAGTAGGACTTTGTTAGGTTGGAAACCTGTGGTGACACAGTGGGCAGGTGCCGATCCAGATGGCGAGTGCGCGTTGGATGTCGCGGACGATGCCGTAGAGGGTCAGCCCTGCCCACCGGCTTTTGGGTCGGTCAGCCGCAGGGTGGTCAGGAACAGGTGGGCGGCGGTGACGAGGGTGGCGTGGTGGTGCCAACCGGGCCAGGAGCGTCCTTCGAAGTGGTCGAGGCCCAGGGCGACTTTGAGTTCGCGGTAGTCGTGTTCGATGCGCCAGCGGAGTTTCGCGAGGCGGACGAGTTCGTCGATCGGGATGTCCGCGGGCAGGGTGGAGAGCCAGTAGTCGGTGGGTTCTGTTGCACCGATGGGCCATTCGGCCAGTAGCCACACCTGCTCGACCGATCCGTCGGTGGCGCGAGGCACTCGGTGGCCAGCGGGTCGGGCCCGCAGGGCGACGAACCGGGAGCGCATGACGGCGTCAGGATTGCCGGGTGTGGCCTTGGTGCCGCGCCGCCACGACACTTCCTGCGCCGCATCCGGTCCGGCGGCGATCACCATGTCCTTGCAGCTGGACTTCGGCACCCGGTAACGGGCGGTGAAGGGACGCCCGGGGCCGATCCGGGGCGGGGTCTCGGGCTGGGCGTCGGCCGGGTAGACGCCGGTCGCTGCTTTGACTGCCACCATGTAGGGGATACCGCGGTCGGAGAGTGCGGCGCGAAACTGTGCGCCCTCGCCGTAGCCGGCGTCCGCGACCACGACATCGGGCTGGGGACGACCCCAGGCGAGGAGTTCGTCGATCATCTCCACCGCCATCTCCCATTTCGGCCGGTGCCGCTCCCCGTCGGGTATCGCTGACTTCTTCCGGCGTGCCGCGACGACGCTCGCAGCACCTGGATCATCGACGCAGGTCTCGTCCCAGCCCTGCGGCACGAACAGTCGCCAGTTCAATGGGCATGACGCGGCGTCGGACGCGGCGTGCACGCTGACCGCGATCTGACAGTTGCCGACCTTGCCCAACGTGCCCGAGTACTGCCGGGCCACACATGGGGAGGCATCGCCGTCCTTGCCGAACCCCGTGTCGTCGACCACCCACGCATCCGGTGCGATGAGCTCGCACGCCTTGCGTGAGAGCACCATCCGCACCGGCTCGACCTTCCACGGGGAGGTGGTCACGAACTGCTGTAACCGCTGATGATCGACACCGAGTCGGGCCGCCATCGGCTGCATCGACTTGCGCTCACCACTGAGCATCAATCCTCGCGTATACACCCCTGCCGTCGCCAGCCTGTCCTTACGCAACAACGACGAGAACACCTCACCGACAAAGGAATCAAGACGTTCATCGACCTCGGACAGGGCTGCGGCATCCACCCCATCATCGTCTCGAAGATCACGCCGAAACTCGAGACCCCACACCCAACCGTGACAGACCTAACAAAGTCCTACTAG
>NZ_QQAT01000050.1:0-1391 GCF_003350365.1 Rhodococcus sp. AG1013
CCCGAGGGCAAGATCGACCAGCGTCGTTTCGGTGGTCACACCCGCGATCACGGTAAGGCTTTGGTGAGAAGGTCGTGCTATGCCGCCGACCGCACCGGCCACATGATCCTGCAGACGCTCTACCAGAACTGCGTCAAGCACGACGTCGAGTTCTTCAACGAGTTCTACGCGCTCGACATCGCGCTGACCGAGACCCCCGAGGGCCCCGTCGCGACCGGCGTCATCGCCTACGAGCTCGCGACCGGCGAGATCCACGTCTTCCACGCGAAGTCGATCGTGTTCGCCACCGGCGGCTCGGGCCGCATGTACAAGACGACGTCCAACGCGCACACCCTCACCGGTGACGGCATGGGCATCATCTTCCGCAAGGGCCTGCCGCTCGAGGACATGGAATTCCACCAGTTCCATCCGACAGGTCTGGCGGGTCTCGGCATCCTCATCTCCGAGGCCGTCCGAGGCGAGGGCGGCATCCTCCGCAACGCCGACGGCGAACGCTTCATGGAGCGCTACGCCCCCACCATCAAGGACCTCGCGCCGCGCGACATCGTCGCCCGCTCGATGGTGCTCGAGGTGCTCGAGGGTCGCGGTGCCGGTCCGAACAAGGACTACGTCTACATCGACGTCACGCACCTCGGCGAGGACGTGCTCGAGGAGAAGCTCCCCGACATCACCGAGTTCGCCCGCACCTACCTGGGCGTCGACCCGGTCACCGAGCTCGTCCCGGTGTACCCGACGTGCCACTACGTGATGGGTGGCATCCCCACCAAGATCCGCGGTGAGGTGCTGCGCAACAACGAGGACGTCGTCCCCGGCCTGTACGCCGCCGGCGAGTGCGCCTGCGTCTCGGTGCACGGCGCGAACCGTCTGGGCACCAACTCGCTGCTCGACATCAACGTCTTCGGTCGCCGCGCCGGCATCGCCGCCGCGGAGCACGCCGAGAACAGCGACTTCGTGCCGCTGCCGGAGAACCCGGCGAAGATGGTCGAGGAGTGGCTCGAGGTCATCCTGTCCGACCACGGCCACGAGCGTGTCGCGGACATCCGGACCGAGCTGCAGCAGACCATGGACAACAACGCGTCGGTGTTCCGCACCGAGGCCACGCTGACCCAGGCGCTGCAGGATGTGCGTGCTCTCAAGGAGCGCTACAACCACATCACGGTCCAGGACAAGGGCAAGCGCTACAACAGCGACCTGCTCGAGGCCGTCGAGCTCGGCTTCCTGCTCGAGATGGCCGAGGTCACCGTCGTCGGTGCACTCAACCGCAAGGAATCGCGCGGCGGACACGCCCGCGAGGACTACCCGGATCGCAACGACGCCGAGTACATGCAGCACACCATGGCCTACAAGGTGGGCGACGGTCTGCTCTCCGACATCCGTCTCGACTACAAGCC
>NZ_QQAT01000051.1:0-1082 GCF_003350365.1 Rhodococcus sp. AG1013
TGTACCTGGCCATCAGGTTGGTTGCAGTCGGCTGATCGGTGGGAGTCCTCCGAGTGCGCTGTGGCGTCGTCGAGTGTTGTAGTACTCGAGCCAGGGTGCAAGTGCGTCGGCGCGTTCGCTGTTGCTGGTGAAGACCTGACGGTAGGCCCACTCGGTTTGCAGGGTCCGGTTGAGGCGTTCGACCTTGCCGTTCTGCCACGGGCAGTGCGGTCTGATGAACTTCTGCTTGATCCCGTGTTCGGCGCAGACTGCGCGTAGGGACCATCGGTAGGCCCAGGCGTTGTCGGTCATCAACCGCTCGATTCTCGTGATGCCGCGGTCCGCGAAGTAGTCGATCGCACGGGTCAGGAAACCCGAACAGGTGGAGCCCTTTTCGTCTGGGAGGATCTCCGAGTAGGCGAGTCGGGAGTGGTCATCGACGAGCGAGTGGACGTAGTCGAATCCGGTCCGGGTGCTGCGGTCGCGGGCTGTCGATCCGGCGGCTCGTCCGTGTGCGCGCCATCCGCCACCGTCGGGGATTCTGCCGAGCTTTTTGACGTCCATGTGCACCAGTTCGCCGGGCCGCTCACGTTCGTAGCGCACGGCGGTGGTTTTCGACGAGCGGATCACCTGACCGGTCATCGGGTCCAAGTCCGCCAGGTGTGGCACCTGGTGGCGCCGTAGGACTCGGGAGACTGTGCGGGCCGGCACCCCGAGTTCTGCTGCGAGCCAGTCCGGCCCGCGTCGCTCACGCACACGGAGCTCGACGATCCGGGTCTCGACTTCGGCTGCGGTTCGGGTCGGCATGGTGTGCGGGCGGGAGGACCGATCGTGTAACCCGGCTTCGCCCTCGGTCTCGTAGCGGGCCACCCACGTCGACACGCACTTCCGGGATATCCCCATTGCGCTGGCGATATGCGCTTTCGGCCAGCCATCTCGGTAGCGCTCGACGATGAGCAATCTGCCGAGATATGTGGTTCGGGCATTACGGTGGGACACGAGAACCTCCGAGCGGATGTGGGCCTTAGACAAGCCACACCCCACTCGGAGGTTCTCTTCACATCAAGCCGACACGCCCGCTACCAACGTCCTGACCGGGTACA
>NZ_QQAT01000052.1:0-1071 GCF_003350365.1 Rhodococcus sp. AG1013
GTCAGGCGTGCTGGGTGAAGCCGACCTGGCCGGGGCGACGGTTCGGGGCGTAACCGAGCTCGGCGAGGGTCTCGTCGGCGTTCGCGTAGGTGGTGCCGATCTTGTAGATGTCGCGAGCCTCCTTGCCCGTGGCAACCTCACGGCCGAGCTCCTTGGCAACCCGCACCAGCTGACGGACCTGCTCGGCCGAGGTGATCTTGACCTCGCCGCTCGGCGCCCACAGGTTGTCCTCGTTACCGCAGCGCGGGTGCAGACCCATCGCGATCGCCATCGTGTTCACCGGCAACACGCTGCGCATCAGCGTCTCCAGCGTCAGGCACGCGCCGTCCGGAACCCGATTGATGAACTGCATCATGTTGTACGGGTTCGGGCCGTCGAAGCCACCACCGATCGCCACCCAGGTCAGGTTCAACGGACCGGTGTACACGCCCCGACGGATCAACCGCTCCACCGTCTCGAGCTGCGGAATCGACGAAAGCTGGAAATGCGGCTGGATCCCCGCCGCCTGCAGACGACGCAGGTGCTCCTCGACCCACTCGGGGCCGGCGGGAACCGTCATCTCACGGTAGGTCGAGGCGAGCTCGGCGTTCTCCAGCGAGGTGCCCTTGATGTCACCCGGCGTCATCAACTCCATGATGTTCATCTGGCTGGTGTTGATCGCGATCGTGACCTGATCCGGCTTCGGATCCAGCTCGGCGAGCATGTGCCGGACATCATCCGAGAGCCACTTCGCATCCGCGCCTTCACCTTCCGGCGCGAACGAGATCGAACCACCGACCTGCAGGATCATGTCCGGCACCGCCTCACGCAGGCGACCGAGGAGCTCGTTGAACTTCGACAGCCGCTTGGAGCCCTTACCGTCCTCCTCACGGACATGGATGTGCAGCACCGTCGCGCCGGCCTCGTAGCAGTCCACCGCCTGCTGGACATGCTCGTCCATCGTCAACGGCAGATCCTCCGGGAAGTCCTCCACCGCCCACTCCGGGCCGTACGGCGCGACAGTGATAACCAGCTTCTCCTGGTTCTCCGGGAACAGTGCGTCATCGTGGAAATGCATTGTGTAACTCCGTT
>NZ_QQAT01000053.1:0-1058 GCF_003350365.1 Rhodococcus sp. AG1013
CGCCAAGGCCATGGAAATCGTGTTCACCAGCGCGGACGCGCAGGAAGGACCGACCGCGTTCGCCGAGAAGCGCCCGCCGGTCTGGCAGGGCCGCTGACCGGAGACATCGCCGCGGACGGCACGGACCGTCCACGGCCCCATTCGAAAGGAACTCCCATGACGAAGGCTGTCATTGTCGACGCCGTCCGCCTCGCGTCCGGAAAGGGCAAGCCCGGAGGCGTCCTGTCCGGCACGCACCCGGTCGAGATGCTTGCCCAGGTTCTGCGCGCTCTGGTCGACCGCAACGACCTCGATCCCGCGATGGTCGACGACGTGATCGGCGGCTGCGTCCAGCAGGTCGGCGAACAGGCACTCAACATCGCCCGCACCGCGCTGCTCTCCGCCGGGTTCCCCGAAACGGTGCCGGCCACCACCATCGATCGCCAGTGCGGATCGAGCCAGCAGGCCGCGCACTTCGCCGCGCAGGGCGTCATCGCCGGCGCCTACGACATCGTCATCGCCTGTGGTGTCGAATCGATGAGCCGGATCCCGATGGGCACCTCCCCCATCGGCCAGGACACCGCCGGCCCGGGCATCGCCGCCCGGTACCCGGAAGGGCTGATCCACCAGGGCATTTCGGCCGAACTGATCGCGGCGAAGTGGAAGCTCGACCGCGAGACCCTCGACGCATACTCCGCCGAATCGCACCGTCGTGCTGCCGCGGCGATCGAGTCGGGATTCTTCGACGCCGAGATCGTGCCGATCACCGTCACGGCCGGATCCAGCGAGACGTACGAGCACTCCACCGACGAGACCGTGCGCGCCTCCACCACCGCCGACGGACTGGGCGCCCTGAAGTCCGCGTTCCGCAGCGACGAGTTCTCGCAGCGGTTCCCGGAAGCGCAGTGGCACATCACTCCCGGCAACTCGTCCCCGTTCACCGACGGCGCCTCCGCCGTCCTGATCATGAGCGAGGAGATGGCATCCAAGCTGGGCCTGACCCCGCGCGCCCGGTTCCACTCGTTCTCCGTCGCCGGCGACGACCCGATGTTCATGCTCACCGCCCCGATCCCCGCCAC
>NZ_QQAT01000054.1:0-1037 GCF_003350365.1 Rhodococcus sp. AG1013
TTTCGGGAAGTGTTGCCGCAGTAGACCATTGGTGTTCTCGTTCGATCCTCGCCGCCAGGGGCTGGCGGGATCACAGAAGTAGGCAGGGATGTCGGTGGCGATCGTGAACGAGTGGTGGGCGCCCATCTCGCTGCCCTGATCCCAGGTCAGCGACCGAGTCAAATTGCGGGGCAGAGTTGTGACGGTCTCCACCAGAGCATCCCGCATGAGATCGGCGCTGCGTCCGCGGGGAAGATGCACCAGCATCACGTAGCGGGTGGCCCGTTCGGCCAGCGTGCCGATGGCCGACGCGCCGTCCTTACCGATGATCAAATCGCTTTCCCAATGGCCGGGCACGGCCCGGTCGTCGACCTCGGCGGGGCGGTCGCTGATCATCACCATCGGGGTGGCGAAACGAGGCTGACGCTGCTGAGCCTGGCGGCGAGGTTTGCGGCGAGCGCCTCCAGTACGCAGAACCTGGTCCAGTTCGCGGCGTAGCTCGCCGCACCCCTGGACATACAAGGCCTGGTAGATCGTCTCGTGGACCACGTGCATCTCCAGTTGCCGGGGGGAAGGCTGCCTGGAGAGCTTGGCAGATCTGCCCCGGACTCCACCGCTGGTCCAAATGGGTTTGAACTCCCGTAGCTCGGGGGTTCGGCCGATCTTGCCGGTCTTGGGACGGGGCCGGCGGGTATCGGCGCGGGCCTGGGCTGCGTGCGGCCGGTACTGGCCGCTGATCGGATGCCTGTTGCGGCGGATCTCCCGACTGATCGTCGACGGGCTGCGCCCCAGCTCGGCCGCGATGTCTCGGATCGTGGCCTTCTCCCGCAACCGATCCGCGATATTGATGCGGTCGGCTTCACACAGGTAGCGGGAAGGACCGGGTGGAGGCGCCACCGCAGTCACCGGTGGCGCCCCGTTGGCCCTGCCTGACGGCGCGCGCCCGTTGCGCCACCGTTTACCTGTCCGGCGGTTGATGCCTACGATCCGGCAGGCCTCTGCGTTGCTCACACCCTGCCGCATGAGCTGAAAGTAGACACGCCGTTCCTCGGACAGAG
>NZ_QQAT01000055.1:0-1036 GCF_003350365.1 Rhodococcus sp. AG1013
AGATCCGCTCGATGATGGTGCCCGTCGCGAGTGCGCCGCCCGCGCACATCGTGATCAGGGCGGTCGAGCCGTCGCGGCGCTCGAGTTCGTGCAGCGCGGTGGTGATCAGGCGAGAACCGGTGCTGCCCACGGGATGTCCGAGCGCGAGCGCGCCGCCGTTGACGTTGACCTTGTCCATGTCGGGGCCGTGGACCTGGGCCCAGGACAGGGCGACCGACGCGAACGCCTCGTTGACCTCGAACAGGTCCAGATCGCCGATCTTCATGCCGGCCTTCTCGAGCACCCGCGCGGTGGCCTGCACGGGGCCGTCGAGGTGGTACTCGGGCTCGGCGCCGACGAGGGCCTGGGTGACGATGCGGGCACGGGGCTTGAGGCCGAGCGCGCGGGCGCGGTCCTCGTCCATGAGCATGACCGCGGCGGCGCCGTCGGAGATCTGCGACGACGTGCCGGCGGTGTGGATGCCGCCCTCGAGGACCGGCTCGAGCTTCGCGAGCGACTCCGCGGTGGTGTCGCGCAGGCCCTGGTCGCGGCTGACGACGTTCATCTCGGACGTCGGCTGCTTGTCCTCGCCGATGACCGGTGCGGTCACCGGGACGATCTCGCGGTCGAAGCGACCCTCGGCCCACGCCTGCTTCGCGAGCGCCTGCGAGCGGACACCGAGGGCCTCGATGTCGTCACGGGTCAGGCCACGGCGCTTCGCGATGCGTTCGGCGGCGTCGAACTGGTTGGGCATGTCGATGTCCCACGACGCGGGACGGCGCGGCCCGGCCTCGGTGCCGACGTTGGCGCCCAACGGAACCTGGCTCATCGCCTCGACGCCGCACGCGACGCCGATGTCGATGGCGCCGGTCGCGATGAGACCCGCGATGAGGTGGTTGGCCTGCTGCGCGGAACCGCACTGGCAGTCGATGGTGGTGGCGCCGGTCTGCCACGGCAGGCCCGCGGCGAGCCACGCGGTGCGGGTGACGTTGTTGGACTGCGCGCCGGCCTGCGTGACACAGCCGCCGATGACCTGTTCGACCAGTACCGGATCGAT